>DAINDC010000019.1:13207-26160 GCA_036732085.1 Fibrobacterota bacterium | reverse complement strand
AAGCTAGGCTGGACGGGGTTTCCGAAAGGCATTGGGCTTAAGCGTGCTTGTCTCAACACCACCTCCAAGACCTCGCCCCTGGGCGGAAACATCCTCAGCATGGGCGACAACTACAACCTGCGGCTCAATCCCAGCGGGACGGGGCGCATTACCATCCTGGGCAAGAGCGCGGTCGCGCTGGACACCAAGGAGAGCCTGTTCGACACGGCCTGGCACCAGCTTTCCGGCACCTATGACGGGGCCGCCCTGAACATCTACGTGGACGGCAAGCTCTCCGCGAGCATGGCGCAAACGGGCGCGCTCGAGTACTCCTACTTTCCCCGGTTCGTGATCGGCAAGCACGGCAATAAGAAGGCCGGCTATGAGTTCATCGGGAGCCTGGACGAAGTGGAGGTTTCCGGCGACGTGGCGAGATCGGCGGATTGGATCAAGCTCGGGTTCGAGAATCAGAGGGCGGGTTCGGTGCTTTTGGAGTTCAGGCCTTGAATTAAAGGGGGGGCTTTCTCGAATAGTTTCGAGATTGGATAGCCGCCCCCTTCCATTGTGATACAGGGCATAGCCGCTGTAATAAATCCTGCTTAAATGCAGTAGTTGTCGCGTCCCTTTGACAACTATGAAAGCAGAAATAACGTGTTGATCATCTTGTTGGTTATACGTGAAATGCGTATAATATGCTGAAGCACTACGATTGGGATCCAGCTAAAAATCTGGATATCCAAAAAAAGCACGGTATTTCCTTTCCGGAAATTGTAAGCCTAATAGGCCAGGGAAATTTGGTTAAGGTCGTTATAAATCGGGGCCCTGCGTATCCTGATCAAAAAGTCCTTTTGGTCAGGAAAGGCAAGGCTATCTACATGGTGCCTTTTGAAAAGAGGGTCGGGACGCTATGGCTTATTACCGCATTTTACAGCCCCTTCTACACGAAAAAACATTCAAGGTGAGACCATGAAAAAAAGCGATGACACCAAGGCCATGGAAGAATATTTGGAAGCCCATGCCGCCGAGCTGGCCGATTCTGACGAAGACATTTCAGAACTAGTTCGGCTCGCCAAGGTGGACGATAAAAAAAGAAAGTCCAGGGCTGTTTCGCTTCAGCGTTTGCGCAGGGATAAGCTGAAGCTTTCCCAAAGTCAATTGGCAAAAGCCGTAGGGGCGAATGTACGGACCCTTCAAAGTTGGGAGCAAGGGCGGCAAGATTATCCAAAGTCCGTCGAAATATTAATGACCTTAATGAACACGATGCCGGAGGTAAAAAAAACGTTATTGCGTACTCCTGCGTCAAAAAAGAAGAGTCCTTATTCGCTCAGGATTAGACACAAGCCTCAAGGATCGAAAAAAGGAACTCCATTGCAGTCAACTCGAAAATCCGCTACGCACAACCGAGAGTACAGCCGTTTCTCAAGAAAAAAGAAGGCATAAAACAGCCGCTTCCAGCCGCCTAGCCCTCGATTCTACTTTGCGGTGGTGGAATCCGCGGCCTTGAAGGGCTCGGTCATCACCAGATCGTTTGACTTGCGGATAAATGCGTATATGGCTATAATATACAAATGGATGAACTTGACCTTGTCGAAGGATTTGACTGGGACGAGGGAAACCGGGACAAAAACTGGGTTAGCCATCAGGTAAGAGCCGTTGAGTGCGAGATGGTTTTTTTCAACCAGCCTTTGGTCGTAATTGATGACATAAAGCACTCAGGCGCTGAATCCCGGTTTTACGCTTTTGGAAAAACGGATCTGGACCGGCTGCTACTCGTCGTATTCTGTATCAGGAAAAGGAAAATCAGAGTCATATCCGCTAGAGACATGAGTAGGAAGGAAAAGAAATATTATGAAGCCCAATAAGAAGAAAATCCCGAAATTCAAAAATGAAGATGAAGAGCGCGCATTTTGGTCCAAAGAGAGCCCTCTCGATTACTTCGATAAAAGCAAGGCCAAGAAAGTAACGCTCTCCAATCTCAAACCCTCCACCGAAGTGATTTCACTTAGGCTTCCCACGGGTTTGCTTAGCGACATAAAATTGGTCGCGAACAAAAACGACATCCCCTATCAATCCTTCATGAAAATGATGTTGGCCGAAAAAATAAAGGAAAATTTAAAAGCGCCCGGAAAAGTAAACGCTCAATACAAGCGGGCCAGCTGAACTGAAATAAGGCTTCACAAAACCAGCCGTCCCCAGCGGCCAACGCTTGCCTGACCGGGAATGATTCAATAATCCGGTGAAACTCCAATTGGCCCCCGCACCTTGGCCCGGATTGTGACACGGCGCAAAGCCTTCATTTTAAACCGCATTTAAATTCGCATCAAACGGGAATCAGCCCACTTTTAACCATAGCTCCCAAGCTCGCGCTTCGGGAAAATCGATTGACTTTACATCATATCTGATGTATAATTTTAGGAAGGACAAGGAGTGGAATTTGCTTGGCGCGTCCTGTATTACCAAACCGAAGCCGGCCTTTGCGATCTGCAGGATTTCATCGACTCTAGAAAAAGCGAGGAACAGCAAAAAATACTTGCATGGATTTCCCTGTTGGAAGAGAAGGGGCCACACGTTCCCAGGCCTTATGTCGACTTGCTAAGGGATGGGATTCATGAACTCCGAATTAAATTGACCGGCAACCAAGTTCGTATTCTTTATTTTTTTTGCTTCCGGAATATCATCGTCCTGACGCATGCCTTCACAAAGAAATCGTCTCGGGTACCTGATGACCAGATTACAAAGGCCCTCAAAGCAAAGGCCGATGTCATTCGTAGATTTACGAAAGGAGAGGCCTTCTATGATTCGCTTTCGCGACCATCTCGAAATAAAATTAAAGGATAAAGCGTTCGCCCAAGGATTTGAAAAAGAGCTCAATGCTGCCCGGCTGGCTCTTGAAATCGCCCAGGCCAGGGAGAGCCAGGGCATGACTCAGTCGGCCTTGGCAGACCGGGCTCACATTACCCAGCAGCAATTGTCCAAGGTTGAAAATGCCCGTGCGTGCAATGTTGAAACTCTTTTCAGGGTGTGTGATGCCTTGGGAATGGATTTGACCTTGTCCCCAAGAAAGAAGCGTGGGAGGCCAGCCAACCGGAAAATAAATAGGGGTAGCAGAAAAGCCGCCCTCAGCGGTTGACCTTTCGGCCCCTACTTCGCGCCAGTGGAATCCGCGGCCTTGAAGGGCTCGGTCATCACCAGCTCGGAAGACTTGCGGATGATCTTGGGGCGGATTTCGATGATGAGGTCGGTCTTCCGTTTCACGCTGAGCTTATGCGTGAACAGCGCGCCCAGCACCGGTATCTGGCCGAGGATGGGAATCTTCCGCAGCTCCACCGTCTCGTCCTCTGAGAGCAGGCCCGCCAGGAAAATCGTCTGGCCATCCGTGACGCGCACCGTGGTCTTGGTGGTACGGACCTTGACCAGGGGAAGGTCCGAATTGGGGCCCTTATAGCCGGTGATGGAACTGACCTCCGGCTCCAAGTTGAGCGTGATTTCCGCATCCTCATTCACATGAGGCATCATTCGGATCTTGACGCCCACTTCCTCATGCTGCACCTGCTGGTTGGCGCCGCCGCCGGCCAGGGCCGCGGAGTTGTAGGTCTGGATCACGTACGGGATCTTTTCGCCGATGAGCAAGGTGGCTTCGCGATTGTTGGTGGTGGTTAATTTGGAGTTCATCAGCACGCGCGCATCCCCGTTCTGGATGAGCATGTCCAGCAGCACGTTCAGGTTGAGCGGACCGCGCACGCCGCCTTTGAGCAGGTAACCGCTCGACACCGGAACGGCCGGGAAGCCGATGCTGGTCTGGACCGGGGACAGCGCGCCCCAATCGATTCCATAATTGTTGGTATTGTCCAGGGAGACTTCGATCAGCCTGGTTTCCAGAAGCACCTGGGTATTCGGATGATCAAGCGAACGCACGATGCGCTCGATCTCGTTGATAACGCGCGGGCTAGCATAGGCGATGAGGCGGTTGCCGCCCTTGTCCACCTTGATATTCTTGCTGAGGTCGACCAGCATGCCGGCCACTTCCTCCGCATCCGCATAGTTGAGCGCGATGACATAACCGCTTTGGCCCACTTCGTCCTTGAGCTTGCCGGACTCGCCGATGAGCACGGAGTTGCCGATGATTTCATAGGAGAGGCCCGCGGCGCGCACGATGAGATCGATGGCTTCCGATACGGGCGTCTTGTTGAGGATGATGGAGATCTTCGCCTTCTGCACGCCTTCGCCCGCGACGAAATTCATGCTGGAGCGATCGGCCATGACCTTGAGGATCTCGGAGAGGCTCGCATCCTGGGCGTTGAGGGAAATGGTGGTGCGCAGGAGAGGATTGGGATCCTTGGTGATGATGGGCGATTCGACCTTGATCTCCAGGGGCGCGGGCGCCAGCACGGAGGAGGGTCCGGTGGCGATGATGGGCGCGGCCAGGCTTTCCGAAGGGAAGGCGCACAGGGCCCATGCCAGCGCGGCGGCCGTCGCAAGGGCCTTGTTTTCCCCAATCGTGAAAGTCATTCTCACTCCTCTGCCGGTGCCGATCCCGTCAATGCGGAAGGCCGGTTCGATTAATGGTGCCGTGGCCAAAAGTAGTAATTAGGCCCCGCGCTTCGCGACTGAGCCTTGCGCCCGCGCCTCAGGTCCGCGCCCTGCGCTAAACACAAGGGCTCGTCATTTGTGCTGGTAGGTGCGGTTTCCCGAGAGATCGTAAGTGAACAGCTCGGAGTCGTTTTCCATGGTGATTTCCTTGGCTGTGATTTTGAGGACTTTGCGTCCGCTCACCATATCGCCCACGTCCACGGATTGGGATCGCTCGCCGTCCATGACGATGGCCGTATGCTGCCCGTAATCATCGGCGATGATGGCGGTGAGTTTGACATGATCGACCGGCGCCTCGGGAACCTTGGCGGTGGAGTCCGGCTTGGCGACCGGGGTCTTGCCCTTGACGGCCGCGGTCTTGATCTCGGCCACGCGGCGCGGGGCGGTGGGCTCGTCGGTGGCGCTGGCCACTTCTCGGCGACGGCCGGTCATAGGGTCCTTGCCGCCGGGATAGGCGAAGCTGGCGCGGCGCTTCATCACGTCTTCGAGGTGGTTGACGAGGTCGATGAATTTCTGATCATAGCCTTCGTTGGTGGCCAGGGATTCATTGACGACTTGGGCGAAGCCGCTGTTCTGCGAGGAAATCCGTAGCGCCAGGCCCAAGGCTAGGACCATGGCGAGCGCGGCTGCTGCTGCAAAGGGGTTGTATTTCATTCAAACGCCTTTCTTCACGCGAAAGGTGTCCAGATGCATGGTGATGCTTATTCCACGACGGCCTGAAGGTTGGGCCGCGACTGCGCCCTTGGACTTATTGACTGGAGCAGCCGCTGGGATCTCCTTTCCGATTTGAGATACATCGAAGGAAGTAAGCGCGAGGAGACGCTGGCTGTTCTCGAGCTTCGAGCAGAATTCGCCGAAGCTGAAGAAGTCGCCTTCGAGCTGTATATCGTAACCGTAGGTCGTCACCCTTCCCGAGACGCTGGGATGCGAGGGTCGGACCGAGACGAGGCGCATCTTGAGATCGTTCACGCACGAGGTCAGGAATTCGAAAAGGATGGACTCCTGGGATACGGTATCCTTCTGGCCCCGGAATTCCATATTGCGATAGACCAGATCCCGGACGTGGTTGAGATTCTCGGAAACGATTTTCGCCGTGGCCAATTGGTTGGACGTGATAATCCTCTGCTTTTCCATTTCCTTGAATCGGGGAACGAATTGCGAAGTGTACATGAGATCGATAGGGATGATCGCGATGGCGATAACCGACATGGCGATGAGCAAAGCCTCTCCTGATTTCATGGTGCCTTCCATTTCGCGGTATAGGAGGAGAAGTTGAACGATACGCGACCGGCTCCATCTTCGGTGCGCTGCGCGGAGTTGAGATGGAGCTTGGTGAACACATCAGCATAGGTCGAATCGGTGCGCAAGCGATTGAGGTATCCGTCCAGGATGAGAAGTTGATCCTGCTGCGGGGTTATGTATCCGAAGCCCGAAATCTGCATTTCATTATTCCCGAAGGTGAAGTGTGTGATGGAATAATTGTCCGGAAGGTATTTGGCCATGGTGGCGAGCTTCTTGGTCCAGAAAATGCCGCGGCTCTGGAGGTCGTTGAGAAGTTCGATATCCGACTTGTCGACGATCAGACTGGCGGCCGTATATTTCTGGTACTCCTGTTTCAGATGATTAAGCTTGACCTGTTCGCCGGCAATCACGCGTTCCATTTGCCAGATGGTCAGTCCGGAATAAATCAAGGACATTAGAAAGAGCCCGAAGCAAATGAGTCCGATGGTCGCGGTCATGCTGCGCTGTTGTTCCGCCTTCTTCTCGCGCTCCCGCATTTCGCGGATGAGGTTGATACGATACAGGGCCGGCCCGGTCGCGCTCATATCTCGCCTCTCATCGCCAAGGCTATGGCCAAATCAAAATGTCCCGGTTCGGTGGCAAGGTGGAATCCGAATTTGGAGGCCAGGTTCATCTTGGTCACCGGCAATCCGGCATGCCGGCGAAGTTGATCTTCCAAGGACGGCGCCTCCAGGAATTCCCCCAATAGTACCAGCTCCTTGAATCCGAAACCGATGGAATTCTTCTCATAAAAAGCCAGCGAACGGGCAACCTCGTCGGCCAGTTCCTTCACGCGCTTGTCTCGCTCCGCAGGCGCAGTATTTTTCCCCAAAGTGTCTTCCGCAGAAAAGTAAACATTGCGATTGAAGAAGGGGGATTCGTCGCCGTCGATGACTATGGTGGAAACCTGGGGGCCGACATGCAATGCCACCAATGGATGGGTTCCCGTTTCGCCGCTCTTCCATGTCCACATGGAATTGGCGACTGCGACCGCCAGGATGTCGACAGCCGTCGGTTTCAGCCCGGACTTTTCCAGAAGCCGGGTTTCCCGGTTGAGCAAGATATTGGCGGCCAAGGCGACCAGGACCTGGGCCGTGCCTCCATTGGCGCTACCATCGGAGAGGAACTGATAGTCCAAGGTTGAAGTGGCGACCTCGAAGTGGACAGTCTTCCTCAACTCCAGCCTGAGCGCCTGCTCCATTTCCTCATGGGGCAGATTCCGGAATTCCATTTGCGATGCGAAGGCCTGTTTGCCGGAGATGCAAGCCACGATCGCATCACGCGGGCCCGGCGACAACTTGTCCTTCACCTGCCGGAAGCCTTCGAGCAGGCCGTCGTCTTCGACGAAATCGCCCTTGGCTTCTTCGAGGCGATCGATGGAATAACCTCCGCGGCCATCGACGGCGAGGCGTGCGGCCCGGATCCCATGATGATCATGCTCAAGGCCGATGGTAAAGCCGGACTTGGATGTTTGGATAGTGCGTTTAACCATTATGTTTACAGGGTTCCGGGGGTGAGGGTCTCTTGCCAGTTGGACATGGTCGGCGTGCAATTGAAAGGTGTGGGGCCGCCGGGCATAGGGGAATTGACCATGTCCCAGGTGATCGTCAATGAATCGTGCTGGGGTCCCAAGGTAGCTGTAACGATGAGTCGACATTCCGGTACTGCAGGAGGTAAAAGGCACGTAATGCTGTCGTTAACCGTGTATCCGTTCAAGATTACAAAATCAGTCGGACTGATGCGTTGGCTTCCTCCATAGCTGTCGATTTCATTCGGGTGATAATTCCGGATCCAGGCCACGCCCATTTGCATTCCGGCTTCGGCGGCGGCATGGATATCCACGTCTCCTTGACGATATTCGGCCACGTTCGCGCTATTGGTTGTGATCATGACTAAACCGGTAGCAGCGACGGTCATGACCAGGGACAATCCTATCACACCCACCAGGATGGATCCGCGCTGGCTTTTCATCGGAAGGTATTCCGGCATTGGACGAGTTCGATGAAGGTGGGAAGTGAATAGGGCTTCCCATCGACAACGCGGGAAAATTCCAGGTAATATTGCAAGCCGAGACGCTTGGGCAGGAGGAAGAAAGAGCTTGGGCTCCCTTTGAGAGGGACGAATAGCTCATTGCCAACTTGGAAAGGGATCCAGTTATTCCCTGCGGTCAATTCCTTCAGTGTATCCTGGTCAATCCGATAACCACCCACGCTGCTGCCATCATCTTTGCAGAAGTAAATGACTGTTAGGCGAGAAACGGGGACAAGAGTATTCGGATTTGCGGCAGGCATCGTGCATGGATTTTCGTAGACCGCATCCGACTTGAAGGCGGTTTGAGCAATCGCCTCGGATACTGCGGCCTCCATCACCGAGAGTTTTTGCAGTTCCGTGCTTTCCTTGATCTGGGCGGTGACCATATAAAAGGTAGTGAGGATGGTGGCTCCGAGGACGGTCGAAAGTAGGCTTACCACGAGCACTTCGATCAAGGTGAATCCGCTTGAGGAATGTAGGGAAATCATCTGATTTGACATATCCATTTGGACAATGTCAGGGTCTGATCGGTACCATCCGCTTTCCATTTTTGGGTCAAATCGATTTTCCGGACCGGGATAAGAGGCGTCCCACTGCCGGTCATAGCGATCCAATTCGTAACGGTTACCTCAGTGATGGTGACCGATATTGTGTCGAAAGTAGAAGGCGCTGTCGGAGTCGCTTTCAGGTAAGGTGCGTCATTCGCAACCGTTGCATGAGGAGTGGATGGCCCTATAGGCGACAAGCTTGTGTAGTTCGAATACCGATAGTAGGGATCCTCCAAAATTGAATTGCCGGCGGAACGCGCTTGCGCATAAAGGCTGTTCTGATATTCTAGGCTGCGTCCGGAGCCCACCAAGGCCAGCACTCCCGTCACCGCCAATCCCAAGATGATCGAGGCCACCATCAATTCAATTAAAGTCACACCAGCTTGACCGCCGGTTTTCCAGTCAACTAAGCGGATGGAAGATGTAAGCCTCATCAATAATTTACCGTAGTATCGATATTGCTCGGATCGGAACGATCCCGTACTGTTATCGTCCGTCCGATATTGACCGTGATCGAATATTTCGTGGAGTCATAATAGAGGTTCAAGGCCCCGGGGCTCGTCGGCAAAATGCCTGTGCGACGGACGTAGATGCTGGCCGCCATTGCCCCGGTTTGGGCGAGATTGGTGACCACGGTTTTTCTTTGGCTCGTCACATAACCAGTATAGACTGGGATGGCCACCGCAGCCAGGATGGCCACGATGACGGCTACGACCAGCACCTCCGCCAGTACGAATCCCCGCTTCGAGCGCATTTCCAATCAACCGCTAGTAGTGATAAGTCGCGTGCGCGGACGAATCACTGGCATGGGTGGCTTTAACCGAACCACCGGTAGAGTCCACGTCGATTTTGATGTCTGACGGAATGTTAATTGTGGTGCTATCGTTCTTACCGCGATTGCATGTTAATGTGCCGCCTCCGTTAGTACTAGCGTCATCAGAAAGAGCTCCAGTCGAATTTTTGCACGCACCGCAAAAGGAGGCCACCGACCCTGCTGCATTGGCCGCAGAATTCGTCCGCGAGGTTTTGACATAGTTCAAGTACAAGGGGACCGCCACCGCCGCCAAGGCGGCGACGATAATGGCGACCACGATGACTTCCACAAGGGTGAAGCCCTTCTGGCCTTTATGCAGCTTGACGTTTTTCATTAAATACTCCTTCTGACTGATGATGCGTTTGATTTATGTATATACGAGAGACTTTTTCCGATTTCATCCGATGTATTTTCCCACCGAGAAAATCGGCATATATAGGGCCAGGAGGATCGCTCCGACGATAACGCCTAATATGACGATGAGGACAGGCTCGATGATGGTCGACAAGGAGTCGACGACATTGCGCACTTCACGCTCATAGAACTCCGCGGCCTTGCGCAGCAGGGCGTCCACCTTGCCGCTGACCTCGCCCGTGGCCACGAGCTGGATGATGAGCACGGGGAAGATGCCGCTGGCGTCCAGCGCCTCGCTGAGCTGTTCGCCCCTACGCAGTCCGGCATAGACCTTCTCCAGGCTGTTCGCGAAATACCGGTTGTTGACGGCGGCTCCGGAGATTTCCGTGGCCTTGAGTATGGGGGTGCCAGCCTCGAGCAGCAGGGACATGGTCCGGCTATAGGTGGCCCAGATGTTTTTCTCCAGGATGCTCCCGAATACGGGAACCTTGAGGATGGCCTTTTGGATGCGCGCCTGGAATTTTTCCAGGGTCATCAGGTATTTGTAAAGAATCACGAGCGCTACGATCAGCACGATGCAGAGCAGGAAATTGCTGCGGACCAGATGCGAGACATGGATCAGGATCAAGGTGGGCACCGGAAGCGTGGCGTGCAGGCCGCCGTAGATCGACTCGAAGGTGGGAACCAGCTTCCACATGATGCCGAGCATCATCAGCGAAACGAAGCCCCCGATGAAGGTGGGATACCGCATCGCGGTTTTCACCTTGCCACGCATGATCTCGACGCTTTCCATGTAATTGGCCAAGCCTTCCAGGACGCGATCCAGCGCGCCCGCGACTTCGCCCGAACGCACCACGGCGACATACATGGGATTGAAGGCCGTGGTATGCTTGCCGATGGCATCCGAAAGCGTAAGGCCGGTGGAAATATCGTCCGCGACCTGTTGGATGATTTTCTTGAAAATCGGTTTCTCGCCCCGGGTCAGCTGATCCAGACCCTTGGACAATGGCACGCCCTGCCCCACCATGGTGGCCAATTGGCGCGTGAAAAAAACGATATCCTTGTACGGCACGCGAACGCGGGATTTCTTCAGTCCTTCACTGAAGAAATCCGAAAGGGATTTCCCGGCCTTGGCTTCGCTCCCGATCAACTCCTTCACCAAAATCGGCAAGAAATCCTTCTGCGTCAGCCGCCCCAGAACCTCATCGGCCGTGGCGGCCTCCATGGTTCCCAGCACCACCCGATCCTCCCGATCCCGCACCTTGTAGCTGAACTTGGCCATGGGGTCTACTCGATTTCCTCGGCCATCTTGTCCTGCTTGGACTTCATTTCCGGATAGGCGGGGAAATAGCGCGAGGTGTCCCGTTTCGCGGATGAGGCTGCATGCCCACTCCAGCCCAGCATGGCGCCGATGGCCAGGCCCACGGAGGCTTCCTTGGGCCCGTTCGACCAATCGGAATCGAGGCTCGGGGAGGCGTCGAGGTCCAAGGTCAGGAAGGCGCGCTCGAGGGGAGATTTGAGGGTAACGGACAGGTAACCCCTTAGGGCGTGCTGGTTGGAGAAGGCGCTGCCGCCGGTGACCGAGCCGGGGCCGCTCATCTTCCCGTCGGTGAGGAGCATGCGCGCGCCGGCGGTCACGTCCACGTAGCCGGAGGGCGAGACGATCAGGCCCAGGAAGGGATTGGAGATGAAGCCGGAATAGCGGTAGCCGCGGCCGTCTTCGCTGTCGAGGAAGAGGGCCTTGTCGCCGGCGGTGAAGCGCAGGAGTTCGAACAGGGGCGGGGTATAGAGCGAGAGTCCGAAGACGGGGGAAATCCCGTAGTCCCCTTGGAAGCTCACCTGGTGATCGGAATCGACGGAATAGCGATCGATGCCGAGGCCGGCTTCCATCGAGACGTATTGGATGGGCGAATAGGCGAGGCTGAGGGCATGGAGGATTTCATGCGAGGGGACGGAGGCCTTGGTGATGTCCTGGCCGCGGAAGGCCAGGCCGTACTGGAGGCCCAGGCTATGCGAATCCATATCTTCGACCGGGAACTCGGCGCGGGCGGCGGGAGCGAAGGCCAGGGCCAGGGCGAGGCCCAGGGCGGCAAGGCTGACATGGGTTCGCAAGTGGGTCAGGAGGGCGGTTTGCGTTTGCATAGGCATCGATCTCATTTGACCTGGGGTAGGAGGAAGCGTTCCCCATCCGCATCGCGGACGCCGTTGGCCTCACCGTTCACGTTCACGTACAGGCGCCGGGCGAACTGGCGCGGGTAGCGGAGGCGGGCGTTGGCCACGCCGTTTTTGGTCACGGCCGAGACCTCGATGGCGACGGCGAATTCGTTGGTGGTGAAATTCAAGTCGGGCAGGAAGGTCCGGATTTCCCATTGGTGGAAAGGGTAGTCCCCGCTGGCGGGAAGGTCGCAGACGCCGGGGGTGCCGCGGTCCACCATGATTTCGCTCTGGTCGCGGATGCCATTGCCGTTCAGATCCGCATACAGGGTCTTGCCGTCCACCACCACGGTGTCGTTCTCGCCCACGCCGGCATCGCATTTCCCGTTGCCGTTGAAATCGAACCAGGTGTCGTGGAGGGCGGGATTGTAATCGTAGACGCCGTCGCCATTGCGATCCTCCCCGCGCCGCAAGAGAGCCGGAATGCCATCGAGATCGAGGTCGATGCCCGGGTCGAGCTTGAAGTTATTGTTGATGTCCTCGAAGGGAATGTCCACGAGCACGGTCTTGTAGATGGGCTTGACCGAGGTGGTCGTCGTCGACCCCAGCCCGTCCCAATGGTCTAGAATGAGCCGGCCCACCGCCATGCCCGTAACCACAGCGCTGAAATGGACTTCGGTGCCGTCGGCCACGGCATTGCCGTTGATATCCTGCACTACGGCGCCGACAAAGAATTCGAAAGTCGATTCATCTTTCAAGCCGCTTCCGGTTACCGGCACCGAATCGTCTTCCGGCCGGGAGACGGTGACGATATGCGCGGGCCCGGAAATAGTCAGCTTGGAGGTATCTGACAGGTTACCCACGCTGGCGACCACCAAGGTCCCGCGGTAGCTGCTCGGCAGGCTTCCGGATTGAAGCTGGGAGACGGCCACGCCCGCCTGGGACTGGACCACGGGCTTGGTGATGCTCTCGCCGCCGCCCGGGCCCTTGAGGATGCGGAAGTTCACGTCCTGGCCGGAGACCATATTGCCTTCGGCGTCGGCGACCACGGCCCTCAGGGTGGCGGTCCCGCCATTGATGCCGATATTGTCCGCGGTGATGGTGAGCTTGACGGACTTGGGCGCGGAGGCGTTGAAGGCGACGGGGATTTGCGCCGCGCCGCCGGGGGCGTTGGCCTGGACCGTGGCGGTGCCCGCGAAGGA
>DAINDC010000019.1:9215-13197 GCA_036732085.1 Fibrobacterota bacterium | reverse complement strand
ATCGGCATCCTGCCGGCTGCCGAAGAAAAGCGGGCCCGCGAAGGACGCGCTCCGCAGGAAGGTGGTAGCCTTGCCGGAGCCGTCCGTGGTGGCGGAGGCGGTGGCGATGGCACCGGCATTGGTGGCGAAGGTGATGGCCGCGCCCGCGACCGCGTTCCCGGAGCCGTCCACATAGGTTGCCGTGATCAAGGTGGAATCGGCGCCGCCGACGAGGAGGGAGGCTTTGGAGGTGGTGAGGGTGAGGGAATTATTGCTGAAGCGGAGCTGGAGCGAATCGCCGGTATTGAGCGACGTGGCCTTGACCTTGACGGTTCCCGCGGAGGCGGCGGTGACGCGCACCAAGGCGCGGCCGTTGGGATTGAGGAGGGAGCCGTAGTCCGCACCGCCATTGTCGAAGGCGCCGGGACCGGAAAGGCTGAAGTTGACTTGCTCCCCGCCGATGGGATTGCCGGAGGCGTCCTTGAGGAAGGCTTCCAGGCTCGCGGCCTCGCCGACCTTGAGATCGGTGCGGCTGGGCGCCAGTTGCAAGGTGACGCCGTTGAAGAGGATGTCGGTAGTAGCGGTGAGGTTACGTCCCACGGCCGCGGCCCGCACGTGGCAGGTGCCGTTCACGGGCGCGCTATGCAAGGTCACGCTGGCGCGGCCCGCGGAGTCGACCACGGCGGACTTGCCGATGATGCCGATATCACTGGTGAACTCCACGGATTCGCCCGTGGCCGGATTGTTGTTTTCATTGGTCAGGATGACGGAGACCACGGCGAAGTCGGAATTGTCGGCGCGGAGCTGGGAGCGGGAGGAGAAGATGCGCATCTTGCGGATGGTCGCCACGTTGTTGTCGTTCTTGGTGGGCAGCACCTTCCAGAAGTCCACGTAGCCGCTGTCGGTGGCGCCCAGGGCCGATGCGGTCAAGGTGGCGCGCTTCTCCGTGCCGCTGGTGATCGAGGTCAGGAAACGCCCGTCGCCGTCGGTGGAGCCTTCCCCGGGCGAGCCGTTATAGGCGATCTTGGCTTCCGGCACCGGGTTGCCGGCCCCGTCGATGATGCGGACGATTACCGGCACCTGGCGGTTGAGGAGGGCGTCGGTCAAGGTGGGGTTGACGTGGATCTCCACGCCCGCCAAGGTCACGGTGGTGGCCACGGCCAAAGCGGAATCGTCCACGGTCATGGAGGCGGTGAGCTTGGCGTCCACGTTGATGGGCACGCTGCGGTAGATGGCCGTGGCCTCGCCCTTGGCGTCGGTGGTGTCGAGGGAGGTGATGATGCCGTAGGTGGCGGAGAAGCGCACGGCGCGGCCGGACAGGGGATTGTTGAACTTGTCGAACGCCACTACGCGCACCGTGGTCTGATCGGTATTGCTGGCCTTGAGCTTGCTCTGATCGACGAAGATGCGCAGGTTGCCTACCGCGGGTTTGTTGGAGGCGCTGCCGGTGGGCAGGATTTTGAAGAAGATGATCTTGGCGCTGTCGGAGGCGCCCAAGGCGGAACCGCTTACGTTGAGGGTCTGCTCGGAGGCGCTGGTCACATAGGCGGTCGCGGCGCCGGAGGGATTGGTGCGGAGGGAACTTTGCAGGGCTCCCTTGAGGTTCACCAGGACGCCCGGCAGCGGCTGGCCGGCGGCATCGCGGACGCGGATGGAGACGGGCACGGAGTCATTGAGCAAGGCTTCGAGACGGGCGGGCTTGACTTCGAACTGGAGTCCCGCGGAGGTTACGGTAGCGGAGGCCTTGCGGACGGAGTCGCCCACGGCATAGGCGGCGGTGATTACCGCGTCCCCGTCCTGGGCCATGCCCTGATAGACGGCGGTGGCCACGCCGTTGGCGTCGGTGGTGTCGAGAGGATTGATGAGGCCTTGGCTGGCGCTGAAGGCCACGGCCTTGCCGGCCACGGGATTGTGGTTGTCATCGTACAGGATGGCTTTGATATTGGAGGTCTCGCCGTTGGTGGCGGGGATGCGGGCCGGATCGGCGAAGAGGAGCAAGGTGCGGGAATGCGAACCCGGAGGGGTGGTCCAGAAGCCCACGGCCAAGGTATCGGCGGCGCCCTGGGAGGCCGCGATGAATTTGACCTGTCCTTCCTTGGCGCTGGTGACCGTGGTATGCAGTCGGCCCGCTCCGTCCGTGGTTCCGGTCGCGATCGCCGCGCCTTGCAGTTTGACTTCCGCTGCGGCCACGGGTTCGCCTTCGCCGTCGGTTACGGTCACGGTTACGGGATCGCTTTCGCCCACGGCCGTGTCCGGGGATTGGGGCGCGATGCCCACCGTGAGGCCTTCGAGTTGCAGGGAAGTGGCGACCACCTGCTGGGAGTCGGCCAAGGTGGCGGCGGCGAAGATCCGGACCTCGCCATTCTTCGGCAAGGCGGCATAGGTGGCCGTGGCCATGCCATCGGCATCGGTGGTATCGGCGGCGGTGATGGTGCCCATGGAGGCGACGAAGCGGACCAGCTTGCCCGGCAGGGGATTGTGGTTGGCGTCGATGACCTGGACGGTGACTGTCGAGCGGCCTTTATTGCCGGCCTTGAGGGTATGGGGCGTAGCGAAGACGCGCATATTTCCGGAAATGGAGTCCCGTAGCGTGCCATGTGCCAAGGAATCCAGGTTGCCGGCATCCAAGCCATCCTTGGGACCGATGGGCGCATCGCCCAAGTCCCGATCAGTGACATTGCAGGACAGCAATAAGCCGGCGAAAGCTATGCCCAACCAGGGAAGTATCGGGCGAGGAAAATGTCTTGACCGGAATGAGCCTGCAAACATCTTTAAGAGGGTGTCCCTGGTTTTCTTCGATGAATCCAAAACATGTTTCCGACTAAACCCCGTAGGCCAAGAAAAGGAGGCGTCCGAAAAGTAGTAAAGGCCTTGCAAGGCCGGACGCGCAAGGGTTGTAACTCCTTGATAACTTCATCCTTGCGGAGTTAGGAACCCCTCAAACATGCGGTTTGAGTGTAAATTTTTCCGACAAGGTGGAATCTTTCCACCCCGAAAATATTGCAATTAATTTAAATCGTCCTATTCCTATCCACCCTACTTAGCCCCGGCCCGCATGCGCAAATGGATGAAACGGATTTTGATCGCGCTGGGGAGCCTGCTATTGGCTCTCTTCCTCGTGGTTTATTTCGGGGGACGATACGCGGTGCAGAAATATCTGGCCGGGGAAGTGACGGTGGGGCCGGGCAAGCTGCGACTGGTGGCGCCGGAATTCCGATGGAGCCTGGATCTGGGCGCGGATTCGGTTCTCTATGCGAGTCCGGAATTACACGCTACCGCCGGACGCACCCAGATTTCCGCCGATCTCTTCAAGAGCTTGGTGCACTTTTCCCCTTCCGTCACCTTGGATGTGGACACCTTGTCTTTGCATCTCACCCCCGGGCCCGATACGGCGGCCTTCAAACCGAAAAAGGATTCCATCGCCTTCCCGGAATTCAAGCTGCCGGCGAGCGTGGTGGTGCGCGCGGGCCGCATCACCGTATTCGACACCGCGGCTGATTCCTTGGGCCCCATGGTCCGCGCCGATGGGCTGCGGCTGGAAACCAAGGGTCCGCAGGCGGTGGATCTGGACATCCGCGACGCGCAGGTGAGGCAGTTGGGGCCTATGAGGCAATCGCTATCGGTCTCGGCGGACTGGGCGGATTCCCAGCAGGTCTTGGCGCACGTGACTTGGCGGCATGCGCGCGATAGCCTGTCCGTGAAGGCGAAATTGGCCAAGGCCAACCTTTTGCGGGCGGGCGCGGAGCTGCGCATCCACATGATCTCCTCGGATGCGTATGTGAAGGCTATGCGGTTGCCGCCGGGCCTGCCGCGGGCGGAAGCCTTCGATGCGGACTTCCGCGCCTCCATGCAAAAGACGTTCCGATTGGAAGGCGGGCTGTCCGCGCGGGTATCCGGCTTCCCTGATTCCGCGCCCATCAAGCTCGGACCCCAGAAGCTGGCGGTCAAAATCGATTTCCGGGACAGCGCGGGAACGTGGTCGCTGATCAGCCGCGGAGATCGC
>DAINDC010000019.1:0-9205 GCA_036732085.1 Fibrobacterota bacterium | reverse complement strand
GGATGTGGCCTTGCGCGGTTCGATGTTCGCCACCGCCACGGATTCCCTGGAGGTCCCGGCCTGGCTGGCGGCGCATCTGGGCGCGACCGCCACCGGGCATCTGCGCGGGATAGCCGTGAACGCGGGCGGGAAGAGGATGCAGGCTGATTTGGACGTCGCGGAACTCAAGGCCTCCAGCCAGGCGGTGCGGGCGGACATTGCGACCGGGGACGGTTCCCGCATCCGGGCGGACCTGCGGAAATCGGCGACCGTGAAACCGGGGAAAGTAAAAACGGGAACTGTCGCCTCGGCAAAGGCCAATCACGGGAAGAAGGGCGCCATGCAGAAAGCGAAGGGTAACATACAAGGTACGCAGCCGACCTTGCCGGATTGGAACGGGGATTTTTCGGCGGGGGTCGTGCCGGGGGAAAGATGGCTGGTGGCCTTCACCGACACCAACGTGGTTTTCACCCGCGCCCTGATCCGCGGCAGCGTCAGGGACGGAGAGGTAAAGGCCGTTACGGAGATCACGGGGCTCAAGGCCTATGGCCTGCTGACGGATTCCCTGCGCCTGGAACACCGCTACGGCAAGGCGGGCTATGTCTTGGAGCCCTCCCACCTGTACTGGCGCGGGACCGACTGGGAGCTTTCGGGCCGTGCCGGCTTGAACAATCCGAATCGTCCCCTGGCCTTCCGCATGGCCAACTCCCGCTATGGCAGCGTGGAGGCCGCCATGCCGCGCGCGGACGTGATGGAGGCGCATGTGCGCGGGCTGGCCCTGGAGCAACTGCCCTATAAGGGCCTGGATACCCTGAAGGCCAACCAGCCGCGCGTGACCGCGGATTTCTCCTGGGACAAGCGCAAGCGCTCCGGCGCCGCCAAGGTGAAGGCCGATGGGCGGTACAAGGGAGAGGCTTTGCAGGCCGATGTCCGCGCCGCATGGGATGCGGAGAGGCTGGTGGTGGAGGAAACGCGCGCGTCCATGTCGGGATCGGAAATCAAGGTTTCCGCCAAGGTGAGGCTGCATGGCCGGCAGTTCTACGAGCTGGCCAAGCTGGGCAAGGACGATTTCGAGGAGGTCACCTTGAGCGCCGATCATTTCGATCTCGCCAAGGCCCTGGCGGTGGCCATGCCGGAGCCGCCGCTCAAGTCCGGGACCGCGGCGGGGCGATTCGGCTATTCGTCCGCGCGGGGTTTCTCGGGCACATACAAGTTCCAGAATATCCATCTGAACGGGGAAGAGGAAAAGGTGGGCTTGAAGGAGCTCGCGGTCTTCGGCAAGGGCGATAGCCTTATCGTCAAGGCGGTCACGGTGTCGGAACAGGAGTCCCTCTTCAACGATACCGCCACCCTGTCGCTTACGGGCGTGCTGGCCACGGAGCAGGGCGTGCTCTTGCGCGCCCGCCTGGGTGAAAAGGTGTTCCTGGATTTCCGCGGCCGCCTCACCGGGTTCAACGAGCTTAAAGGCCGCCTGGGAATCCGCGGCGATGCGGTCCTGCCCCGATCCTCCGGCGAGCTTCGCGATGTGAAGGTGGGCGCGGACCTGGTCTTCCCCTTCAAGCAAGGCCTGAAGGGCTTGCGCCTGGAGGCGGATACCTTGGGAGGGAATTACCTGGTGGCTGGCGTGGACACCCAGGTTTTCTCCGCTCCGGTCAAAATGCAAGGAGGCAAGATCACCATCCCGCATCTGACCATGCGCTCCAAAGGCGGGGCGCAACTGGACGGCCGCTTCGAGTTCGATCCTCCCAGCAAGCGCATGTCGGGATCGCTGGCGGGCAACAGCTTCGCGGCCCAATTGGGAGCCGGCGATCGCATCAAGCTGCGCGATCTCAAGCTCGATTTCAGCGGAGACTCGACCGTCATGAACCTCCAGGCCTCCATCGGGTCCGGTTCCGCCGAGCATGTGAAGTCGCCCCTGCGCGCGGCCGGGGATTTCTCCGATGTCGCGGTAACCTACCGGGCGCCCTTGGGCAAGAACACTTCGGGGGTGCCGGGAGGCGGGCGCATCCCCTTCATCCGCGTGGATGCGGTCCTGGACAGTTCCGAGATCCGCTATCGGCTGCGCAGCATGGAGACCCTGCAGAATCTTTTCAAGCGATCGCCGGGGAAGCAGATGGCCGCCAAGCGCAGCCAGGCCATCCAGGTGCAGATCAACGTGGAGACCGCCGGCACGGGCAATAGCATCGAGACCGATATCCTGCGCGTGAAGTACGTGGGTAACTTCTCCATGTCGGGCACTTATCCCTATGCCCTGGTGCTAGGCCGCATCTCGTCCTCGGAAGGCGAGCTCGGCCCCAAGAAGCAGGCCTATGCCATCCGCCGCATGGATCTGAAATGGCTCAACACCCCGATGGAAGAAGGCCAGGTGGAGCTGGAGGCCCGGAAGCGCCTGGCCAAGAACTGCGAGACCGGCACCACGGACTCCTGCGATATCATCACCAGGCTCACGGGAGAACTTTCCAACCTGCAGTTCACCTACGACAGCGATTGCCAGGGCGCCACCGGGGCCGGGGTGGAAGTCACGGCCCTCCTCTATTCCGTCCGCCGCGGATGCTATTCCGGGGCCTTCAGCTCGGGAGGCGCCGGCCTCACCTATCAGGAGCAGGCCCTTGGCTTGCTCGAGCCGGTGGCGAGCGAATATCTCTCCGACGTCGTAGGCAAGCTTTCCGGGCACTGGATTGCCAGCACGCAGGTCTCCGGCCTGGGGGCGCTCACCCAGCTCGCGGGGGATAAGAAGAAGCCGCCGGCCACGCAATCGGATTCCGGTTCGACCACGGCGGAAGCCGGTTCAACCACGGCGGAAGCCGTGGCCCTGGAGATCCTCAGCAAGGAGTTCTGGCGCACGCGCCTCCGGATGCGCTCCAACTATGAGACGGCGGGCACCTCGACCCATCCCATGACTTATCGGGTGGGATTGGAATGGCGGCCGCCCTTGCCCGGGTTCATCCAGGATCCGAAATGGAAAAGGAGGCTCAAGAACACGGTGAATGTCGAAGCCGCCGCCTATACCGCGAAGGAGGTTATACCCGGGGAGTCCCAGACATCGGAAGATAAGAATGCCATGCTGGGTAGATTGGGTCTCAATTACAACTATGATTTCTGGGGCTACTGGTGGGCGAAAAAAGTTCCCCGCCGCCCGTCCTCTCCCACGGGCGCGGCCGATGATTCGTCCCGTGAGGGCGGCAAGACCGCAGCCGCTCCGGATACCGCGCGATGAGGCTCCGCTGTATTCGTTGTAATGGGATGGCCCGCTCCGTCCAGGTCCGGATGGCCATTGCCTCCCTGTTCTTTTTGGCCGTTGCGAATGCCGGCATCAGCGTGAAGTTGGAGGGCAACGCCTTTTTGAAGAGCCATAAGATCAAGGAAGTCCTATCGCCGGAGCCCGAGTCCTATTCCAAGGACGGGATCTTGACCTGGCAGGAGGACGCCCAATTCTATGCCTCCGATCTTTATCGGCGCAATGGCTTCTTCGACATCAAGGTGGACGTGGACATCCACCTCCATCCCGGCGGAGGCAAGCAGGATTGGGACGCCGTGCTGAAAATCACGGAAGGGACCCAATACGCCTACGATTCGGTGCGGGTGGTGGTGGTGCCAGACACCTCCAAGGTGGATACGGTCAAGGTCGCGCCTCCGCAGCAGGCTCCGCAAACGGCTTTGGTGGTGGATACCGCGGAGTTGGCGGCCAAGCGGGGGAAGCCCTATGAGGAGGATTTGATTTTCGAGGACCGGCGCCTGCTGTTGCAACGTTACGGAAATTCAGGATATGTCCGCGTCAAGGTGGACGACAAGGTGACGGTGAAGGCGGATACCAAGACGGTCAAGGTGGACTATCTCGTGGAGCCTTCCTATCCCGTGCTCTTCGACACCTTGATCATCCGCAACCAGAGGGCGGCGCCCGCGGACAGCCTTGAGGGTATCACCCGGGACCTCCTGCTCCGTTCCCTCGTAAAATACCACAAGGGCGATACGGTACGGCTCTCCAACAACGATCGGCTGATCGAAAAGCTGCAATATACCGGCGACTTCAATTTCATCCGCATCAAGGACAGTCTGATGCCGGATCATGGCAGCGCCCTCATCCTGCAAATGGAAGAGCGGATGCCGGGCAATATCCGGACGTCCTTTTTTTACGACACCTATTCCGGCTTCGGCGTTTCCGTCGACGCGCGCCATAATAATTTCGCGGGCAACCTGAACGAGGTCCGTGGCGGCCTGGCCCTGGCGACCCTGCGCCAAACCCTCTATGCCGGATATGGTTCACCGCTCATCCGCGGTTACCTGATCCGCTTCGACAATGATTTCAGCATCAACTGGTATCAGACCTCGGCCGTCTCCAGTTCGCATTTGCAATCGACGGGAGGCTTGTTCTCAGGGGATTTTCAGGCCATCAACAGCACCAGGCTGACCTGGCCCTGGTCCTATTGGCTGCGCCTGGTGGGGGACGCGGAATTGGAATCGAAGAGCCGCATGAAGATCGCGAACAGCCGCGAACGTTCCCTCAACCTCAACTTCATCCAGACCGCCTATTTCTCCTTCCTCAATCAGGCGCTGGATCCCAGCCGCGGGATCCGCTTCGCTCCCACATGGGGGAATGGCGGGCCCTTCATCGAAGACAATCGCTTCCGCTTCACCGAGTTGCGGTACAATTGGTTCGAGCTGCAAACGGGGTATTATTATTACTTGCCGGATGTGAAGCAGGCCAAGGTCGCACTGCGCGTGGATGGCGGAAGATTCTTAAGCAGGGGCGGAACCAACTCCGATCGTTTTTTCCTGGGCGGCAGCAGGAGCATCCGCAGTTACGGGTTCCGGGAACTTTGTCCGGAGACGGAAACCGACACGGTTGCAACCCGGATAGCGGGACACCCCGTCACGGTCTGCTCGACTCAGAACCAGACCCTCGCCTATTTCCTCACCTCTTATGAATTGCGTTTCGCCCTCTTCGGTTTCGGCCATATCTCCTCGCATAACCCCCTGCGGCATCTGGTGCCTTTGGAGCTCGTGCCGTTCTATGATTTCGGGAAGGTCTGGAACGTGGAGAAGGGGTTCCACTTGTCGGGAGGAAGCGCGCCCCCGCAACGGGGCGAGGGAACGGCTTATGGACTGGGCTTTCGCTATCCCTTGCTGGGGATTTTCAATTTCCGGTTGGATATCGCGTATGGCCGGCATAGGAATACTAAATGGCCCGATGCCATCATCGTCGATCTGGCCCAGGCTTTTTAGGGATCGGACACCTTCGAAATTTTAGTTTGATCATATGGATTTTATTTTGATCCTATGGAGATCCCGGAGGTCCGCCCATGATCTCACTACTCAAGGAAACCTTCTCAGAATGGAGTAAGGACAAGGCTTCGCGCTTGGCCGCGGCGCTTTCCTACTACACCATCTTCTCGGTGGCGCCTCTTCTCATCATAGCCATCGCCGTCGCCGGCCTCGTCTTCGGTCAGGAGGCGGCCAGCAACCAGATCGTCGGCGAGATCCGCGGGCTGGTGGGGGACCAGGGGGCGCAGGCCATCCAGACCATCCTCCAGAACGCCAACCATAAAGGCGGCGGCATCGTGGCCACGGTGGTGGGGGTCGTGACCTTGCTCGTGGGCGCTTCCGGCACCTTCGGCGAATTGCAGGATTCGCTGAACACCGTCTGGAAAGTCGAGCCCAAGCCGGACCGCGGCCTCAAAGGCATCCTGCACGATCGGTTCCTGTCCTTCTCCATGGTGCTCGTGATCGGCTTCCTGCTCTTGGTGTCCTTGCTTCTCAGCGCCCTGCTTGCCGGCCTCGGAAAATACCTGGGGGATGTTCTGCCCATGTCCCAATCCTTGATCCAGGGATTGAACTTCGGTATTTCCTTCGCCGTCACCACCTTGCTCTTCGCCCTCCTCTTCAAGGTGCTGCCGGATGCATTTGTCCGTTGGCGCGATGTCTGGGTGGGTTCCGCTTTCACGGCCCTGCTCTTCTCGCTGGGGCGTTTCCTGATCGGCCTTTATCTGGGCAGGAGCTCGGTAAGTTCGGCGTATGGAGCGGCGGGGTCGCTCGGGGTGGGTTTGATCTGGGGGTATTACTCCGCCCAGATCCTGTTCTTGGGCGCGGAGTTCACCCAGGTCTATGCCAAGCATTTCGGGAAGGCGATTGAGCCCAAGCCCAATGCGGTAAAGGTCAGGCCGGCAGGGCCGGTCAAGCCTGCGGAACCGATGGGCGGCATGCGGCCGAAGCCCGCTTAGTTTCTATGGCGCGGGAAGCGCGATCGTCCAACCGAATAAGCTGACGCTAACCGACCCTGACCTGCGATCGCGGATTGGCATCCGGCTTCCAGTAATCCTTGAGAACCAATAGCCCCGCTCCCAGCAGGTAGGCCCCGGCCAGGAAATTGGCGCCGCAGAGGATGGAGGCATCGGGGAAGTTCAGATTGGCGATGAGGAATCCGATATGGATCATCCAATTGAACGGCACGCTCTCCTTGGCCTTATGCCCCAAGGCCAGCAGTTGTCCCGATAGCAGGGCGATCAAGGCTACGCGGCCATAGAAGGGCGGCGCGTCCAGGCCGGCCAGCAGGAACAGTCCCGCGAGCGCCAGGCAACCGCCGGCGAGCTTGGCCTTGCCGAAGCGCTTGGCGCGGTTGATGAATACCAAGGGTCCGATGAGCGCGGGCAGGACCACGGCGAAGACCAGCAGCAGGTTGATCCAGATTTCCGGCGTGAGCAGGGCCGGTTGGAATTCGGAAAAGGTCCAAGCTTCGACGCCGGGGAAATAGAAGAACATGGCAATCGCGAAGAGATAGCAGAGGAGGCCGACGGAGAAATCCAAGGCAGGTTGCAGATTCATGTTCTTCATGATCGTAAGGCTCGCGGGGTGGATGTGAGGGTCAACGATTGCGCTGGTTCGCACAATCATTCTACCAAAGGAACGGGTCGAAGAAAAGCCCGAAATGGGATCCGGTTTCCGGAACCTTTGCCCGCAAGGCCTTATGGGACGGGGCTTCCAGCGGCTTTAAATATCGACGGGATTTTACCGTCCCCGTACCGCTTCTATTTTAAACCGGCTTGGACCGGCTCTTAGCCGGCTTGGGACCGGCTCTTAGCCGCGTTGGGCCGCGGACTTCGCGAAGACGGCGGCCAGAATGTATCCGCCCTCGCCGTCCGGGCTCAGGGACGTGGTCCAGACCGCATCGGAAGGGCCGGCATGATGCATTTCCCAAAGCTTGGCGCCCAGCTTTTCGCCGACCATCCGGGAAAAGGCGGAAGGGTCCCGGAGCAGGGCCGCGCTCACCGGCATTTCAAACTGGCCATGGGTCGGGGAGGAATCCGCTTCCGGGGTTTCATTGACGAGGATGACATTGGTCGCATCGAAGGATTTCTCCTTCACGGCGATGCCCACCAGATTCTTCACTTCCGCCACGCCAAGCATTTCCAAACAGTTCTTGCAGACGAGCATGTCGCCCCAGGGAGCGCCTTCCATCTTGATGGAGATGCGGGTCAGGGCGACTTGATCCTGGCCGGTTTGGCAGATAAGGCAATTCTTCATGCGTCCTCCAATCCGGGAAAACTAATTATTCTCGGCCGGCCCATCAGTTCGGTAGTGACGGCCTCTTCAGTAGTACTGACAATAATGCCGAGTCCGAAACGGGCGTCGATTTGGACGAGGGCCTACGGACGGAGCGTAGACTACGGACGGAGCGTAGGCTACGGACGGAGCGGGTCCAGGGTTGCGGCGAAAACCGGGGGCGACTGGGCGATGCCGGGAGCCCTCTGCGCGGCCAGCGGCGGTTTGGGAAGATTGTGTCCTCCGAGGAATATCCAGGCCATCACCACCAGCATCTGGATGATCCAGGCCGCCACCCCACCCATGAAGGCCTTGCGCAGTTCCTGTGTTTTGGTGACGGACATATCGGATTCCCCCCGATGCGGTAAACTACGCAATAAGGATGCCCGATGACAACCTCTTAATTGAGTGGCTTTGGAGGCCGGGTCCGTTCAATTCTTGACCGTGCCATGTTGTCGGAGGTGAAAAGGGAAGCGATTGCGAATCGATTGCAAATCAAAAGGGAAGCGGTTTACGATTCGATGAAACGATTTTCCTCAAACAGTTTCTTTATAGAGTTCCAGATCCTGCTTGATCTTCCGGAGCAGGCGGCCTTTGAGCCGCGGGGAGCGGAGGTCCTCTTCCGGTATCGGTTTCCATTTTCCCGGAACCAGGACCTGGGAATCGATGAAGGCGTCCAAGGCGTCTTGGAGTTCGTCCCAATCGATACGATCCTTGACCTTGAGGATCTCCTCGACGATCCAGACCATGCCGTTGCCGGTCATGCGATGGGCGTTGTTGATGACTGCGGCGCGTTCGGCGAGGGCGCGCAGGGTCTCGTCCTCCTTGCCCCCCGCGGCGCGGACGAGGCGCAGGTAACATTCCTGGAACGTCTGCGCATGGGCGGCGCGCGCGGGCGAGATCTGGAGATCGCGGCGGCCCGCATAGGAGGCGGCCATAATGCCGCAGAACCGATCCGCATCCATCAGCCCTTGGACCTTACCCATAGCGGAACCGGGCGCGGACCCTTCCGAGTCAACCCGCGGCGGATCCGCCTGGCGAGTCGGAGCGGGCTGCGCGATCAGGAAGGCGGGCAGTTCGCGGAGAATGCTGCGGATGAGGAATACGGGCCGATGGTTGATGCCGTCCGGGAGCTTCTCCGGGCCCTTGGCGATCTTGAGATCCTCGAAATAATCCATCGCGCGGCGGAAGGCCTCCACCTCCTCGCGGGCCTTGTCCAGGAGGCGATCGACCTGGGCCGCTCCGAAGCCGATGCGCCAGAGCATGCGCCTGTCGCGCTCGTCCTTGAACTCCCTGTCGAAGTCGGCGAGGCACGGGGCCTCGCGGTAGTTGCGCAGGTTCCGCTTCACCCCGGTCAGCGCGAAGTCCGATCCCTGGGCGAAGGCCTGCACCATGAGGCGCGCCCAGCGGCGCTGTTCGTTGAGGCTGGTGGAGAAACGGTCCACGTCCTCGTAGCGGTACTTGTCGTGCTTGGCGGCGAATTGGCGGATGGATCCATAGTCCAGGATCGAACCGTCCGCGAGCACGTTGTCGCCGTCCCAGGCCAGCCAGTGGAAGATGTATTCCTCCTCCAGCATCGCGGCCAGCCGGCCGTAGGCGCGGCCGATGCATTCGAGTGCGCGGGCGGCGCGCGCGACGGGATCGGCGGGCAGCTTCCAGGATCCGTTCTCCTCCTGGCGGCGCAGGAAAT
>DAINDC010000018.1:25495-26287 GCA_036732085.1 Fibrobacterota bacterium | reverse complement strand
ATCCTGGTCGCCGCCAATGACGATGCCCTGGTCTTGTCGTTAATCGAGCAGGCCCGCGCCCAGAATGCCAAACGCGACAAGGACTCGGCCTCGACCACCAAGGCTTCGGGCCAATTCATCCCCTTCACCGTGGTGCCGGCGGCCAAGCGTCCCAATATCATCCTGGACCATGGCTTCCTCGACGACGGGAAAGGCAATCTCGACTTGAGCAAGAAAAGGGCCGTGACCGCAGCGGATGTCGTGTCCTTATTGAAGTGGAATGCCATCCTGGACGGCGCCGAACTGCTTCGGCCCGATCTCATCGACGGCACCATCGCCTACCGCCACTTCCTGGAGGACGAAGGGGCCCAGCTGGATTTCGATTATGAGAAATACGTGCTTGACGATCGCGCCGGCGCCCGGACGGTCGAAGCATCCGTGGACGATACGACGGCCGCGGCCATTGAGCTCAGCGACAACCTGCAGCTTCCGGATTTCATCATGCAAACCGGACCTATTCCCGTGGGCGGCAAGAAGAACCGGCGGTACCCGTATTGCGGCACGGAAAACTGGCAGAAGGCGATCGGCGCGCATGTCATCTGGCTCGAAGCGCATGTGAAGGTCGAGGTGAAAGGCGACCGCCGCCTCTTCAAGATCGACGTGATCCTCCGCGCGGAGGATCTCTATAATTTCAATCCCGGCGCGCATGATATCGGATCGGGAGCGGCGGATGCGGAAAACGGCCAATTCGAATTGACGGGGTTGGGACATGAGTTCAAGCGCGAAGCCAGCCTGCGATGCCGCCCCAAAATG
>DAINDC010000018.1:14120-25485 GCA_036732085.1 Fibrobacterota bacterium | reverse complement strand
CCAGCCTGCGGCGGCATATCGAATTCTCGGCAAGCAAGGATCCGGTGCCCGATCCCCGCGTTCCCGCCGGCGACCAGAACGTCACGACACCGAGATAGATCCGGATGAGGAAGGTGCTTTTGATGGCTGCGATTTTAGCGATGTTCATGGCCTGCTTCTCGGGGTGCAAACCGAAGGAAGTCGGTACGCGCACGGATCCGGCCCCGCCCGTGACGGTCCAGGAGGATTCCGCGCGCCTCGCGGTCAAGATCCATTTCCCTTCGCCGCCCGCGCATGTCCGCTGGTTGGAAGTGGCCAATGGCAGCGCCGGCCGCAATGATATCGGCCCCACGGATTCCCATCTTTACGCCTTGGTGGAAGTCGGAGCCTCCTCCTGGCCGCTATGGGAAAAGGCATTCGGTGCGCCGATAAAACAAACGCCCTATATCCTTGAACCGGATATCGCCAAGGCCTTATTGCCTCCGGCCCTCCTGCAGACCCTCAAGCCGGATTCTTCCGGCATCCTCATCGGAAGCCCATACTACGATCCCTCCCCGATCGCGAGCTCCTGGTATACGGGATACCTGGCGGCGCGCATCGGCGATTATGTCCTGATGGAATTCGATTCGAAATAGGAATGGAGCCGAGCAAGCATGGCTGAATTCAAAGCGACCAGGGCCCAGTTGGGAGGAGGGATCAAGTTGCCCATCGAAAGCGGGGTGGTCGTCCGCGTCGCACCCAATCCGGTCTCGCGGGTCCGGCTGGTGGGCATGTTCTTCGACCTCAACAAATGCTTCTTGCTGCCCTTTGCCATGCCCGGGATCCAGGACGTCAAGGACGAATACAATCAGCATCCCAACAGCAACCTGCTCATCGTAGGCCATACCGATACCTCCGGGGATGACGAGTCCAACCTTACCCTGTCGCTTGAACGCGCGGAAGCGATGGAAGCCTACCTGACCGACCGAGTCGATCCATGGGAAGCCTTTTTCCATGACGACAAGCCCGCGATCAAACGCTGGGGAACGCGGGAAGTCCAATTGATGCTTACCGTCCTGCCCAAGGGTGGGACGGCCTTTTTCGACGGCAAGCCCGACGGGAAGGGCAACCTGGCCACCACCGAGGCGATCACGGCCTTCCAGGAATCGGAAGGGCTCGAGCAGGACGGAATCGCCGGCCCGATTACGCGCAAGCGGATGATCGAGAAATACATGGACCTGGACGGGACCTTCGTTCCCAACGGGCCTGCGAACAATATCACCGTCACTACCCATGGTTGCGGCGAGAATTTTCCGGCCGTGCATTTCGAAAACGGCGCCCATAGCCAGGAGGACCGCCGCGTCGAGCTTTTCTTCTTCGACGGCCCCATCACGCCACCCCCGCCTGCGGGCCGGAAATCCAAAAAGGGATCCACCGAATATCCGCAATGGCTCGCCCAGGTCACGGAAACGGTGGACGTCTCCGGCGGCAATGATCTGCCCCAGACACTTTCACTGCGCCTGCATGACGCTGCGGTGGTCCCCATAGCGAACGCTGTCTTCAAGGTGACGATCGGGAACGAAGCCAGGCCCTTGGCCACGGCCGCCGGAGACGGTTTCGCGGATATCGACCTGCCGCCGTTCTGCCCGGCGAAAATCACGATAGAATGGGGGCCGCCGGGATCGGCGGAGCCGCTTCCCTTCCGGACGGATATCATTCCGGAATGCGCCACCGGCGACGATGAGCAGAAGGCGATCGCCAGGTTGCACAACCTGGGATATTCCAGCGAATTGCCGCTGGATACGGCGGTCAAAGCCTTCCAACTGGACTATGCCGTGGATGATGCGCCGCAACCCCTAGGCCTGAGCGGCGGGAAGCTTCCCGCCAAAACGCGAAAGAAGCTGTTCGATATTTACGATAACGAGGATTGCCTTGCCACGCCATAGTCCGGCCGGTCCAAGGATTTCAAGGAGCCGTTTCCATGGCCGGTAAGAATAACCAAATCAAATCGCCCGCCGTCCAACCCAGGGCGGAAGAAGTAACCCTGGTCGCGGACTTTCCCAGCCCCTGGGGGAACGACGTCAAATCCGAAATCATCGGGATGGACAATTCCGTCAACCATCCCACTGCGGCCATCATCTGGGCGCCGTCCACCGACGATTTCTTCGAGATCGCCGAAACCGATATCCGGGATAAGAAGGCGATCCGGCTGGTCAAGACCTTCGGGAATTTCCTGGCGGAACTCCAGAGCTTCACGCCCGGCACCATCCAGCGGGTGAATCTGATCACCCATGCCGTGGGCGGCCTCATTTCCTTCGGCGGCACCACCCAGAGGGACGGCAAGGTCTTTTTCAACAAAGTGAAAGTCGACGACCCGGTGAAAAGCGGGGGCATCGATTCGGATTTCATAGACATGCTCAACGGCATCCTGGTTCCGAATGGTTCGACCCCCGAAGACGGCAAGGGTATCCGCGACGATATCCGGAGCCGTTTCCGTCCGGACGGCGAGTTCATCCTTTATGGATGCGGAGGCGCATCCGGGACGGGAGTCGACCTGTTCATACAGTTCACGCTTTGCTTCAATATCAAGGCTTCGGGTTTCCGGGAACATATCGATATTCAGCCGACTTTCGACCAGAAGAGAAACATTATCGTCTCGAGGAACCAGACCCGGTACGAGAATAAGCCGCCCAAGGCCCGATTGGGACCGTTTCTCCCCGGCTTCAAGCATATGCCCCCGGATTTCCCCCAAGGGAAACCGGTCAAGCCCTCGCCTTGATTGCCGCGCCCCGGGCGGGCCCACCCGTAACCTCAAGGATACCCGTACTTCGCCCGGTTCCTGTCGATCAGGATCATGGCGATGATCTTGGGGACGTACTCGTTAGTCTCGTCCTGCATCAGCCCCATCCGGTACAGGTACCAGAAATCACGGTCGTTGACCGGATCCTCGCTCTGCCGCAGCACCCGCCGCATCTTGTTGCCGCCGGCATTGTAGGCCGCCATGGTCAGGGCCGCGTCCCCGAATTCCGAATAGAGCTGGTGGAGGTATTTGGCGGCCGCGCGCGTGGAGGCCCGTGGGCGCGTGCGTTCGTCCTCGAGGCCGGGCCGGATCTTCCAATCCTCCGGGACCGTCATCCCGTAATCGCGGGCCGTTTCCGGGACCATCTGCCATAGGCCGCGCGCATCGTTGCCGCTCATGGCGGCGGAATCGAGCAGGCTCTCCTGCATGGCTATATAAAGGAAGTCCGCCGGCAATTTCATGCGGGCCAGCTCCTGGCGGATGAGGGCCTCGTAACGCGGTTTGCGCGCGAAGCACCTGAGCAAGGTGGCGCGATTGGCGGGCTTGCAGAAATAATCGATCTGCTCCTGCACGCTGCGGATGAAACTCTCGGGCACGATGAACCCTTTTTTCCCCAGCTCCTCAAGGACCATATGCACGTCGGCGCCGAGTGGAACCCGATACGTGGGCGCGCGATCGGGGATGCGCAGCTTCTCGCGGATCTGGAACAGCTGCCGTTCGGCGGCGAGCAGCTGATGGACGAGCTTGGCCTTTTCGGCGGAACTCTGGGCGCCCGATCCGGGCACGCCCTCCAGGCCTTTTTCCAATTCGTGTATCTGGCTCAGGAGGCCGCCCTGCTTCTTGATCTTGGAACGGTAGCTAAGGTTCTGATACCCGAGCACGGAAACGGCGACCAGGAACAGAGTTCCCACCACGCCTCCGATCCAGAAGATCCGCTTGCGCGATTTCGCGAACTTATTGCCGAGCCCGCCCAGCCAATCGGCCACTCTTTCAGGCATGATGCCTCCCTGGAGCAAACGCGCCAGCCGCTCCGGATCGCGGAGCAAACCTTGCATGACATCCTGCGGGCTGTTGGTGCTGCGCAGACGCCGCGCCATTTCCAATATCAGGCTCTTGCTGCCGCTTCCGCCGCCGGGATTCCCCGCGAGCAGTCCCACTTCCGCGATGGCCATGGTGGCGGTCGCCCGCGCGGCGCGCGTGGCCAGGGTATCCGTGTCGTCCGGCGACTGATCCGATTGATCGGCGCCATCCGTCACCAGCACGCGCAGGGCGGGCCCGGCCGGGCCCAGGCTGATCACCTCGCCGCCCAGGAGTTCCCGCTCCGTTACCCTCGTTTTGCCCACGAAGGTGCCGTTGGTGCTGTCGAGATCCCGGAGCCATAGGGTTTGCGCTTTCATGGCCACCAAGGCGTGGCGCGCCGAGACGATGCCGGCATCCTCGCCCGTGAACGCAAGATCGTTGCCATGGCTGCGGCCCAAGGTGAGGGAGGAAAACACCTCCACTTTCCTGCCCACCGCGGAGCCATCGAGCACTTCCAGGAAAAATCGCTTCAACTTTCCTCCGGACCGGTTTCCTATCATAACGCCAACCCCGTCCCGATACAATCGACCGCCGAACGCCAATAAGCATGCCAATTAATGGCATGACTAGCGCGAAGAAAGGATTGGCTTTTCCGGCAGGAAAAAGGCTGCGGCCCCATATGTCCCAAGGCGTGAGGCGCGGAAAAACCAAAAGGAAAAATAAAAGAGCCTGGAAAATTTCACTCGGGAACCGGCGATTCCCGCGTGATTATGCTGCCGCGATTTTGAACGGAAGAATTGGGCTGATGCGTTTTAATTTCGAGACATGCAGGAAATAGGAGGCTTTCACCTTGCCGTCCGGAGCGGTGGAGATCACCGTGATCGTATTGGCGCCGTTTACCAAGGCGATGGATTCGCTTTGGGTCAGGTTCTCGCCTCTAGCATGGGCGCCTTTTGCGTAGGAACTTCGTGCATGGGTGCTACCCCCCGACCACTATGGTATGCGTTTTCGGTTTGGGATTGTCCAGCAGGATATACAGGAGGGCGCCGGTTCCCACGGCCAAGACCGTTCCGCCCGTGATCCAATAGGCCGCGCGCGAATGCGCGGGAGCCGCGGCTGCGACGGGTGCGGGAGCAGGTGCGGGAGCAGGCGCAGGTGCCTGTGCCGGCGCAGGCGCGGGTTCAATGGCCGCGGCTTCGCTGGCCCCGGTCGCATGGGCGGATTTCCCTTTTCCGTTGCGCTTGAATTCATAGTCTTCCTGGACATTGCGGAAGATGAGGTAGATCATGTCGCTGGCATACATGTCCAGGATCTTGGCCGTCGGCTCGATGTTGATCAACTGGTACATGTAATACCGGCCCTTCTCGCGTGTGCCGGCATTGGCGGCATACATCACGCCCAGATGCTTGAAGGCGAAGATGCTATCGGCATGCGACATGGGCAGCTTGGCCTTGAAATGGTTTTCCAAGGCCTTGGTGGCCTGATCGAAATCGCCGTCCAGGTAGATGAGATGGATTTTGGAGGTGTCGAGGGCGGCCGCTGGCTTGGCGGGGATGGATTTGGGTCCGATAGACCTGGCGGGAGTTGCAGTTGAAGCGGAGGGTTGGGTACCCGGCGCGTTACCGGACTTGGCGGGCGAGGCGGCGGGCTGGGTAGCCGGCGTGTTACTGGTCTTGGCGGGCGGGACGGGAGTGGCGACCGGGGGCGCTTTCGCCTTGGGCGGGGTCGTGGGGCCCAGGAATTCCTCCGGGGACGTGGCACGAGCGGGAGAAAAGGCCAACGCGATCCCGATGAAAAAAGCCGTCCAGACACGTGTGACATTCCGCATGCACAAAAATTAGTTAATCAGGGAAATCGGGACGTGCGCCGGGTCACATGGATCGGGAGAATCGGATGGGAAACCCCGTTGAACCCGGTTAATCCTCCGACGGGAGAGGACGTTCAAGCGTGGTATCGGGCCGGGCAGGTCCCAGCAGCATCCCGGAAATGCTTTGCGCCGAAATCGCGGGATTGTGGGGGACGATTAAGGAAGACGGGGCCGGCGGCAGCCCGGGGTGGCCGGGCTCCAGGGAGGCTACCGGAAATCCTTCCGGTCGGCCGCGCCGATCGCGCGGTTCCAGGATCAGGGGCATCAGGCTGGGCCGCATCATCTTGAGAAGCTGGACCGGCAGGGAACTGGTGAAGCCGTATTCCTTCGCGACCTCGCCATGCACGTGGCAAGTCAGGGTCCCGAAGAAGCGGGGACCCAGGAAAAAGACGAAGGTGGCCGTGCGGTTGACCACGCGGGATTCCAGAACCCTACCGCCCTTGTCCACCGTCTCGAAACGTTGATCGCCGGTACCGGTCTTGCCGCCCAACGGAATGTAGCTCCCATCCGCCAGCGGAAAGGCCTTGTAGCCGCGCACGGCGGTGCCATGCTCCACGATATCCAGCAGGGCCGTCTTGACGGTGCGGCAGATTTCCGGCTTAAGCAACCGCTTGGATGTGGTGTCGGTGCGGGAGAAATTCGTCTCGTAGGGAGTGCCGTCCGCGAAGCGCAGCCGGTCGATGAGCACGGAAGGATACTTGATCCCGTCGTTGTTGAGGATGCCCACCAGTTCGGCCAGGGCGTTGGGCCGGTCCGCCGAGCTGCCGATGGCGGTGGCATAGGAGGGCACCAGCGATCCGAAGGGGTAACCCAGGCGTTGCCATGCCTTGTGGATGTCCAGGAAGGCCTCCATCTCCATGATGCCGCGGATGCGCGAGTCCTGCGCGCTCTTATGCCGCGTCTTGAACAGCCATTGGTAGGTCTCCTGAATCTGGGTCTGGCTCGCCTCCTTGACCTGGGTCCAGTTATGCTGCGGATGCTCGCGCAGGTAACCCACCAGCCAGAGCTCCAGCGGATGGACGCCCGCCACGTATCCGAGATCGGCCAGCCCCAGGTTCTCCTTGAAGTGGTTCGCATAAAGTTGATCGAGCTGCTTCTTCGGGTAGAGGGAGTCCCCCAATTGCTCGCGCATGAAGGCATAATAATGGGCCGTGTCGGTCTTGGGCTCCAGGGCCAGATAGGCCGTGGCCAGGCGCCGCGCGGCGGGCCTGAAGGTATGGAAGAAAGTCTCCATCACCTGATCTGAATCCAGCCCGCGGTACTTGCGGTAGAACCGACCGAGGAAGACCTGGCCCTCCTGCTCGGCGAACTTCGCGAGGTAGACCTGGCGCTGAGGGGATTCGGAGGAGTCGAACAGGGTGGCCTTGGATACGGGCGCGTGCGCCTCGTAGTAATAGACGATGTCCCGCATGAGCCGGATGAAGACCAGGTTCACGGAATGGCGGAACGCCTCCTTGATGGTCTGCACGCCGCCCTCGCTGGCCTCGAAGTTGACGAAGGAGTGGATGCCGCCGCCGGTGAAGAACTTCTCCGCCGTATTCCCGGAATACTGCCGATCCATGGCCGCGTCCAGCATGGTGGCCAGGGAAGCATCCTGCGCGGTGGCGAGATATCCGGCGGCCCAGCGCGTCAGCGGATCCGCACCGCTGGCCTCCAGCTCTTTGTTCGCCTGCGCCGGACGTCCGGCCAAGCGGGCATGCAGGTCCGAGATGATTTCCAGATAGTTGACCAGGGTCCTTAGCTTGGCGGTGGAACCGAGATCGAGCTTCACGCCCTCGTTGATATTGAGCGGCTGCTCGTAATTGTCGGCCTGCACGCGCAGGAGGTTGCGCCCTTCCAGGGTTTCATACAAGGTGAAGCTGTAGACGACACGGGAGGGATCGCCCCTTTCCAGCATCCGGAAAACCTTGAGCCCGGAGGAGTCCACGAAATGCGGATCGGCCAGGCGCCTCAGGAATTGCACCACTTCCTTCTGCACCCGTCCGTCCAAGGTGGTCCCCACCGTGAGGTCCAGGCGATCCAGATCGTAAACGCGGGGCAGGCCCAGCATATTGACGAGCTCGTTGCGCACCGCATTGACATGCTTGCGTTCCACGAAGGCCGCCGGAAAGAACGCCGCGGCGCGGCGCATGAGCTCGGGCTGGGCCATCAGGGAGGCGTCCCGCAACTGCGGGCTGATGACGTCGCTGCGGCCCAAGATCTGGCTGTAGTTGTCGCCGATGGATTTCAGGGCGTCCCGATGCTGCAAGAGGTAGGAGGTGGGACGGCGATGGGCGAGGAAGAGGTTCAGGACCTGGCGGTAGCCCTTGCCCAGGGCGTCCATGTCCACGCCGGTGTCGATGCCCGAGGGGCCCGGGCCCTTGCTCCGCGGCGATCGGAGGGTGCGGCTGATCGAGTCCAGGGAGGCCCCGTACCATGCAAGTAACCCATCGGAAAGCCCATTGACTTCGCCGTAGCCCGGCAGCGCGGCGAGCGGGACCGTATTCACGTATTCGAGCAGGATGCGCTTGCGGGCCTCGGAGGTATTCTCGCCGTTCTGGTAGGCCCGCAGGCTGGCGGATACCATCTGCCGGTACTTCTCCTTGGGACCGATGGTGCGCCCCTCCTCCGAGTGCTTGTACTTCTCGAGCTGGGTGGCCAAGGTGCTCCCGCCCGCCACGTTACCGGCATGCCCGAGCTTCTGGCGGACCAGCTCCACCGCGGCCTTGGCCATGCGCGACCATTCCACCGCCGGATTCCGGTAAGGATGGAGGGTATCCAGCAAGGTACGGTTCTCGATGAAGAGCAGGGTCTGCACCACCTGCGGCGGGATGGAATCGAAGGCCGGGAAGACCTTGAGCGGATAGTTCACCGTGAACATTGATTGGCCGCGCGTATCGAGCAGGTTCAAGCCGGCCTGGGTCTTTTCGGGATAGGTGGGATAGACGCCTCGGTTCGCCAGCTCCAGCATCTTCGGGGAGAAGCGCGCCTGGCTCTCGATCTGGAAGCCCCGGGCGCGCAGGGAGGCGGTGAATTCAGGAATGTGCAGGTAACCGCGGCGTTCATCGGTGGGTCCCTTGCTTGGGAATAGGATCTTGTCGCTGAGTCCCGGCTCCACGTTGAAATACAGCTGCTTCGCCAGATTGCTGAAGTAACGCGCCTGGAACCTGGACGTGCAGGCCTCGTAAATTGCGAATGCGGCGACGACGAGCAGGATGCCGCCGAGCGAGGCATAGAGGAAGGGCAACATGCGCCGATAGAATTTGCGCGAGCGCAGAAATTCGATAGCGGCGAAGGGATCGCCCGTGGACGGCGGTTTGGAGGCCTCCGGCGGCTTCGCTTGCGGGACAGGTTCGCCCTGTATCAATTGCCCATCGGGCGGAGTGGCGTTATCCAAACCTTTTTGCTCATTCTCAGGAAGACTCTTCATGATTGGCCCGAGCCTCGCATTTTACATGCATGGGGGGTTGGAGTATATTGTAGCATCTCCATCCGGAAGGATGCGAAATGTTTCCGTCGCGGGCGGTCGGGCGGGGCAAAGACGATGTTCACTGGCATAGGCATGGTCGCGAGTAAATTGAAACCGGATGGCGCTAATAAGATACGGTTTTGGCGGACGCTTGCAAAGCCCAAGTCCGGCGGGTTCCGGTTCCGATTCCGGATGAGTGGCCGATGAAGTCCGGCGCCTTCCGTGTCGACGAGCCCGATGCAGATGCCGGAACACCCTTCGGAGTCCAGTTGCTCTCCTTCCTTTGCGGGCTGGTTGTGGCCGTGCTCGGATTCAAATCCGTTCGTCAGGATTTCATTGACATCCGCAGCCTCACCCATTTGGATCGGTACACGCAGACTCCGGGCAAAATCCTACAGGTGAAGGTCCGGCAGGATTCGGCCGGCTCGGCTCAGGACTGCTACCCGGATGTGCTCTACGAATATTTCGTCGCCGGGAAAAGCATCTGGGGTTGGCGGCTATCCTACGAAGAGGAGCCGAAACCGCGCGCGTACTGGGAGGCGCGACTGGCCCGTTATAGCGTGGGCGCATCCGTCCCCGTCTTCTATAATCCGGATTTGCCCAAGGACGCCATCCTCGAGAAGAAACACGGGAACATTTTCCGTACCTGGATGAAAATGCTGCTGGGATTGGGTTTCGTGGCGGCGGGCTTGACCTTGTCGGTGCTGCCCGCTTCGACCTGGCTCCGGGACCTGCTCAGGTCGGCGAAGCCAAGCCCCTGAATCCCGCCTTGGCTGCCGGGGCCTAAAAAATAAATCCCGCCATCAAGGCGATGATCACGGTCTTCACGTCGCGTTGCTTGGACATGTCCAGGGAGTTCTTCCCGAAATTGAATCGGAGCTGGAAGGAGCCCAAGCCCCATTCCACGCCCCCTCCCAGACAGAGGCTCCAATCGTATTGCGCCAGGTTCTTGGTCTCGATGAAGGCGCCGGAAGCTTCGGGCGTCACCGTGCCGCCCTGGGCGATGTCGATGAACTCGGAGTAGGAATCCTTGGAGAAGAGATAGGCCACGGAGGGGCCGCCAAAAAAAATCGGCATCACTTCGCCTTCCGTCGGCGCCGTCACCTTGATCATGAAAGGGATTTCCAAAGCCTGGGCCTTGATGGTATTCACCTTGGTCCGCATATGCTGGTCGCCTGGATCGGGTTCATAGGTCCGGATCGCGCCGCTCTTGGCAACATAGAGGAGATCGGTCTCGACTCCCAGGAAGACCGGGAGATGGAAAGCCAAGGTGAACCCCGCGGTCGGCCACAGGTTCATATCGAATTCCTTGACGTCCTTGCCCCAGAAGGACGCGCCAGTGATGCCGCCTACCAGTCCCAGGGCCACGGGCTTGCGTTCCGCGGTCGCCGGTGCGGCGAGAAGCGTGGGCAGGAGGGCGAGTAACAGTCCGCCGGTGGCCGCACGCGAAGCCGCAAAAAACGATTTCAGGAAACCTGGGAATTGGATCAGTGGATTTCGATTCGGATGGTTTGCCATGGCGACCTATTATCCCAATTGAGAAGGAGGCGCGACAAGTAGGAAGCAGGGACGAAGGACCGGATGCGGCGGGCGATGAATCCCGATGGGAATCGTAGCCTTTTCGGCGAACCTAGCCACGAAAGGGCGAACCTGGCCGCGAAGGCCAGGCTTCCTGGCCCGAAGGCCAGGTTTCCATCCGGTTTACTGGATCTTGACTTTGAGCTCTTTGCCCAGGGCCTTGGCGACTCTCTCCAAGGTGGAGAGCTTGATGTCGTCGGCATGGTTCTCGATGCGGGAAATGGCGGTGCGCTTGGTCTTCAGGCGGTGGGCCAATTCTTCCTGGGAGATCCCGGTGGACTCGCGGGACTTGCGCAGCATTTCCCCTACCCGGGATTCCCCGGCCTTGGAGCCGGACGACTTTTTGGCAGCCTTGCTCGCGCTCTTGCTTTTTTTCGCTTTTGCCATTTATGGCCTCCTTGTTTCGCTGGATTGGTGACCGGACATTTCGCCCGGATGATAAGCCGGAATCCCCACAAGGGGTGAAACCCACCTTCTGCGAATATGTTAACTTATAGGTTAACCTCTGTCAAGGTTTCCGCCCCAGGAAGCGAGCACGCTACCGTACCAGGGATGCGCCCTCCCCCTTCGCCCCAGGCCCCATGACTGGCCGGGCCTGAGCGCGCTGCCGGCACGTGGACATGGCCTCGATTCAGCTTCCGGTGCGCGCCCTCTCGACAGCGTCCGATGCGGATTGGCACGTGACGGGGACATG
>DAINDC010000018.1:2954-14110 GCA_036732085.1 Fibrobacterota bacterium | reverse complement strand
AAAAATGATTCTTCCATCTCGGCGGGCGGCGTGATCCAATTGCGCGCTCCCACCACCGCCACCGGCGCGTCCAGGAAATCGAACGCGGCCTGGCTCAGGTGCGAGGCCATGGTATGCAGGAAGGAGCCCCGCTCGCAGGCATCGGAGGCCAGCAGCAAGGCGCCTGTCCGCCGCACCGATGCGAGGATGGGCCCGTAATCCAGCGGGTTCACGAAGCGGGCATCGATGACTTCGGCGGACAGACCATAATCCTTCTGCAGGATATCCGCTGCAGCGAGGGCGCGGTACAAGGTCGCGCCCAGCGTGACGATGGTGACGTCCTCCCCGCGTCGGCGCACGGCCGGCATGCCCATCTCCACCTCGTAATAACCTTCCGGAACCCCGTCCGGCATGAAGATCTCGGCATCCTGGTACAGACGCTGGCTTTCGATGAAGACCACCGGATCGGTGCCCCGCAACGCCAGATTGAGCATGCCCTTGGCATCGTAGGGCGTGGCCGGGAACATCACGCGGAGCCCGGGGATATGGGCCAGGAGCGAGGTCCAATCCTGGGAATGCTGGGCGCCGTATTTGGATCCGACCGATACGCGGAGCACGAACGGCATGCGCAAGGTCCCGCCGGACATCGCCTGCCATTTGGCCATCTGGTTGAAGACCTCGTCGCCGGCGCGCCCGAGGAAATCACAATACATGATCTCGGCGAGGACCCGTCCGCCGCAAAGCGCGTAGCCCACCGCCGTGCCCACGATGGCGGCCTCGGAGATGGGCGCGTTGAAGAGCCGGTGGTACGGCAGGCATTCGGTGAGGCCCCGGTAGACGGAGAAAGCGCCGCCCCAGTCGCGGTTCTCCTCGCCATAGGCGATCAGGGCCGGATCCTGTTGGAACCGATGCAGCACCGCCTCGAACAGCGCGTCGGCATAGGTGATCGCGCGACCCGCAGGCGCCGGGAGGCCCTCGGCCATTCCCGATCTCGCCTTGGTCTTCAAAGCGAGGAGCCTGGGATTGGTCTCCGGATCCACCGTAACCTCCGAGGTACCCTCTCCGGTCCGTTCGGCGGCGCCCGAGGAGAACATCAGTCCGCCGATGACTTCGGCAGGTATCCTCGGCGATACGGTCAGGGAGGCGGCCTGCTCCAGGGCCTTGGCCACCCGCCCCACCGCATCGGCGCGCGCGCCCTCGAGATCGGCGGCCGAGCAATGGCCGTTCGCAACCAGATAGGCTCCGAAGGCGATTATGGAATCCGCCTCCTGCCATCTCGCGATCTCCTCGCGGTCGCGGTAGGATGAGGCGTCCGAGGGGGAATGGCCCGATACCCTGTAGGTTACGGTATCCAGAAGGGCCGGCCCGCGGCCTTCCTTCAGGATCCGGAGCTTGCGTTCCACCGCATCGGCCACGGCCAGGGGATGATAGCCGTCCACGCGCTCGGCATGCAGGTTTTCGGGATTGACGCCAGCGCCCATCCGGGCCAGGGCCCCGAAGCCCATGGTCTCGCCCTGGGTCTGACCGCCCATGCCGTAGAAATTGTTCATGAAGTTGAAGAGCACGGGCGGCGATCCGCCCAGGGCCGGGTCCCACAGGGTCCGGTACTGATCCATGGCGGCGAACATCATGGCTTCCCATACCGGGCCGCAACCCGCGGAAGCGTCGCCGATATTGGCGATCACGATCCCGCCCTTGCGGTTGACGCGCTTGTGCAGCGCCGCGCCCACGGCGATATCCGCGGACCCGCCCACGATGGCGTTGTTGGGCATCACTCCGAATGGCGGGAAGAAGGCATGCATGGATCCGCCCATCCCCCGGTTGAATCCCGTGTCGCGTCCGAAGATCTCGGCGAGGGTCCCATAGAGCACGTAGTCCAGCGCCAGATCCGATAGGGTACCACGGCTGTAACCCTCCACCGCCCGCAGGGTGCGCCCTTCGCCATAGCCTTCCAGCATGGCCGGCAAAGTCGCCGCCGGGATCTTGTCGATCGCGGAAAAGCATTTGGCCAGGATTTCCCCATGGCTGCGATGCGATCCGAATACCAGATCGTCGGGACCCAGGGGAAAGGCCATGCCCACCGCCGCGGCCTCCTGGCCGATGGAGAGATGGGCCGGGCCCTTATGCTCGTAGGCGATGCCCTCGTAGTTTCCCTGGACCTTGATGCGCTGGAGCATGGTCTCGAACTCGCGGATGAGGACCATATCCCGATGCATGCGCACCAAGGCTGGGCGGCCGAAGCGCATGGTCTCGGCGGTCGGGTCGCTGCGGTATTGGTTGATCGGGATCCTGCCGAGCTCGAGCATTCCGGGCTTCCGCACGTCGGCAGGGAGGATGGGCAGGCTCTTGGGCATGGGCTGCAAATGTACAAAACCCCGATCCTCGAGGAGGACCAGGGCCGGCGCGGGGTGACCGCTATCGGAAAGGCAGAGCCTTGTTCTCCTGCGAGGTCAGGTTCTTGGCCCGCGAACGGGTCGCCAGGATTTCGAAGACCGGGGTGCCGGTGGGGGCCATTTTTTGCAAGCCATGTCCCCGTTGGGAAGGAAATTCATGCCGGATACCGCGGGCTCGAATCCGGTCGGGCGCAGGGACATCAGGGTGTAACCTGGATGTAACCCCACCTCCGGATAATTGTTCGCGGCTGCCAGACGGGCGCAGAGCGCGGCCGCCGTCGCCAATCTCAATATCGTTCTTTCCATATTCTCCCCCAGTTGGTTATCCGTGCTTGAAATCGCAACTGTACCGAATTCGGAAACTTGCCGAGGCCGAGGCCCCGGAAAGCCGCTCGTGCACCAACAAGGGGCCATGATTAGCGCTGCCCACGCCCTGCCAATGGACCTCGCCGGAGGTCCCGGGCAGATCCAGATTGGCGACCAGCCGTCCGCCTAAAGTGCGGATGGCGAGCTACCCGGCTTCCCCATCGAGCCGGGCCGGGGTGGGGTGGGAAGGCCGGACCTAAGGTACCCTCAAGTCGAAGAAATGTTCAGTATATAAATGTTATTAACTTCTGTTAAATCGGCTTTTTATTGTCTTTTTCATCGTATTCACGGCATTAAATGGCCAGAATTTGATTACTTATGTTTAGCATTTATCCCATTTTTTTACGGATTAAAGGCGGGCCTTTCAGGAGGACCGATAAGCTCCGCGTCCACCCGCTCGGAAATCGGCCTGGAACGGGTTTTTCTAATTTCACAGTATGCTCCAAACCGTCGAAGTCCGCTACTACGCCCAGCTCCGCGAAGCGCTCAAGACCTCCAAGGAAGACGTTTCCCTGGAGCTCCCGGCTTTCGAAAAGGAAATCCTCCAACGCCTGGCGCAGCTGCACCCCAAACAACACGAACTGCTGATGGCCAGCCGCGTCGCGGTGGATGACGGCTATGTGGATGCCCATGCCCGTCTGCAAGGGTTCACAGGGATGGATATCATCTCGCCGGTGAGCGGCGGCTGAATGTCCGGCTCCGAATCGATGCCTGCCTCCGAGTCCTGGCTCAGCGCCGATCCGCTGGATCGCGAAGCCATGCGCCGCGAGGTCGCCGATCCGGCCGCCGGCGCCATCCTGGTATTCGAAGGCACGGTCCGCGATCATTCCGACGGCCTCACCGGCATCATCGCCCTCGAATATGAGGCCCAAGCCTCCATGGCCGCGAAGATCATCTCCGGCATCGTCCGGGAAACCCGCACGGCCCTTCCCATCCAGCGCATCGCGGTGCGGCATCGGATCGGCAGGGTCGGCCTCGGCGAACCCACCATCATCATCGCCGTCAGCGCGGCCCATCGCGACGAGGCCTATCGCGCCTCGCGCCTGATCATCGATCGGATCAAGCACGAAGCGCCGATCTGGAAGCGCGAGATCCTGGCCGACGGCAGCGGTAAATGGAGCCTGGGCTGCACGGCCCATCCGGCCGCTGATGCGGAAACGGCCGAACCGAAATCCTGAGCCATGCGGAGCCCATGAAACCATCCCCAGACGAAAACATCCGGCCCATCCTCGAGCGCGCCCGGGAGGGCGAACGGATCTCCATCGCCGATGCCATGGCCCTGTTGGCCTCCTCGGACTGGACCTCCATGGTGGCCGCCGGCCACGATGTCCGCAACCGCAGGCATGATCCCGCGGCCGTCAGCTATACCGCCTACCGCGTCATCAACTACACCAACTACTGCAATGTCGATTGCACCTTCTGCTCCTTCAAGGACGACGTCGACAGTAACCGCGGATATACCCTCGGCCTGGAAGAGATCGCCGCCAAGACCGCGGAAGCCGTGGCCTTGGGCGTGGATACCATCTTCCTCCAGGGCGGCGTGAACCCCAACCTACCGCTCGCCTATTATACGGACGCCCTGCGCATGCTGACCGGACGCTTCGGCGTCCACGTGCGGGGATTCTCGCCGGTGGAATTGCTCCGCCTCGCCCAGAAGGAAAACCTGCCGCTGCCGGAACTCCTGGCCATCCTCAAGGATGCGGGCCTGGGCTCCGTGCCCGGCGCGGGCGCCGAGCTCCTCACCGATCGCATGCGCCAAATCCTGTCGCCGAAAAAACTGACCGGCGCGGAATGGTGCGATGTCATGGGCGAATGCCATAACCAAGGGCTGCCGGGATCGAGCAATATCGTCTTCGGCTCGGTGGAAACGGATGCGGATATCTGCGAGCATCTCGGCCTGATCCGCGATCAGCAGGATCGTACGGGAGGCTTCCTGTCCTTCATCCCTTGGGTCTTCCAGCCGCAGACCAAGAAGTTCACGGTGAGGCATGTGCGCGGTTGGGAATACCTGCGCCTGATAGCCATATCCCGCCTGTTCCTGGACAATATCGAGAACATCGAGGTGAGCATCCTGGGAATGGGCCGGGAACTGGGCGAGCTGGCCCTGGGCGCGGGCGCCAACGACATCAATAGCATCGTCATCGAGGAGAACGTCCTGCGATCCGCCGGCCTCAAGACCCTCGGGGCCGCGATCAAGTTCATCCGCGAAGCCGGATACCACCCCCGCCGACGCACCCTCAATTATGAATTCGGAAAATATCCCGAGGCCATGGAAGCCGCCTAGGCTCCCGGCCACCCAAACGAAGGCGGACGGGGCGCTCCCAGGTTTTATCTTCCCCGCGCGTCGAAGCGCACGCCGTCAAAAAAGCATCGCTTGGGGTATTTGCAACCGCGCCTTCACAGGCCGGCGATATTCGTTTGGAACCGCTGCTGGTAATTGGTCACGGCGCTATCGGCGGCCAGCCGTGCGTATTCGGGGTTGCTTTGCACGATCTTGGTGACGGCCTGCACCCGGTTGCTGTTACCGGGATGATCGGACAGCCATTCCGGGACGCCGGCGCTTTTCGCGCGCTCGAAATACTTGGCGATGCCCATGGGATTGCGTCCCATCCGGGCCGCGATGGTGGTCCCGCCCATATCGGCTTCGCTTTCATCCGAGCGGGTGAACTTGAGGCCGGCCAATTGAAACAGCGCGCCCGCCGCCATTTGTGATCCCTGTCCCGCTCCCGATGCAGTCAACCCCACTTGCAAGGCCAGGCCCAGATCGGTATTCTTCGCGAGCTGCCGCCGGTAATGATGGTGGGTGACGTGGGTGATCTCATGCCCGAGCACGCCCGCCAACTCGGATTCGTCCTTGAGCTTCTTCAGGATGCCGGTATAGACGTAGACATAGCCTCCCGGAACGGCGAAGGCATTCTCCACATCCTTGTCGATCAAGGTGCAGGTAAAGGGATAGCTCGGCTTTTCCTTGGGCGGAACCGCCGCCACGATATCGCGGCAGAGGCCCAGCACATAGTTCTGGGCGTTGGTCTGGGCCGAATTCTTGGGCACGTAAAGGGGCATTTCCTTCTTGACCGTATCATTGGTGGTCAGGGACTGGTTGAACTGGGCCCCCAGCTTGGCTTCATCCGAATCCGAGACCAGCATCTCGCCTTCCTTAGTGAAGAAGCCGGCGCACTGGGTAAGCGTAAGCGTGCCGATGGACAGGGACGCCGCCAAGGCCCAGGTAAGGGCGGATTTTCGTGCGTGCATAAATAAGGTTCCTCTCCAGGAATTCCGAGCCAGACCGTTCACTTCGATAGGGGGAAAATAAATTCCGGCGCGGCCGGGGAAAGAACTTTCGAGGATTCCGATCTTTGCCCGCAGGCGTTGCCGTGAATCGGACCGAGCGGGCGACTCAGGCCTTGAGGAAAGGGATCAGCTCGACCAGGCTTTTGATCTCCGCCGTCAATCCTTCCGGGCGGAAGGGATTGTCGCCGTTATTCACGCCGATGAAAGGGACCTTGACGGCCGCAGCCGCTTCCTGATCCTTGATCGCGTCGCCGACGAACAGGCATTGGGCGGCATCCAGGCGGTACTCGCTCAGGAGCCGCTCCAGATGCTGGACCTTGGTTCCGGGCGTGCCGCAGACCTGCAGGAAATAGACATCCAATCCGAAATGCGCCACGGTCTTGTCGATCGCCACCTGGGGCGTGCCGGTGACCACGGCCATACGGATCCGCAGTGCGCGCGCGGCTTCCAGGAATTCCAAGGCGCCCGGCTTGAGGAGCATTTGTCCGCGGCTGGCCTCGTCGTGATCGGTGAAGCGCTCCAGCGCGATCTGGTAAAGCGCGGGAGGCATGGGTTTCCCCGACAGGGCCAGGTAGATGAGGGGGATGGTCTGTTGCCTCGAAAGCCCGGCGGAGGCCAATTGCAAATTGCGGATGGCTTCCCGCGCGAATCCGCAACCCTCGAAGGCATGGCAATACGAATCGAGCTTGAGGTCCATGGAATCCATGATCACCCCGTCGAAGTCGAGGAAGAGGATATGAGGCCTGGGCATCAGCGGGGCAAGGCGGCCGTGTTCGTCTCGAACCGCGTCTTGAAATTGGTGGTGGCGCTGTCGGCGGCGACCGCTTTCAAATCGGCCGAGGCATTCACTTCCGAAGTCACGCTATTGACGCGATCGGGAGGATCCGGATGGGTGGAGACCCAGGAAAGCACCCCGCCGCTGGGGAGGCGGCTGAAGAACTTGGCGATGCCCATGGGATTGCGATGGACGCGTCCGGCATTCCGGGTTCCGAATTCATCGGCCTCAGCCTCATTGCTCTGGGTTACCTTCAGGGCCGCCAGGGAATGGAAGCTGCCGGCCACCAACTGGGTGAGCTGGCTGGAATTGTTCCCGAACACGGCCTGGAGAAGCAGGGAGAAAGCCTCGTCCTTGGCCATGGCATCGCGGTAATGATGCTGGGTGATATGGGCGATCTCATGCCCGAGCACGCCCGCCAGTTCGGATTCGTCCTGCATCTTCTTGATGATGCCGGTGTAGATATACACATAGCCTCCGGGCACGGCGAAGGCATTTTCGATATCCTTGTCGATCAAGGTGAAGGTGAACGGATAACCGGGCTTATCGTCCGCGGGAATGGCCGCCACTATCTCCCTGGCCAGATCGGTCACGTAATTCTGGAAGGCGATCTTCGCCGGGGAATTTGCCGCATACACGGGATATTGGGCTTTGACGGAATCCACGGTCCGCAACTGCGTGTCGAACTCCGCTCCGATTTTCATCTCATCATTCTCCGAGACCAACAATGATCCCGCGGTCCCGAAGAAATCGCACGAGCAACGCGTCAGCAATACAGCGCACACCAGCATCGGCCATAGTCTTTTCAAATTCGTTTTTTGCATATCGTTCCTTCCGACCTCCCCGAGGCCGCCTGGCGCCCGAGCCGGCGCCCATCCTCAGTTTGGTCTTTTTTCATCAAGCCGCGGCCTTGGTCTGCCGGACGAGATACAGTTTGTAATACACCGCCGCATGCATTCCGATTGCGATGGGGAACCAGAAGCAATAGCACCAGTTCTGCGGATAGGAAGTCATGTACTGGAATATCTCGGACGAATTGCGCGCGAAAGGCAGATTCGGATTGGACATGAAGATGCGGTACTCGGTGGAGAGCATGGAGGTCAGCCCATAGGTATTCCAGAAGATGAGCATGGTGCGATAGAGCCCACTTTCCGGCTTGTATCGGATATACAAGGCCGCGGCTCCCAGACCGGTGAGGACCTCGCTCAAACCCACCGGGGCCGCGAAATCATCCGGCGCATAGCCGCCGTAGATGGCCAGGAGGAAATGCACTCCCATCAGGCGCGTGGTCTGCCAGAGCAGCAGTTCGCGCATGGGAATGGCCGCCACCTTGGGGCTCAAGCGACCCTTGAACAGCAGATCGGCAACCACCAGGATCCATGGTAATTGACCGAAGGCGATGAAGAGGGCGGGCCGTTCCCAGTGCAGGAAGTCCCATAAGCCCAGGAGGAAGGCCAGGTTCATGAACAGGAACCAGGCGATCAGCCACCAGATCTTGCGGCCAAAATGCGCCGGCATGAAGGCGAAGCAAAAGAGGCTGGAACCGTAGATGACCAGATCGGGCACGATTTTATCCGCCCTATCAATGTCCGAAAGCCATTCCAGCAAAGGGATCTCCGGGCGACAGGTTGATGGCGCCGATAGTCCGGAAATTTACATTCCAAAACGGCCGCTGAAAGGCTTACAGTTGATCGATATCGGAAAGCACCAGGGAACAGGCCTCCTCGACCTTGAAGCCATGGGCTTCCAAACGCTTCGCCAATTCCGGATTCTCCGCGCCGGGATTGAAGATGACCCTGGAAATACCGCAAGCCAGCAGGGATTCGGCCAGGGCATCGCTGCGTTGGGCGTTCATATAAACGCTGAGCACGTCGATGCCAGCGGGCAGGGCTTCGAGACTCGCATAGACGCGGATGCCGTCGATTTCCGGGAAGGCCGGGTTGATGGGGAAAACCTCATGGCCCCGGGCGTGCAAGCGTCGGATGAGCATATTGCTGTAGCGATCGGCCTTGCTCGAAGCACCCAGAACCGCCACTTTGCTTTTTCTTGTCATCTTCGTTTGCCTCGGGACCAAGTTACCAAATCCATGTTTGCCGGCCCTTTCGATCGGAACCAAGCCTTCGCCGCCAAGGGCGGTTCGCCGCCAAGGGCGGTTCCCTATCGGGAGTGGACCCTCCCTATCGGGAGTGTTTAGGGCCGCGGATGAATCCGAACAAGCTTCCACACAGCCCGCCGATGATATGCGCGAATTGGGAGATATCGTCCTGGGAAAAAGCGTTCACCACTTCCTTGGCCAGGAACAGGACCAGGATGAGCAGGAAGGTCAAGGGCACCTCGCCTTCCCGATGGTTGGTGAAGGAGGCGAGCAGGATCATCATGAAGGCCAATCCGCTCGCGCCCAAGAGGCCGGTGGTGAACAGGGCGGCGTTGAGGAGGCCTGTGACCAAGGCGGTTATCAGCATCATCTTGATGAGGTTGGCGGAGCCGTACTTCTCTTCCAGGATCGGGCCGATAAGCAGGATCACGGAAAAATTCGCGGTGAGATGGGCCCAGTTGCGATGGCCCAAAGTATGCGAGATCAGTTGGAAATAAAACAGCGGCGAGGTAAGGCGGAAGTCGGGATAGGTCGCGAAGAAGGTCGGCGTGAAGCGCCCTCCCAGCCAGCCATCCACGGCCATGATGAAACAGGCCGCGAGCGCGAAGGTCAGGATGACGGGAGAGTTGTAGGTCGGCTTTAGAGGGAACCGGTGCTTTGCCACCCTTGACGACCGGGTCAGGTCCTGCTGTTTATGAGCTGGTAGGTCAGGATGCCATGCGCCACGGCGACGTTCAGGGATTCCACCTTGTTCTTGAGCGGGATCTTGACCACGGCATCGGCCATGTCCATATACTGCGCCCCGGTGCCCGCGCCCTCATTGCCTACGATCAGCGCCACCTTCTTGCGCAACTTGGCCTGGTCCAAGGTCAGCTTCGCATGCGAAGAGGTCGCCACGATGGAGAAGCCCTTGAGCCGCAGGAATTCCATCTTCGCGCCCAGGTCCTCGCCGGTCTCGAAGGGCAGGCGCATCAAGGCGCCCACGGAGGAACGCACCACCTTGGGATTGTACGGGTCGCAACTGCCCTTGCCCACCACGATGGCGTCCATGCCGAGCGCGAGCGAGGTGCGGAAGATCCCGCCCACATTGCCGGGATCCTGGACCCCGTCGAGCAAGGTGACGTAACGTGCAAGGCTCCAGTCCGGCTTCAGGGTCGCGAAGTTGGCCACCGCCAGGATGCCTTGCGGCGTCTCCGTATCGGCGAGCGCGCGGATATCGTCCTGCGAGACCTTGACCATCTCGATGCGGTTCTTCTTGATCAGGGCGAGCAGATCCTTGTCCGTGAACTCTTCCGATACGAATACCGTGCTCAGGATGGCGGGCGATACCGAGAGAACGTCGGCGATGTTCTTGGCGCCTTCCAGGAGGAACTGGCTTTCCTTCCAGCGGCCCTTGTCGGTTTTGAGCGGCAGGAAGGGCTTGATCTCGGCCGAGGCCGGCTTGTGGTCGCCGCCCACGCGTTCGATGATGCGCGGGGGGAAATGATGGATCGAGCTGGGGCCGCGCGGGGCCGTGTCCCTGGGGGCATGGGCCCGCGGGCCAGGAATCCGTTCGAAGCCGGGTTTGCGCGCAGGGTAGCGCGAAGGTGACGGCCCGCGATCGGGCCCGCGATCGGGGCCCCGGTCGTTTCGACCGTCGCGATCGTCTTGACCGGCACGGTCGGAAGAGCCTTCGCTGCGCGGTCCCTTGTTCCATTGACCGGCGGGCTTATCGTAGGACCCGCCCCTGGGAGCGTCTCCACGGGGCGCGGAACCCCGGTCGCCGGGACCTGTCCGGTCGTTTCGGCCGGCGCCGCGATCGTCGCGACCGCCTCGATCCGAGAATCCGGTCCGTTCGGGTCGGCCGCTCCGGTCGGACAAAGTCCGGTCCTTAAAGCCGCTGGAGTAGGCGCCTTCCTGGCCCGGCTTGCGCGGGGGCAGGCGGCCTTTGATCTTGCTCGGTTCCGGGGCCTTGTCGTATCCGGCCTTCGCGCCCTTGGGCTTCACAGCCGGCTTGGGCATTTCTTTGGGCTTGGCGCCCGAGTCCTCGCCGGAATCCGAATCGTCCATGAATCCGGAAAGATCGAAATCGCCATCGGTATCACCGGAGTTACCCAGGTTCATATCGTTCATGACCGTGGCCGCCTTACCGAACTGGGGATTTGGGATTGAGATGGTTCTGCGCGAGCAGCTCGAGGGCGGGCTCACGTGCCAGGAAGCCGAGCTCACGCTCTCGCGCATCCACGAGCAGCGCCTCTCGAGCTCCGAGCGCGGCGCC
>DAINDC010000018.1:0-2944 GCA_036732085.1 Fibrobacterota bacterium | reverse complement strand
GCTCGAGGGCCTTCTTCTGGATGCCTTCGGCGTCGAGGCCGTGAATCTTGTGCAGGACGGGGATTTCCCCATGGGTCACGAATTCATCGGGCAAACCCAGATGCTTGATGGGTAGGTCGTACCGGCCCATTTCCGAGATCAGAAGGGCCACGGCCTCGCCATAGCCGCCCTGGATGACATTGTCTTCGATGGTCAGGACCGCGCGGTGGCGCGCGAACAGTTCAGCATAAGCCTCCCGGTTCAACGGCTTGACGAAGCGGACGTCGACCACGGTGGGCCGGATGCCGTCCCGGGAAAGCAGCTCCGCGGCCTTCTTGGCATAGTTCAGCATATTGCCCACGGCCAGGATGAGGAGCTCTTCGCCTTCCTCGACGATGCGGGGCAAGCCCATCGGGATCGCTTCGAACGGGGCTTTCGCGTCGGCCGCATGGGCGCTGCCGCGCGGATAACGGAGCGCGACGGGGCCGTCATCGTACTTGACGGCGGTATAGAGCATGTTGCGCAGCTCCTTCTCATCGGAAGGGGCCATGATCACCATGTCCGGGATCATGCTGAGATAGCTGAGATCCATGGCGCCGTGATGGGTGGGCCCGTCCAGGCCGACCAAGCCGGCGCGATCGATGGCGAAAATCACGTTCAGGTTCTGGATGGCCACGTCATGGACGATCTGGTCGATGGCGCGCTGCATGAAGGTCGAGTAGATGGCGACCACGGGTTTCAAGCCCTCGCAAGCGAGGCCCGCGGCGAAGGTCACCGCATACTGTTCGGCGATGCCGACATCGTAGACGCGGGAAGGGATTTCCTTGGCCATGATATTGACGCCGCAGCCTTCCGGCATGGCGCCCGTGATGGCGATGACGCGCTTATCCTGCTTGGCGATTTCCAGAAGGGCGTCGCCGAAGACCTGGGTCAGGGTCGGGGTCTTGGCTGGCGCGGCCTTGGGCTTGCCGGATTCGATGTCGAAAGGATTGGAGGCATGCCACTTGATGGCATCCTTCTCGGACTTGTCCCAGCCATAGCCCTTGGTGCTCACCACATGGATGAGATTGGGTCCGGGACGCTTCTTGACCGCTTCCAGGATCTCGATCAGCTCGGCGATATTGTGCCCGTCCACGGGACCGAAATAACGGATGCCCAGGTCCTCGAAGAATCCGCCGGGCAGAAAGATCTTCTTGATGCTCTCGTCCACCTTGCTCGCGAGCTTCTGCAGCTCCTTGCCATGCGGCAGGCGACCGGTGAGATCCCAGACCTCGTCCTTGAGGCGGTTGTAGGTGGGATTGGTGATGATGCGATTCAGGTATTTGGAAATCGCGCCCACGTTCTTGGCGATGGACATCTTATTGTCGTTGAGGATGAAGGTGATCTTCTCCTCGATCTCGCCCGCGTTGTTGAGGGCTTCATAGACCATGCCGCCGGTCATGGCGCCGTCGCCGATCACGGCCACCACGTCATAGTCGAGGCCCTTCTGGGTGCGCGCCGCGGCCATGCCCAGCGCCGCGGACAGGGACGTGGACGCATGCCCCGCGCCGAAGGCGTCGTACGCGCTCTCGTCGCGCTTGAGGAAGCCGGAGAGGCCGCCGAATTGCTTGAGCGAATGGAAATCCTTGTAGCGCCCGGTCACCAGCTTATGCGGATACGCCTGATGACCGGTATCCCAGATCAGCTTGTCCACCGGCGTATTGTAGACCTTGTGCAGGGCCAAGGTCAGCTCCACGGTGCCGAGGCTGGAAGCGAGATGGCCGCCCTTGTTGGCGACCTGGCGGACGATGACGTCGCGGATTTCGCTCGCCAGCTGCTTGAGCTGCTCGATGGAGAGGCCGCGCAGATCGGCGGGCGTATGGATGTTTTCAAGCATTATCGGTAGGCCCCATGGTCTCGGATGTTCGGATGCTCAATGCACCCGGGTGATGATATAGTCGGCGATCATTTCCAGTATCCCGCTTTGGATCGGGAGCTTGCGCAATTCCAATTTGGCTTCCTCCACCAGGCGGCGCGCCTCGGACTTGGAAGCGGCGATGCCCATCACGGCGGGATAGGTCGCCTTGCCCTTGGCGAGATCGGAACCGGCATCCTTGCCGAGTTCTTCGGTCGTCCCTTCCAGATCCAGGACATCGTCCACGATTTGGAAGGCCAGTCCGATTTTATTTCCGAAAGAACCGAAGGCCTGGATGGAATCGCGGTCCGCGCCGGCGAGCTGGGCGCCGAGCACCAGAGACGCTTCGATGAGGGCGGCGGTCTTATGGTTGTGGATATAGTTGACGGTATCCAGGCCCACCTGCTTGCCTTCGCTTTGGATATCGACCACCTGGCCGCCGAGCATGCCCTTGGTGCCCAAGGCCCGCGCCAAGGTCGCAATGCATTCGGGACGACCGGTCTTGGCCAAAAGCTCGAAGGCATAGACGAGCAAGGAATCCCCGGCGAGGATGGCGATGGCTTCGCCGAAGACCTTATGGTTGGTGGGACGGCCGCGACGGAAATCGTCATTGTCCATACAGGGCAAGTCATCGTGGATGAGCGAAAAGGTATGGGTCATCTCCAGGGCCGCAGCCGCCAAGAGAACCGCTTCGCCTTCTCCCTGGCAAGCCTCGAAAGAAGCCATGGCCAAGGCGGGACGCAGCCGCTTGCCCCCGGCGAACATCGAATAGCGGACGGCCTTATGCAGGTCAACGGGCGCTTCGCTTTCGGCGGGAAGGGATTTTTCCAAAGCCGCGTTCACGCGCAGGGATGCCTGCTTGAGGTAATCCTCGACCGTGACGGTGGTATGGTTTTTTGAGGCCGACATAATCCTTTTACCGGGTCTTCACGAAGAAATACCGTGGAAATACCTTACAAAAAAGGCACAAGCAAAGATACTAAATCAGGCTGATTTCGGGGGGTGGTTTCCCCGCCCCACCTTAGAGGGTGTTATGCGCAATTTTCACTACTGCGGCCGGCTGCGCAGGCC
>DAINDC010000017.1:20192-26398 GCA_036732085.1 Fibrobacterota bacterium | reverse complement strand
GGAATACTCCGCCGGCGGCATCCATGTCGAACCGATATCAGGAGAGGCCTCCTGGCGAATGATTCTGAACACCGGCCCGACCTGCGGTTCCGAAACCCGGTTTTGCTATTCCTCTGACAAGGGCGCATTCGCACCCTGTCCTCCGGTCGCGCCCGATACCACCCGGCCGGAGCCCGGCCCCATCCCTCCTGAGCCTTGAAGAGAGGGTCTTTGCTGAAATCGGCCCTCCTGCTGATGGCCTTGGCTATCGGTACCAGGGCCCAGGAGGTAACCGCGGTTGCCTCACCTGCGCCGGTTCCCATCCGCTCCGAACCCGGTTGGTTGCGCACCCATGAATGCTTTCCCGGACCGGGAGGATCCGGATCCGATTCCCTCTGGCGCGGGTCCGATACCTTGCGCCTCACGAACGGGCTCGGCTCCATTCGGCGATTGCGGGTGGAAAGGAACGGGTCGCCCTTGCTGCGGGATCAGGACTTCCGCATCCTGCCCGGGGATTCGCAATTGGTCTTCGCGGCTGGCGTCCAGCCCCTGGAGACCGTCTGCCTCGACAAGGCCACCACTCCGCTCCTGGCGCGCCCCGCCTTCGTCTTGTATCGGCTCGATCAGATCCCGATCTACCGGGAGTCCCTCCTGGACAGCGCCTGGCAGGCCGGGGCCCAGTCCACCAGTAACTCCGAAGACACGTCCTTCTCCAAATACCGCCTGAATTATTCCGGCAGCAAATCCATGGCCGTGAGCATGGGCAGCGGGGGAGGCCTGGGGCTGGACGCCTCCCTGTTCATCAATCTGGACGGACAGGTGGCCGAGGACGTCTTCATCGAAGGGCAGCTTTCCGATCAGAACGTGCCCATCCAGCCGGAAGGCAATACCGCCACGCTCAAGGAAGTGGATACCAAGTTCATCCGGGTCTACGGAAAGCACTATAGCTATGTCCTCGGCAATTACCTCTTGGATTTCGGGATCGCCGGCGAGGACCGGTTCACGGCCAAGGTTGAGGGCGTGAACGGATATTATTCTCGCGGCCCGTATTCCCTGCGCGGGAGCTGGTCCGTCAGCGACGGCCAGTACCAGAGCGATACCCTGCGGGGCGTGGACGGCAAGCAGCGGGGCTATTACCTGCGGGGCAAGGATGGCCGGCAATTCATCACGGTGCTGGCCGGCACCGAACGCGTCTGGCGGAACGGCGTGGCTCTGAAACGCGGCGTCGACTATACCATCGACTATAGCGAAGGCCGTTTGGACTTCCTTCCCGATGTCCCGGTCACGGGCGAAAACCTGTTCTCGGCGGAGTTCCAATACACCGATCAGGATTTCCAGCGCAGCCTGGCTTCCGGCGAGGTCCGGGACAGCGCGGGCCCTTTCACCTGGTCGGTCCGGGCCATCACGGAATCGGAAAACAAGGATCATCCGCTGACCTTGGCCCTGGACTCCACCCTCCTGCGACGCTTCGAGGCCGCGGGGGATTCGGTCCTGCTGGATTCCCTGGGTCGCCCGCTGCGCCTGCCGCAGAGCCAGTCCGGGGCCGCGGCGGACGTCGCCCTGACCCTTCCCCGTTACACTGGGCGCGGGTCCCTGCTGTTTTCGCAACTGGACCGCAACCTCTACTCCCAGAAGGGCGATGACGACAACCTGGGGTATTCCACGCGTTACCAGGGGAGGCATACCCTGGGGAAGTCCCTGGACAAGGGCGGCTGGGGCCAAAGCGATCTCGTGCTGGAACATGAATATCGGGCCCCGCATTTCGAATCCTTCAAGCAGCTGATCGAGCCCCGGGGGTTCCTGGAGACCTGGAACCTGGACGCCCGCGTGGCCCAGCGCGGCTTCCTCGCCGATAGGGTAACCTTGGAGGAACGTCCATTCACGCGCCTGCTGCTATCGGGCGAACTGGGGCGCGCCGATGCGGATGCCGCGGCCGATACCGCCAGCCCGCATGCTTCCCAGGGAAGCGTTTCCAGGCGCGGGGCGGTTTCCGCGCATCTCGGCGGGGACAAGACCTTCATCGAGGCCTCCACGGAAGCCAAGCTGGCCAGCTCGCCGGATCGGCTCGACAACTATAGGCAGCATGGACGCCTGAGCTGGGAGGCGGGAGGGTTCACGCCGAGCTTCGCCCTCACCCGCAATGAATGGCTCTCAGAACTGCCTAGCCGCGGACCGGGGATCCTGGCCCGGTCCATCAAGGAGGAACCGGAATTCACGGTGGCGACCGCGCCCTTCTTCGGTCGGGTCAGCCTCACCTCCGGTCTGACCATGCTGTACCAAAGGGCGAACTTCAACGGGACCTTGCCCGAGGTGCAGGACTCGGTGCGGGATCTGGGCTTGAGCCAGAAGGTGGAAGCCTTCGGCATCGGCCCTTGGAGTTCGGATCTTTTCTATTCCTTCCACAACCACCGGCAATGGCTACTGGATGGGTTCTCCGCCTATGCGAATACGCCGGAGGAGAACAATTACAACCAGGTGGAATGGAACAACCATCTTACCGATCGGCGCAAGGGTTATGGCCTGACCTCGTCCTACCGCGTGAGCCAGACGGCGGAGCTGCCCCTGATCGAGGACTTCCGGTTGGTACCAGGACGCGGAAATTATTCATACGATTCGCTCCTCAAGGCCTATCACCAGGTGGAGACCGGCGGGGACTACGTGCTTATCGGACTCAAGCGGGACACTACTCTGGGAACGCGTCCCTATCAGGATCTCTCCTGGACCGCCAATCTGGATCTGGTTCCGGCGAAATTCCCCTTCGGTGTCACCGGCGTCCTGGCCGATATCGAATTCACGCTCGACCTGGCCATAGATCATCAGGACACGACCGGCAATCTCGGCCTCCTGCCCCTGTTCGCGGATGCGCAACTCGAAAAGGCGCGCAGCGGCCATAGCCGCTATAGCCCGGCCCTGCATTGGAAAGCGCCCGACTCACGCAAGACGGCCAATCTCTATCTCGATCGCTCCTACAGCCTGGCGGCCGGCATCAATGCCTTCCGGGAGAAGCTCTGGAACCAGCGCTCGGATTACCGCCAGGAAATCGGCGCGGACTGGGAATCCACCTTGGATCAGGCCTATGAGAACCGCTTGCGGGAAGCCCCATCCGCGGGCGCCACGGCGACTTCCGAGAACGACAACTATACCTATGGGGCGCGCCTGTTGCGGAAACTTCCCAAGTCCTTTTCCCTGGAAGGCCGCGGCCAGTACCTGACCGTATCCGGCAACTCCTCCACCGGCGTGACCGAACTCCAGGGCATCAAACCGGCCTTGAAGCTGGAGAAGGCATCTCTCTATAACGGGCGCGCCTTCGTGGAATATGGCGTGGTGTATTTCTGGGGAACCGGCGACGGCGGATTCTATACCACGGGCGAATTCGTGCGGGGCCTGACGCATCGCATGGAGTCGAACGCCAATTTCCAGGTCGGCCAAAACATGTACCTCAACTTCGATTATGTGCTGCGGCTCGAGCCGGGGGGAAACAAGATTACCCAGAAGCTCACGGCGGAAGCGCGGGCGGTGTTCTGATGCGGATCAGGATTAGACTCGCCCTGTTCTTGCTGGCCCTTGGAGCCTGGCCTGCCGCTGCGGCCGATTCCACTGGCACCGTGGCGGGCGCCATGGCCCAAGGCTATCTGGGAGCGCGGGTGGATTCGATCTCGGGCATGGTTCGCGGCCCATTTTTTTCTTTGGGTGATATCCAGGTCCATAGCGGACCCGGATTCACGGCGGCTCAGATCGGTGTCGCCACTTTTTCCGGCCAGCCGGCCACGGAAAGGAATCTCAAGGACATCGGCGATCGTATCCGCGCCTACCTGCTCGACAACGGCCATCCCTTCGCCATGGTGTCCATGGATTTCTCCACGCGCGAGGACAAGGCCGCCCTGGATCTGGACATCGTCATCGAGGCCGGGGATGGATACAAATACGGCGGGATCAAGTATTCGGGCAGCCGTATCCGTCCCGATGTCCTGGAGCGCCTGTCCCTGCTGCATTTCGGCGAGACGTTCAGCCAGGCCCGCCTGCGGCTGGCGCTGGCCAAGCTGGGCCGCACCGGTTACTTCGAGGCCATCGTCCCCGGGACCCTGTTCCGCGATTCCTCGCGCAACCTCATCTATCCGAGCGTGGCACTCGCGGATTTGAAAGGCAACCGGCTGAGCGGCATCCTGGGCTACGACTCGGAGCAGAAGGGCGGCAACGGGCTCAATGGCTATCTGGACATCCATCTCATCAACCTGCGCGGGACCGCGCGCGATCTCGACTTCAATTTCGAATCCAAGCAAACCGGCCAGGACCGGAGCGACAAGGAGGCGCGCCTGGCTTATACCGAGCCCTGGCTCCTGGGGACGCCCATCGGCATGAAGGTTAACCTGCAGGTTTCCCTGGAGGATTCCGTCTACGATGAGCGCAGCGGCGGGCTGGATTTTTTCCAGGACCTGGATTTCCATTCCCGTTATCTCGTCTCCTTCGCGCGGCAGTTCAACCACGAATTCCAATCCACCGAGCGGTCCACGGCGGATATCGCCGGCCTGGGATTCCAGTACGATGCCCGCGATCAGGTCCCTGCCACTTTGAACGGCGTGAAGTTTTCCATCCGCGTGAACGGCCTGCACCGCGACCTCGGCGACTCCACCTATTTCCTGGTGCAGAACATCAATGAGCTGGCGCTATGGGGGAACCTGGGGCGCTGGGTGGCGCATGCAGTACTCTCGGAGAGCGGCAACTGGCCGCTCGCGGGCCGCACCAATCGCGGCGAACTTTATGCCTTGGGCGGCGCCAATACCATCCGCGGCTTCCGCGAGAAGGAATTCCTGACCAACCTTTTCGCCTACGGCAATTTCGAGATCCAATTCCTTTTGGCGCCCCGCAGCCGCGCCTCCGTTTTCGTGGTGCCGGCCCTGATCAACAAGCTGGATGGCGATGTGACTTGGCGGCGCGAAATCGGCTACGGCGTGGGCCTGGACTCGGGGGCCAAAGATTGGGTCTTCGGGATCAGCTATGCCTTGAATCCGGACCGATCGGTCGGCAACGGCTTCCTGCATATGAGCGTCACCAACAATTTCTGAGAAGCGGATTTCCGAAGACGACTATTTCCCCTGAACGGGCCTACTTGCCGTTATTGGTGAAGACCAACTGCACGTCGTCGTTCTTGGCGATCTGGTTGAGGAAACTCCGGGCCTTGTCGACATCCTTGCCCGGCACCACTTCGCCCATCTCCAGCACGGCCTTGCGGGTATAGGACAGGACATTGCCTTTGAGCGCGAAGGTGAACGAGTATTCTCCATAAGGCGTTTTGAGCTTGATGGGCGCGGGCTTGTTGAGCAGCTTCCAGCGCGCGGGGAAGACCACGGTACCGGTGGTATTGTAGCTGCCGAGGGTGAACCAGGAACTGACCAGATCCAGGCCGGAAGGTTTGGGTTCGCCGTCCGGGATGTCGAAGTTGGAAAGCCGATCCGGGAGATAGAGGGCGAAGATGCGCGTGGGACCGGAGGCTTTCACGGCTTGTCGTCCTCGGAAGCTATAGCTGTACTCGGCGGAATCCGTGGTCGGTTCCAGGTCGCCGAACCAGAGCGAATCCAGGGCCACGTCGGCATAATCCTCGGATAGCCCGCGCAGCATCTCCTGCTTGCGTTCGTCCGGCGATAGGAAACGGAATCCGCTGCGCTGCGCGCGCGCGAAGATGCCCTTGCGCAAGGTCTTGGCTCCGATGACGGCCACGCCGGAATCGTTCAGGACCGTGGTCAGGCTGCGCTGGATCCTGCGTTCGGAGGATTTGTCCATGGGCAGGTTGATGAGGTCCCGGTTCCCGCGCCGGATCACCAAGGCCACGGCTCCCTGATCGCCCTTGGGCAGACGCGACCAGTATTGATCGGGATCGGTGAGATCCATGAAGCGCTCATTTGCGCCCAGCCGGTATGCGAGGATGCAATGGTTGAAATGCGGGCCGATGGGACCGGGTCGCGTCCCATACTGGTCCCGGGTCGCGACCAGGACCAGATGGGTTTCCATGCCCGCCAGGTCCAACAGGCTCTTGGCCAAGGCTGCCATGTCCTTGCAGTCTCCGAGGCGCGAGGCCATGACCTCCTGGGCGGTCTGCGGGATCCAACCGCTCTGCCGGAACGACAGGCTGCTATAGGCGACATTGGTGGTGACGTAGCGTTGGACCCGCGCCACCCTCTCCGAATCCGAATGCGCCCCCGCGAACAGCGAGTCCGCCACCTTGCGGAGGA
>DAINDC010000017.1:11507-20182 GCA_036732085.1 Fibrobacterota bacterium | reverse complement strand
TGGCGCGCAAGCGGTTCCTCAAGATGGCCGGCCGGAGGATGGGCGCCGGCGCGGTCTTGTTATCGACCAGGTTGGCGTACCAATCCGTGATCCTGCCCCAGTCCCCGAAGGTCGAATAGATCACGTCCGGATAGGTGGTATCGTTGACGGGGAGAAACCTCTCGGTTACGGGTACCGTATAGGGACCGCGGCTGAAGAGGCGCAGCTTGAGGCCCGGGCGGTCTTCCGAAGTCAGCTTCACGTTGGGGCCGCGGATGGAGTAACCGACGGTGTCCTGGCCCGCCATATAGAGGCGCAGGCGCGAATCGAAGACCGGCATGCCCAGCTTGAAGTCGTATTCGCCCCAGGCCTGGCGGGCCATCTCCCCGTCGTATTCATCCTTGAGGGTCCATTCGACCACGATGCAATCGCCGGGCTCCAGGGACTTGAAGACGATGCCGCGCCTTCCCACTTCCGCGTCCACCTCGCCGCCTGAGGCCTTGCGCGAAAAGGCCCTGGTGACGCCCAAGGTCTGGAAGGATGGGTTGTAGGAAACCGAATATTCCTTCCAACCGTTTACCGCATCCTGGGTGGGAAGATGGACCACCAGGAAACTGCGATGCCGCACGGCCCGGCTGGGGTAGAAGAAGACATCCTCGATATAGGCCAGGATGGATCCATGCTCGCGCTTCAGCCCTTCCCAACCTTGCGCCGCCTTGACCAGGCTGTCGACATTCGGCAAAGGGGCGAGCGATTCGAAGGAGGGGCGGCCCTCGATTTGCAGGAGCTTGTCCCAGGAAGGAAAATCATTGTAGTTGGATTCGACGCTTTGGCGCAGGACCGCCTCGGCGCCCAGCTTGTCGCCTTGCAGCCCATCCAAGGTGCCTTTCAATCCGAGCAGCACCGGGCTGTAGGGCGCCTGGGCCAAGCCGCCGGCCAGGTACTTTTGCGCCTCCGCATATTGCTTCTGATGCAGGTAGACATTGGCCAGGCTCAGCGAGAGGTTGATATTGTCCGGCAGGTAGCGGAGGCCGTCCTTGAGGACGTCCGCGGCCTCCGACCAGTCTCCGGCCTTGAGATGCAGATCCGCGAGGCTTTGATAAGCGGTGGGATGAAGATGACCGTGCTCGAGGAATTTCTTCCAGACGGCCACGGCTTCCTTCTTGCGGCCCTGGTTCTTGTAGACGGAGGCTTCCAAGGTGGCGATCTCCTCGTCGAACTCCGGCCCGCTTTCGATCTTGGCGAAGGCCTTCAAAGCTTCATCCCGGCGGCCCAACTTGCCGAGTTGGCCCATGGAAACCACTAGGGCCCGCGTGTTATTCCGGAATTCCTCCGGACTCTTGGCCAGGAATTCCAGCACCGCTTCCGCTCCGGCCGAGGAACCGAGGCGATTCAATTCCATCGACCAGCCTCCGGCGCAATAAGGGCTGTTGCGATAGGCGGCCTTGGAGAAGGACTGGGCACGGGTAACCTGGCGGCTACGGACCAGCGCCTCCGAGAGCAGGAACTGCCAGAGGGCGCTTTGGGGATGGCGCTCGAGGCGGCGCAGCGCCCAGACCTCGCCGCTATCCGTCATTTCATGCACATTGAACAGGTCCATGGCCAAAAGGGCGGCATCCTCGTCGTCCGGATCCTTCTGCAGCCGCGCGCGCAGGTACGCCATTTCCCGATCGAAGGACGGCATGCGTTTCAGGTTTTCGGCGCTTCCCGGTTCGCGAGGATAGGCGCCTTCGGGTTTCATCGGCTTGAGATCCGTGGTGCCGCGGCCGTCCGCATCCATGAACCGCAGCAGGAAGTTGGAATAGCGCTCTTCGTTCCCGAGCTTGACCAGGATGCGGTTGGGGCCCTTATGCAAGGTCACTTCCTGGACGAAGGCATCGGCGCCGGTATTCCGAAAGACGCGCTCCGCCAGGACCAGCTTGTCGTTCAGGAAAACCTTGAAACTGCCGGAAGCCCCGAAGGAGAGCAGGGCCTTGCGTTCGCCCGGGCTCTCCACCTGCGAGGCGAAATAGATCATGGCATTGGCGGAAGGCACATGGTTCCATTGCAATATCCACGTCTCGGGGGAGGGTAGGGCGAGGGGAAACCACCGCACCTTGTCGCCGTTCTTTCCGTCATAGCTCTTGCCGAGTTCAACCGCGGCTTCGGGAGGATAGGCTTGATCGAATCCGCTGCCGGAGATATTCGAGAAAGGGCCCACGGCCCACCATTGCCGGATCAAACCGGTTCCGGCCAGGATTTTTTCGGCTTTGGGGATATCGCCGTCGCTGAGATGGCGACGCGCCAGTTCGAACTGGATGGGAGCGGTCAATTGGGAGGGATGCTTGGCCAGGCCATTTCCCACCTCCATGGCCTCCTTGATCTGGAAGGCCTTCCAATGATCCCCGTAGTTCAGGTGGCGGAGCTGTCCCGACATCAGGGCCAAGGTATCCTTGTCCTTGAGAAAGCCCCGGAGGACCCAGTTCATTTCCTCGGCATTGTCGCCCATGAACCTGGCGATGATCCCGACCCCGCGGCAGGCTTCCCCGGCGGCCTGCGGATCCTTGGCCTCGGCATTTTTCCGGAAGGCCGCGCGGGCCTCCAGTGGCTGGTTGTCGAGCAGGAGCCCCCAGGCCTGACGATTGTCCGGTGCGGCCTTGCAGGGTAACGCCAGAGTTACGAGCAGGGGCAAAACGGAAGCGAACCGGCTAGCGGTCATCGGGTCTCCTTGGAAATGGGCGGGCGCCGGTACGGGCCGGGTGACCGAATGTAGCTACGGGAGAGGCGGGCGCAAAGAGGTGCGGACTTCAGGGGCGGACGATGAATCGTCGGCTGGCCTTCAGGCCGCCTTGTTCCAATTCGGCGAGATACCATCCGGGCGCCAAGACCCGGTTCCAGGCGATCCGGACCGAACCCGATCGGCCTTCCGGCAGGATCCGGTCCTCCGCAAGGCTGCCATCCGCCGCCGTCAAGCGCAGGCGGGTCGATCCGGTTCCGGCCAGCCGTGCCCAAAAGCCCTTGCCGTCCGCGCCCAGGAAAAGAGGAAACCCTTTGCCTGCCGTGGCTTGCGGCCCGGCGGCCAAGATGCTGGTGACGGTGACCTGCCAGGAGGCGGTATCGATCAGCAAACCTTCCGGATCCTTTTTGACCATATGGGTGGTGTCCGAGACCGTGGCGAGGATGCGATGCGATCCCGGCGTCAGCAGCTTGGTGAAGGCCGTGCCATGCAAATCGGGCTGTACCAGTCCGTCCACGCTCCAGGACACGGCCAGGTCGTGGAAGATGGGCTTCTTGGTCTTGACGCGTAGCGGCGGCGCTACGTTGGACAAAACCTTGACGGCCGTGCCGCGGGGCGGATAGACCGAGTCGAGCGGCGAGACCTTCCTGTACATGGCCAGGACGATGGCTTCCATGCAGACTTCGCAGAAGGGGGTGCCATTTTCGCGCATGCGACAGGTTTGCTTCGGTCGGAACCAGCCCTTGAGATTGTAGGCCGCCCCTTCGTAGACGCCCACCAGCTTGGCATTAGGCGTGGTCGCCGGAGTGGGCACGGGCGTGGTCTCGGGAATCCAATAGCCCCAAGGCACCGTGGCCCGGGTCCCCTTCGCGGTGGTGTTCGGCGCCTCCCAGGGACTGACCGAACCGGCATAATCATACTCGTCCCCGAGGCCCGTGAAGGAATGTTGGGCTTCATGGGCGATGATTTCGGGTGCGGCATAATTCGCCACGGCAATCTGGCCGCCCGAGCCTCCGTAGACATCCGAATTCACGATGGCGAAATGCATGTCGCTTTCCGGCACCAATTGATTTATGACCGCGAAGCCCTTGGCATTATCGATGGTGAGGAGCCTTGCGAGCGAAGGGGAGTAGGCCGCGCCGAAATACGTGTCCTTGAAAATCCCCTGCGCGGCATTATCCGCGCCCGATTCCTTGGACGGCACGAAGATCCCGTAGATGTTGAAATAATCGGTATAATCCCACAACGGGTAGTCCTTCACCACCGCATCCGACACGGATTGCAAATGGGCCTTGAACTTGTCCTTGTCCGCGGCGGTATACCCGTCTCCGATAATGACCATGTTAACGCGCTGGTTACGGGGTCCCGTTTCCTTGAGAATGATCAATTCCGGTTCCTGGGCGACGGACTTTACGGGCGATAGCGCCAGTAGCGACAGAAGCGTCAGGCAAGGAGGGAAGGTGTACGGCCGTGCGCGCATGCGACTTTCAGTCCAGCGGGAATTCCGCCAACAGGGTTTTCGCCGGTGCCGGTTCGGGCCCGGCCTTTTTTGCCGCGCCAGAAGCCGTTGCCGCGCCTGGAATAGTCGTGTCGGGGGCATGCGCATTCGGGCGTGCATGCCGATAGAACCGGATGGTCTTGGCCTCCGGCTCCGATACCCGCAGGAAGATATCGGCGGAATCCACCTTGCGTTCATGCGATTGGATCTGGTGTTCCCCTTTTTCCTGGATCTCGACGGACTCCAGGCCCGGATCCCGCAGGTAACCGACGGAAATCCGCTTCCCATCCGCGGACAGCAGTTCATAGCTGAAGGGCGTGCGCGGCGCCTCGACATCGGCCATACCGGTTTGCGGATTGGCTGCGGCGCGACCCCGTCTCGCTTTCACCGCGGCCGGCACCCATTGCTTATCGACGAGGGCAATGGAATCGTGACGCCATTGATAATGCAACAGCAGGATGCGGCCTGAAGGAACGCCGCCGGTTAGGGCGCTTCCGGCCGGACTTCGCCCGGTCGTATTTTGGTCGGCAGGGCGCGGGCCCGATTTGTCTCCGGACTTGGCGGCAAGCGGGGCGCCCAAGGCTAGGGTCAGGCAGACCGATAGGAAGACGGTTTTTTTCATGCCCCCCTAATATAAGGGCGCTTGGCTCGGCGGGGTCGTGGAATATTCCCAAATTCCCGGCCAAATCGGTTACCCCGAAAGCGGGGTCTTATAGGCCTCTCCGGCCGTCTCGCGGACATAGCGCGGCACAGCGTAACCGGGAAGTTTCCCCCGTAAGGCTTCGATGAGGGCGCGGCCCCTTGCCTCCGGAACCTCGAAATGGACCGTGCCGTTCACCTTGTCCAATTGGTGGAGATAGTAGGGGAGGACGCCGCAGCGCACCAGGCTGCGCGAGAGGTCGGCCAAAGCCTCTTCGTCATCGTTCACCCCGCCGAGCAGGACCGCCTGGTTCAGCAGCATGGCTCCCGTCCCGCGCAGGGCCGCGATTCCCGCTACGACATCAGTGTCAAGTTCCCGGGCATGGTTGGCATGGATGACTAGGACCAAGGCCTTGCTTTCGGCCACCTTAGACAGGAGTCCGAGCAGGCCCGATTCCACCCGCGAAGGCAGGACCACGGGCAGGCGCGAATGGATGCGCACCGTGCGGATGGAGGCTAATCCAAGTGCCCGATCGAGGATTTGTTCCAGGCGCCGATTGTCCAGGAAAAGCGGGTCGCCGCCGCTGAGGATGATTTCATCGATGCCGTCCGTATTCTCCAGATAGCTCCAGGCCTCATCCCATCCCGCCTGACCGCGGGGCATGTCCCCATAAGGGAATTCCCGGCGGAAACAATATCGGCAATGGACGGCGCATTGATGCGAAACCATCATCAAGGCCCGGGAGGCGTATTTATGCAAAAGGCCGGGCACGATTTGAGAGGCGAGATCCCCTACGGCATCGGCCTGGAATCCCGGCGCCGCCTCGTTTTCCCGAGCCAGGGGCAAAACTTGTAGAAGTAGCGGATCTTTCCAATCGCCCTTGGCCATGCGGGCGGCGAAGCTTCCCGGCACCAGGATGGGAAAGACCGGATCAGTCAGCAACCGTGCGGGCGCGAGGGCCGGGTCCAGCTCCAGATGGAGTAGTAGGGAGGGCACGGAACGGAAGGCGTTCCGCATTTCCCTTTGCCAATCCTTGGCTCCAGGAAGGCCGGCGGGCGGGGCTGCGGGGGTTTTTGGAAGGAATGGCATGTATTTTCTATATCTAATGGCCCAATTTGAGGCTTGTCGCTCTGGAGTTTGCACGGCAAATTCCACGCTCCTCGCTTGATGCAAATTTTATTGAATATAGTCAGAATCCCCACGGAGGCCATCGCGTATGGGCACGGTAAGCACGAACGAGTTCAGGAAGCGTCTTAAAATTATGCTGGACAACCAGCCCTGCATGATCGTTGAGAACGAATTCGTGAAGCCGGGCAAGGGCCAGGCTTTCAATCGTGTCCGCCTGAAGAATCTCATCACGGGCCGTCAGCTCGAGAAGACCTTCAAGTCCGGCGATACCTTCGAGGAAGCGGACATCACCATGACCAATATGCAGTTCCTGTATACCGACGGGAACAACTACACCTTCATGGATACCAAGTCCTATGAGCAGGTGGAAATCTCCAAGGAAGCCATGGACGGCGCCGAGCGCTGGCTGCTGGAAAATACCGAATGCGAAATCGCGTTCTGGGGCGACAAGGCCATCTCCGTCACGCCACCAATTTTCATGGTCCTGACCATCACCTATACCGAGCCGGCCGTCAAGGGCGACACCGCCAATAGCGTCACGAAAAAGGCCACGGTCGAGACCGGCGCGGAGATCAATATCCCCCTCTTCATCGGATCCGGGGACAAGATTAAGATCGACACTCGCACGGGAGAATACGTAGAACGGTCCAAATGAATTCCGGGCACGGGCCCGACCTCACTGCCGCCCGCTTCCGGGCCGAATCGCTTCGGAAGCTGCGCGCCTTCTTTTTTGAACGGGATGTCCTGGAAGTGGAAACTCCGGTTTTGTCCCGAGGCATCTCCCTTGATTGCCATATCGATTTCTTCTCCAGTGAATTCCATCCGTCAGGTTTTCCGCGTCCCGGATCCCAATCCGAGGTTTTCCATTTGCAGACCTCTCCGGAACCGCATATGAAACGGCTTCTATGCCGCGGGTTTCCGGATCTTTATCAAATCGGCAAGGCCTTCCGCAATGGCGAACGCGGCGCGCGCCATAATCCGGAATTCACCATGGTGGAATGGTATCGCCGGGGATTCCCCCTCGCCAGCCTCATGGATGAGGTCGAGGCCATTTCCCTATTAATCGCCGGCCCTAGGCCTGTGGTGCATAAAACCTATGCCCAGGCTTTCCGGGATATCTTGGATGTGGATCCTTTTTCCCTGGATCCGGACCATCTGGACCGCCTTCCGGGGCTGAAAGACAAGCTCCCGCAAGGCCATCGCTTTCCCTCCCGCTCCGATGCCCTGGACTACCTGATGGCGCATGTGGTGGAACCGGAATTCGATCCCGCGGTCCTGACTTTTATTAGGGAATTTCCCGCCGAACAGGCCGCCCAGGCGCAAATCCTTTCCGAGGACGCGCGGGTCGCCCATCGCTTCGAGGTTTATGGAGGCGGCATGGAATTGGGAAACGGCTACCTGGAACTGATCGATCCGGACGAATATGCGAAACGGTTCGATCATGAGAATATAAAGCGTAGAACCGCTGGAAAACCCGAATCAAGCAAAGATCGGAATCTACTGGCGGATTTGCGGAGAGGACTTCCCGGCTGCGCCGGCGTGGCCATGGGCTTCGACAGGTTGGTAATGCTCGGCCTGGGAAAGAATGATATCCGTGACGTTCTCACCTTTCCATGGGAGACCTGCTGAAGGTGAGCGGGAGTCAAGCGTTTCCCTGCCAAAACCTTGGATCGGAACGAATCGCTCCGCTCTACTTTTTTTCACTGCCAGGGTAAATTAGTTATCTTTCTGGGGCTTATCGGAAAGCCTTTTCCGAACCTTGAGCGAAGCGCTGGTCCCATTGCAACGGGCCTTCGTCGGGGAGTGGGTGATTTTATTCACCTGATTTTTTTAGTTCGAATCGTGTCGATGACGATTGACGATTCTCATTTTCGGGGATAACATGACGAACTTTCCAAGCATCCGCAAACCATTCCACTTCCATGCCTTGGTCGCCTTGGGCCTTCGGACAGCCGCGGCTTCCGGTCTCGTGCTTATGCTGGCGGGCGCCGGTATGGCGGAGGCGCCTAAATCGGCGCAGGAATGGTTCAAGCGTGCCTCCGAGCTTTACCAGGATGGGGCCGTGGATGAGGCCGTCGGTTCTTTGCAGGAAGCCCTCAAGCTCAACAAGGATTATACCGAGGCCTTGGCCCTCCTGGGCAGCGCCTATGTGGAGTCGGGTGAATTCGCCAAGGCCGTGGAGCCTTATCGTCATGCCAGCGAACTGAAACCCAATGATTATTCCATCCTCCTCGGATATACCAATGCCTTGGAAGGCGCGGGCAGGCAGGAAGAGGAGCTTCCCGCCCTCAAGAAGCTGTTCAACCTGAATAAGAGCGATATGGTGACGGGGATCAAATACCTCACCTTGATCGAAGCCTCCGGCCGCGAGAAGCATGTCGAGGATTATATCGCCCTGCTCGAGGATTTGCGGAAGCAGCCGAACTTCGATCCCACCTATACCGCCAAGCTGGCGCGTGCCTATAACAAGACCCTGGATTACTCCAAGGCCGCCTCTACTTACCAGGAGTTGATCAAGACCAGTCCCGAATCCGCGGAATACTGGACCGGTTTGGCCAATGCCCAAGCGCATATCGATCCGGCCGCCGCCAAGGAAGCCTATAAGAAAGCCATCCTCTATACCGATCGCGCCGATGAGCGTGGCCGCCTCGAGAAAGCCATGAATGCCCTGGGTTCGGCTCCGACCAAGGCTCCCGCCGCCGCTCCTGCCGTGG
>DAINDC010000017.1:9633-11497 GCA_036732085.1 Fibrobacterota bacterium | reverse complement strand
CCCGCAGCCCCCGCGCCTTCGGCCGCTGCCAATGCCGCCGTCACTGCCGCCGCCGCCAAGGAAGCCGCCAAACAGGAAGCGAAAGCCAAGGCCGATGCGGATGCGACCGCCAAGGCGAAGGCCCAAGCCGATGCGCAAGCCGCCGCCGAACAACGCGCCGCCGCGGATAAGAAAGCCAAGGATGAGGCCGATCAAAAGGCCGCCGTGAGCCTCAAAGCCAGCCTCGACAAAAAGACTGCGGATGCCGCCGCCGCGGCCGCGGAAGCCAAGACTAAGGCCGATGCTGAAAACAAGGCCAAGGCCGATGCGGAAAAAGTAGCGAAGGAAGAGGTCGCAAAAGCCGCAAAGGAAGCCGCCACCGCGAAGGCCAAGGATCACGCGGATTCTTTGGCTCAGGCACAGGCGGAAAAGAAAGCCAAGGCAGATGCCGACAAGCTCGCCAAGGATGAGGCTGCCCGCCTCGCCAAGGATGCGGTCGCCGCCAAGGCCAAGCAACGTGCCGATAGCGCGGCGCAGGCGCAAGCGGATAAGAAGGCCAAGGATGAAGCCATCCGTCTGGCGGGCGAAGATGCTGCCCGCAAGGCGAAGGCGCATTCTGATAGTCTGGCTCAAGCGCAGGCCCAGAAGGTTGCAACGGCGGAAGCGGATCGCAAGGCCAAGGCCGAAGCGCTTCGATTGGCGAAGGAAGAAGCGGCCGTGAAAGCCAAGACCCATGCGGATAGCGTGGCCCAGGCCATGGCGGAAAAGAAGGCGGCGGCCGAAGCCGACAAGAAGGCCAAGGATGAGGCGGCCCGTCTGGCCCGCGAGGATGCGGCCCGCAAGGCCAAGGAACGCAATGACAGCCTGGTCGCCGCGCAAGCGAGCAAGAAAGCGATTGATTCCGCGAATCAGGTAGCGAAGGTCGAAGCCCTGCGCCTGGCCCGCGAAGAAACCGCCCGCAAGGTCAAAGAGCATGCGGACAGCCTAGCCCAGGCCCATGCGGAAAAAGCTGCGCTGGCGGAAGCTGAACGCAAGGCCAAGTTGGAAGCGCTGCGATTGGCCAAGGAAGAAGCGGCCCGCAGGACCAAGGCTCATGCCGATAGCTTGGTCCAAGCTCAAGCGGAGAAAAAGGCTTTGGCGGAAGCGAATCTGAAAGCCAAGGCGGAAGCGCTGCGATTGGCGAAGGAAGAATCGGCCCGCAAGGCCAAGGAACGGTCCGATAGCTTGGCTCAAGTTCAAGCTGAAAAGACGGCGGCCGCGGAAGCGGATCGCAAGGCGAAAGCCGAAGCCCTGAAATTGGCGAAAGAAGAAGCCGCTCGCCTGGCGAAGGCGCGGGCGGATAGCTTGGCCGTGGTCCAGGCCGAGAAGGCCGCCGCTGCGGAAGCGGATCACAAGGCGAAGCTGGAGGCGCTCCGTCTCGCGAAGGAAGATTCCGTCCGCGTGGCCAAGGTCAAAGCGGATAGTCTCGCGCAGGTGAAGGCCGAGAGGCTTGCGGCGGCGGAAGCGGATCGCAAGGCGAAGGCGGAAGCCCTGCGTCTGTCGAAGGAAGAGGCCGCACGTCTGGCCAAGGCGCGGGCGGATAGCCTCGCCCAGGCCCAGATTGCAAAGGCCGCCGCTGCGGAAGCGGATCGTAAAGCGAAGTTGGAAGCGCTGCGTATTGCGAAGGAAGAGGCTGCGCGTTTGGCCAAGGTCCGGGCGGATAGCCTGGCGCAGGTTCAGGCTGAAAGAGCGGCAGCTGCCGAGGCGGATCGCAAGGCCAAGCTAGAGGCACAACGACTGGCGAAGGAAGAAGCCGCCCGCTTGGCTAAGGTGCGTGCGGACAGCCTGGCCCAGGTTCAGGCCGAGAAGTTGGCCGCTGCCGCTGCGGAAAAGAAAGCCCGTGAGG
>DAINDC010000017.1:2296-9623 GCA_036732085.1 Fibrobacterota bacterium | reverse complement strand
CCGCCCGCCGCGCCAAGGCACGTGCCGATAGCCTGGCTCAGGACCGGGCGCAAAAGTTGGCCGCAGCCGAAGCCGATCGCAAGGCGAAGGAAGAAGCCGCGCGCCTCGCGCGTGAAGAGGCTTTGCGCCGGGCGAAGGAACATGCGGATAGCGTAGCCGTGGCCAAGGCCGCGGCGGAAACGGCCCGCTTGGCCAAGCTCGAGGAAGAACGCAAGGCCAAGGAAGAGGCCGCGCGCCTCGCCAAGATCGAAGCCGACCGCCGGGCCAAGGAGCGCTTGGACAGCCTGGCCCGCGCCGAAGAGGAGCGCAAAGTCCGTCTGGAAGAAGAGCGCAAGGCGAAGGAAGAGGCTGCGCGTTTGGCGCGTGAAGAGGCTACCCGCAAGGCGCAGGCCCGGGCTGACAGCCTCGCACGCGTGGAAGCGGAGCGCAGGGCCAAGGCCGAAGCCGATCGCATCGCCAAGGAAGAGGCCGCGAAACTGGCCCGTGAGGAAGCGGAACGCAAAGCCAAGGCGGAAGCGGAACGACTCGCAGCCTTGGAAGCGGATAGGAAAGCCAAGGCGGAAGCCGAGCGCCAATTCCAGGAACAGGTGTCGGCCCTCATCGCCCAGCAACCCGCCAAGGTCGATACCGCCGCCGTGCTGGCCAAGATCCAGGACAAGCGCGCGACCTCCAAGCTTCCCGATCCCCGTTTGATCGAGGCCGAGGCCGTCATCGATTTCAAGCAATGGAATTTCCGCGGCGTCGTAGCCAACCTGGGCAAGCTGAAGGTCATGACCCCGTCCGCCATCCGGATGATGGCCTTGTCCGAATTCGAGTTGCAGGACTACGCTTCCGCCTTGAAATATTTCCAGCGGATCCCCACCATCGCTTCCGATCGCGCCGATTGGGGCAAGTACATCAAGACTTTGCTTGAATCCAAGCTGCGCGCCAAGGCCGTGGCCCAGTACGAAGCCTATCTCGCCAAGTATCCGGATGCGGATGACGCCCTGGCATTCCTAATCGAGTACTATCGTCAGCCCCTGCTGAGGGAAAAGCTGATCCCGATGCTGGAGCTGCAGCTCGCCAAGAACCCCAAGGACGCGCCCCTGCTGGTCGAACTCATCGGCCTGTACGACAAGAAGAGCCCCAAATCCATCGAGTATCGCGTACGTTACCTACAGCTGAACCCGGACGACACCAAGCAGGCCCTGGCTCTCGCCCAGGTCTATGAAGCCGCCGGCAATGCCCCCGAGGCCCTCAAGATCTACCAGAAGCTGGCGAAGGACGCGCCCGCCGACAAGGCCCTGAATCTCAAGGTCGCCGAACTCCTCTATGCGAACAAGCAGGCCGACCTAGCGCTTCCCTTCTTCGAACAGGCGCATACTGCCGATCCCGCCGACAAGAAGCTGGCTTTGCGCCTGGCAGCCGTCTACGAGGAGATGAAGCAGTCGGACAAGGCCGCCGATGTCTATGCGAAAATCATGGAGGCCGATCCGAAGGACAAGGCCGTCCAGTCCAAACTCTTCCAACTGTATTCCGCCAAGGGCGACAAGGATCAGTTGAAGGCCTTGCTCATGAAGATGGACGATGCCGATCCCACCGCGCACCAAGCCCAATTCCAACTCGCCAAGAATTTCCTGGCCGAGGGCGACAAGGACAAGGCTTATGTCTACCTGGAGAAGGCCCTCCGCAACCAGCCGGCCAATCCGGAATACCTTGCCTTGCTTCCGTCCGTCGTGACCAGCGATGAGCAGGTCGACGCCCATTTCACGGCCCTGGAGAAGGCCGCCGTGCTGCCCGGCGCCAAGCCCGAACTCCAGGCCATGATGGCCCGCGGATTCGCCAAGCGCAAGAACGTCCCTCTGGCCGCCCGGCTCTATGCCGACGCCTATGCCAAGAATCCCAAGCTTGTCGAAGGCCAGCGTGACGCCGTGGTTACCCTGAATGACGCCAAGAATTTCGAATTATCGGGCGCGCTCGCCGAGAAATACCTCGCCACCGACGACAAGGATCGCCAGATCCACGAGATCGAGGTCAATGCCTTCATGGCCACCCGGAAGCCCGCCGATAAGCTCCGCGATGCCATCAAGGGCCTTGCCGCGATCGATCCGGACGGCGCGTCCAAATGGTCGATGCGGCTCGCCGAACTCGACATCGCGGCCCGCGACACCGCCGCCGCCATCGATCATGCCAAGGAATGGCTGGAGAAGAATCCCAAGGGCGCGGACGGCTGGCGTTTCCTGCTTCCCCTCGTCGCCAAGCGCGCCGGCCAGGAGGACACCTATATCCAGGTGCTCGAGAAGCTGGTGCTTTTGGAACCGGCCAACCGGGCCCGCTATGATCTCGAACTCGGCAAGATCTACCTGGCCAAGGGCAATTACGAGGAGGCGGAAAAATCCCTGCTCAATGCTTCCAAGGGCAACCCCGCCAATGCCCAGCTCTGGTTCAATCTCGGCGAGACCGAGGTCAAGCTCCGTAAGGACAAGGACGCCGCCGGCAAATACCAGCGCGCCTATCAGCTCGATCCCAAGAACCTGACCTATGCCCGCGCCTATGCGACCACGGTGGATACCAAGGACGAGATCAAGGTCAACCTGCCTTTGTTCCAATTGCTCTCCCAGAACGGCCCGAGCGTGGACGAACACAAGAAGCTGGCCCAGGCTTATTTCCTGACCGGCGACTATGCCAACTCCGCGAAGGAATGGGATTTCCTCCTCAAGGGGGACCCCAACCTGGCCGGGACCGAACCAATGGTCGCCGACGCCTATATGCGTTCGGGCCAGACCGCCAAGGCCCGCGGCCTATATGAGCAGCGCCTACAGCAGGATCCCAACAATCTGGCCATGCTGGAAACGGTGGCCGCCATCTATAAGCAGGAAGTGAACCAGGCCGGTTACCTGGCCACCATCGAGAAAATCGTGACCGTGGATCCCAAGTACAAAGGCTACCAACTGGTGCTGGCCACCGAAAAGGAAAAGGCCAAGGATTATAAGGGCGCCTTGGAGGAATATGGCCAATGGGTTTCACGCAATCCCGCCGACCTGAATTCCCTGAAGGCCATGCATCGCCTGGCGGAACAGCAGAAGGATACCACCCAGTTGATGGACGCCTTGGTCCGGTTGAACCGCGAGAAGAACGTGGACAACCAGTACAAGTTCCAGCTCGCCGAAATCGACTTCACCCGTTCCGGGAACGTCGCCGGCGTCGAGAAGCTGGTCAAGGTCCATCCCGAATACAAGCGCGGCAAGGCCATCCTGGTGCGCGAGTACATCCGGCAGAACGCCAAGATTAAGCTCGTGCCTTTCCAGGGTTTCCTCCTGGTGGAATCCAAGACCGACAAGACCCTCCTGGAACCGCTGGCCGATCTCTATTCCATGCAGAAGAAGACGGCCCTCGCCAATACCGCTTATCATGATCTGCTCGTTTCGAATCCGAAGAGCAGGGACACCTACGGCAAGGTCTACAAATACTCGGCGGCCAATGCCTCCCCGTACCTCCCGGATATCCTCCGTATCGGATACGAGTCCTTCCCCGATGACATGGATATCAAGCGCTCCTATGCCGCCACCCTGGGCAAGACTCCCAAGGCCCTGGCGGTCTACCAGGAAATCCTCGCCAAGGACAATGACGTCAAGGTCGTGGCCCGCGCGCTGGACATCGCCCTCGCCCTGCAGCAGACCGCGGCCGCGTCAGCATTGCTGGACAAGTGGATCAATATCGAGCCCAAGGAGCCCAAGGTTTGGGAACAGGCTTTGGCCGTGCATACCCAGATGGCCAACAAGCAGCGCATGACCGAAGACCTGGAACAGCTGGTGCGCTTCTACCCTCAGCGGAAGGAATTCCCGCTCCAACTGGCCAAGCTCTATGAAGACCAGAAGCTCATGGACAAAGCCGCGGACATGTACCAGAAGTCCCTGGCTCTAGACCCCCGCAACAAGCTGGTGCAGACCAAGGTGGTGGAACTTCTCACCGCCCAGAACCGGACTCCGGAATTGCGCGAGGTCCTGCTGAATATCGACAAGAACGATCCCACCGCCCACCAGGCCCAGTTCCAACTGGCGAAACTCTTCCTGGCCGATGGCGATCGCGATCGCGCCTATGTCTATGTCACCAAGGCCGTCCGCAACCAGCCGCTCAATGCCGAATACGCCGCGCTCTTGCCACGTACTATCGTCAGCGATCAGCAGATCATGGACAACTTCCCCGCCTTGGAGAAGATGGCCTTGCAGCCCGCCGCCCGCCCGGAATTGCAGGCCCTGGTGGCCCGCGGTTATGCCAAGAAGAAGAATTCCGTGATGGCCGCCCGCTTCTTCGCCGAGGTCTATGCGAAGATGCCCACGCTGCTGGTAGGCAACCGTGACGCCGTGGTTACCCTCTACGACGCCAAGAACTTCGAACTGTCCGGGAGCCTGGCCGACAAGTACCTGGTTACGACCCCGAACGACAAGGCCGTCAACGAGATCCGCGTTAATAGCTACCTCGCCACCAAGAAGCCCGCCGAGAAACTGCGCGACGCCATCCGCAGCCTGACCGCCGTGGATTCCCTGGGAGCCTTGAAGTGGTCGATGAAACTCGCCGAATTGGATCTCGAGGTGAAGGACACCTCCATGGCCATCGTGCATGCGCGCCAGTGGCTGGAGAAGAATCCCCGCGGCGCCGAGGGCTGGCGTTTCCTCCTGCCCCTCGTCGCCAAGCGTCCGGGCCAGGAAGACACCTACATCCAGGTGTTGGAGAAGCTCGTGCTGCTGGAACCGGCCACCCGTTCGCGTTACGATCTGGAACTCGGCAATCTCTACTTCGACCGCGGCAATTACGAGGAGGCGGAAAAGTCCCTCGGCAATGCCGTCAAGAGCAGTCCGGCCAATGCCAAGCTCTGGAACCGATTGGGCGAGACCCAGATCAAACTGCATAAGGACAAGGAATCCGTCGAGAAATTCCATCGCGCCTACCAGCTCGATCCGAACAATCTCACTTATGCCCGCGCCTACTCGCGCAGCGTGGACACGAAGGAGGAGATCAAGGCCAACCTCCCGCTCTTCAAGTTCCTGAACCTGAGCGGTCCGAGCGTGGAGGAGCGCAAGAAGCTGGCGCAGGCCTACTTCCTGAACTCCGATTATCTCGGTTCCGCCAAGGAATGGGATTGGCTGCTCAAGGGCGATTCGACCTTGGCCTCCACCGAACCCATGGTATCGGATGCCTTCATGCGTTCCGGCCAGACCGCCAAGGCCCGTGGCCTCTATGAGAAGCGACTCTTGACCGATCCCAACAACCTGGTCCTCCTGGAGACGGTCGCCAATATCTACAAGACGGAAGGCAACCAGAAGGGTTATGTCGCCACCGTGGATCGCATCGTGACCGTGGATCCCAAATACAAGGGCTACCAGCTCGTCCTCGCCGTCGAGAAGGAGAAGTCCAAGGACTTCAAGGGCGCCTTGCAGGAATACGCGGAGTGGGTGAGCCGCAATGCCGGCGACGCGACCGCGCTGCGTTCCATGCATCGCCTGGCCGATCAGCAGAAGGATACTGCCAACCTCATGGACGCCTTGGTGCGCCTGAACCGCGAGAAGAAGGTGGAGCCGGTCTATGCTTTCCAATTGGCGGAAGTGGATTATGTCCGTTCCGGCAATATCGCCGGCATCGAGCGCCAGGTGAAGCTCCATCCGGAATACCGCCGCGGCAAGGTCATCCTGCTGAAGTCCTACTATAAGAAGGGCGCGCTCGCCAAGATGGCGCCCTTCATGCCCTTCCTGGTCCAGGAAGCCAAGCAGGACAAGGATCTGGCCGAACCCCTGGGCGATCTGTACGCCTTCCAGAAAAAGACCGGCCCGGCCAATGAGGCTTATTTCGAAGCCGCCCACAACGACAAGAAAGATCGCGGCCTCTTCGACAAGGTTTACAAATATGCCAAGGACCATGATTCCCCCTATCGCGCGGGCCTGCTCAAGCAGGGCTATGAGTCCTTCCCCGAAGATACCGATCTCAAGTTCGACTATGCCCTGACCTTGGGAAAGACCGCGAAGGCGCTGGATCTCTATAATGAAATCCTGGCCAAGGATCACAACCACCTGCCGTCCCTGCGGAACGCTTCCGAGATTGCCGTGGCCCAGGCCAAGACCGACATGGCCACCGGCCTGCTGCAGCGCTGGGTCGCGATGGAACCGGATCAGGTCCGTCCCTGGTCCCTGCTGGTAGACCTGTACACGCAGTCCAAGAACGATGCCAAGCTGGCCGAAGCCCTGGAACACCTTTCCGCGCTCACGCCCCGGAACGGAGACCTCGCCTATCGTGCCGCCATGGCCAATAAGAAGGTGGGAAACAAGGACAAGGCGCTGGAGCTCCTGACCAAGGCGGTGGCGCTGAGCCCCACCAATCCGGTGTATCAGAAGGAATTCGGCTTGACCCTCTTCGCTACCGGCCAGGCGGCCAAGGCGAAGACGCCCTTGCTTATCGCGGACAAGAGCATCCGGAACGATGAATCCATCAATTCGGCTCTGTACAATATCTACCTGGCCGATAAGAACAAGGGCATGGCGCGCGAACGCCTGCGCACCCTCTTCGCCCTGAGGCCGCTGAACAGGGATTATGCGTTCTCCTTGGCCCGTCTCGAATCCGACCTCAAGAGCCCGGCCGAAGCCGTCCGTATCCTGGAGCGCCCAAACGTGAAGGACTCCCTCAATGCGGAGATGTCCTTCCTGCTCCTCGACGGCTACTTCAAACTGGGACAACGCGATCGCGCCGCGGCCCTGGGTCCGCAGCTCATCCGCAAGTACCCGGACGAAGCCAAGCAGTCCCTGCCCCTTGCCATCCTGTTCTACGAGACCAAGAACCGGGCCAAGGCGAAGGAAATCCTGGAGACCTATACCCGCACCAATCCATCGGAAGAGGCCTGCTACTATCTGGGCAAGATCTATTACGATGAGAAGAACTGGCAGGGGACCATCAACAACCTGACCCGCGCCGATATGAAACGCGCCGACGTGCTCAGCATGCTGGGCCAAGCCTATATCGCGAATAAGGAACCGGAACAAGCCATCAAGGTCTACGAGGATTATTACACCAAGACCAAGGACACCAAGGTCCTGGTGGAACTGTACAACCTCTACAAGAAGACCAATGACGAGACCGGCACCCGCGCCATCCTCGAACGCCTGATCGCGGCCGAGCCCCAGAACTACGACTATCGCGTGGAACTGGCCGAACTCTACCGCCAGAAGGGCGACGTCAAAAAGGCGGAAGCGCAGTACGAGATGATCCTGAAGAAGATGCCGTCGCATCCTGCTTCCAATATGAACCTGGGCATGATCCTGGCCTACGAGGTCGGCCGCATCCTCGGGGTCCCGGGCATCTT
>DAINDC010000017.1:0-2286 GCA_036732085.1 Fibrobacterota bacterium | reverse complement strand
CCGCAAGGATTATGCGCGGGCGACCCGGATGCTGGAGACGGGACTCGCAAAGTATCCGGATAGCGCCACCGGCTGGCGTTACCTGGGCGATGCCTATCGCAGCGAAAAGCACTTCGCGCCCGCCTTGGCGGCTTATAAGAAGGCCTTCAAGCTCCAGCAGACCAGCTTGCCCATCGCGATCGCCAAGATGCAGATGTCCAAGGAACTCAATGCCTCGGATGAGTTGCCCGCCGCCTATGCCGACGTCGTCCGCCTGGACTCCGGCAATGTCGAAGCCGCTTCCGCCCTCGCCGAGATCCGGTTCGCGGATCGCAAGTATGCGGATGCCGCCGCGCTCTATGCGCGCGTCACGGCCACCGGCAAGAATATCGACAAGAGCGTCTGGGCCAATTACGGCAACGCCCTGCTCGAGATCAAGCATATCGATGAGGCCAAGCGCGCCTTCCAGCGTGCCGTGGACCTGGGCGAGAAGAGCCCGCGCGTCATGACCAGCCTCGCCCGCATCTATAAGGAGGAGGGCAATGTCGACAAGGCGGAGTCCATCCTTTCGGAGATGGTGAAAAAGGATCCCCGCAACCACCTCGCCTATTACTGGCTCGGCCAGATCGCTTCCGATCGCAACCAGCCCGGCGTCGCCGAGGATTATTTCAAGAAGGCGCAGATCCTGGCCCCGGCCAATGGCGATTATGCCGAGGCGCTGGCGCGTATGAACTACAACAAGGACGAGTTCGACAAGGCCGCCCGCCTCCTGGAGCCGGTGCGTACCAACCTCTCCTCATCCGGCCGCCTCATGTACGGCGATTGCCTGATGAGGCAGGGCAAGAACGAAGCCGCCTTGACGGAGTTCAACGCCGTATTCGCCAAGGACCCATCCGCGAACGTGCTAGCCAAGCTGGCGGAGCTGCAGATCAACAAGGGCAACTATCGAGAAGCCATCCATACCATCGAAGGCTCGGATTTCCAGCAGGATTCCTCGGTGCAGTTCGCACTCGCCAAGGCCCGTCTGGCCTCGCATGAGACGGACAAGGCCCGGGATGTCCTGGAACGTCTAATCCGTCTCAACAAGTACAATGCGGCCTATTACCATTATCGCGGCCTCACCTACTACCAGGACAAGAACTACGGGAAGGCCAAAAGGGACTTCGACATGGCCCTCAAGTACAATCCTGATCTCATGGACGCCGTCTACCATATCGGATTATGCCTGCTTCGGGATGGAAGCACCGCGGATGCCAAGAACTACTTCAAGGAGCTGTCGCAGCATTCGAATCCCGCCAACCAGGCCAGGGGATTCCTGGGCTTGGCTATGGCCTTCGAATCGGAAAAGAAGTATGAGGCCGCCGAGAACTTCCTGCAGAAGTCGTCCAAAATCGAAGAAAGCCCCGAGGCTTTGAGCCTTTGGGCCAAGGTCCTGCTCAAGATGCGTAAGCCCAATGAGGCCGAAAAGCATGCGCGGCGGGCCCTGGAACTGCAGCCGGGCAACTCCATGGCGGTGGTGGCCCTGGGAGACGTGCTGTTGGCGCAGAATAAGAAACAGGACGCCCTCCAGCTCGCCAAGAAGGCGCTCGAAGGCAATCCCAATTCCTGCGACCTGCTCATCGGATCGGCCAAGATCAATTTCGCGGCCGGCAATTACGAGACGAGCAAATCGAACAGCACCTATGCCATCTCCATCTGCCCGGACGAGGCGACGCCGTACTACTATGCCGGCGTCGTCGCCGACAAGAAGTACCAGAAGAAGGAGGCCAAGGATTACTTCAAGGCCTTCCGGAAGCATGGCGGCGACCAGGACATGCTCCCGGCGGATTACCGCTAGTCTCCAAGGCAGGGGTCTCATCGACCCCATTCTGGCCGTCCCTCGGTGGACGGCCTTAGGATTGCTTCAAGCGGGTTGCGACCGGATCTTCGGATAGGACCAGTTCCATTGCTCCGGAGCAGCGGATATTCCCGCTGCCAGGAATGCGCCAAGGTACGCTTGCAAGTCCGGAATGCCTCCGGTCTTCACCTGGGAATCCCAGGCCGCATGGAATCGGAAGTCGGACTTCCCATCCGCACGCAGGGAAGTGGAAACGGGAAGGAACAGGAAATCGTTCTTCACCAGGAAGTCGAGCAGCCGCGACGGATGGGGTACTCCGAGACCCTGCCATGGATGCAGATAATCCGATTCCGAAGGCGGACCGGGTAGCTGATCGGCCATCAAAGCCAGGACTCCCTTGGCCTTCAAGATGACGCGCAAACCGTTGCCGAACCCCACTCCGGGCAGGCCGGATGCGCCGGCTGGAGTGC
>DAINDC010000016.1:0-26399 GCA_036732085.1 Fibrobacterota bacterium | reverse complement strand
CGCGCTGGAAGTGGTCGAGAAGGGCGAGACCCGTTTCGTGCCCGAGCGGTACACCAAGACCTACCGCGCCTGGCTGGAGCCTTTCAAGGACTGGTGCATCTCGCGGCAGCTCTGGTGGGGACATCAGATCCCGGCCTGGTACGTGATCTCCGAGACCGACGGCAAGCGCCGGCAGGATACGCCCTTCGTGGTGGCCCGCACCGCCGAGGAGGCCCGCGCCCAGGCGACCAAGAAATATGGTACTGCGGCCGTGCTGGTCCAGGAAGAGGACGTGCTCGACACCTGGTTCTCCAGCGCCCTGTGGCCCTTCAGCACCTTGGGCTGGCCGGATAAGACGCCGGAACTCGCGACCCATTATCCCACCGACGTGCTCGTCACCGATCGCGGCATCATCTATTTCTGGGTGGCGCGCATGATCTTCTCCGGCCTGAAATTCCTGGGCAAGACGCCCTTCCATACCGTGTTTATCAACGGGACCATCCTGGACGAAAAGGGCCAGCGCATGTCGAAGTCCAAGGGCAACGGCATCGATCCCCTCGACATGATCGGCAAGTACGGTGCCGACGCGGTGCGTTTCGCGCTCATGATCCTGACCACGGAAGGCCAGGACATCAAGCTCTCGCCGGTCAAGTTCGAGACCGGCCGCAACTTCGCCAATAAGCTCTGGAATGCCGTGCGCTTCGTGCATCCGCATCTGGAAGGAAACCGGGAACCTTTGCGTCCCGCCGATCTGCATCTGGCCGACCGCTGGATCCTGGGCCGATTGGATGAGACCATCCGCACGGTGACGGAAAGCCTGGAACCCCCGGCCTTGCGGTTCTCGGAGGCGGCGCAAGCCATCTATCGTTTCACTTGGGACGATTTCTGCTCCAGCTATCTGGAGATCCGCAAGAAGGCCATCACCGCGGATGCCGCAACCGCATCGCCGGAAGCCTTGGCCGCCAAGAAACAAGCCGTCTCCGTATTCGCCACCGTGCTGGAAAAGCTCATCACCATCCTGCATCCCTTCATGCCCTTCATTACGGAAGAGATTCGCTCCCACCTGGGTTCCGCCGAACTGCTGATCACCTCCCAGTGGCCGACAGCCGATACGTCCAAGGCGAGCGCATCCGAAAAAGCCGAAGCCGTCGAGACCATGGCCCTCCTCCTCAAGATCGTGGACGAGGTGCGCGCCATCCGCGGCGAGTATTCCCTGCCTCCGGCCCAGGGCCTGGAGCTGCGCATCAGCTGCGACGATCCCACCCTCCAGGCCAAGATCCACCGCCATCAGGACGTCATCTCCAGCCTGGAGAGGATTTCGTCCCTGACCGTGGACCTCAAATCCGCCAAGCCCGCCTTCTCGGCCTCCGGCATGTTCCCGGGCGGACGCATCTTCATGCCGCTGGAAGGCATCCTGGACATGGCCGCGGAAAAGACGCGCCTGACCAAGGAATTGGGCAAGGTGGAAGGCTTCGCGATGGCGCAGGAAAAGAAGCTCTCCAATGAAGCCTTCGTGAAAAGCGCCCCGGCGGAAATCGTGGAGACGGAACGCGAAAAACTCCGCTCGCAGAAGGAAAAGATCGGCAAGTTGAAAGCCGCTTTAGTCGATCTCGGATAAAGTCAGATAAAGCGGCCCCGCTTTGGTTGACCTTGGGTAGGGAACGATTGGGCGGCCCCGCTTTGGTCGACTTCGGGTAAAGTCAGATAATGCGGCCCGCCGCCAGGGCGGGGTCTCATGCGGCGTACACCCTTCTCCTAATCCATTCCTTTCTTTTTCATGCTGCCAAAATATTTCCAAATATAAGCCGCATTAAAAATATTTTTCGCACCCATCCGACCGTAAGTCCTGTATTTATTGGCCAATAATGGCATTATCCCAATTCCGGTGCTGCCAAACAGGCAGCGGAAACTGCCTCCGCGACCTGGTTCCGCCCGTGGGCAGGGGTTAGATTATCTCCAACACCCGCGCAACGGATCGTAAATGGCTTACCCCGATATCTTCGCCTACCTGGACTATCGCGCCTACCTGCGCGATGCCTGCGCCGCGAAGAAGGCAGGGAACGCCAAATACTCCCTGCGTTACCTGGCTACCCGGCTGGGGCGCGACTCGGGCTTCCTGGCCCGGGTCCTGCAAGGCCAGCGGAGGCTGTCCCCGGCGGATGGCCTCCGCTTCGCCGCAATCCTGGGCCTGAAGCCCAAGGAGTCCGCCTTCCTGGAAGAGCTGATGCTCTATGCGCATAGCCGCGCCCATGATGAGGGCAAGCGCCACCTGGAACGCCTCCTGGGGCATACGGCCGTAGCCTCCAAGTTACGCCGCCTCCGGTCCGGGCAGATCGAGTTCTTCGGAAAATGGTACTATTCCGCCCTGCGCGAGCTCCTCCACTTCCATCGCTTCGACGGGGACTTCCGCGCCCTGGGACGCAAGCTACGGCCCGCCATCACCGCGAGCGAGGCCAAGAAGGCCGTGGAATTGCTTCTCGATATGGGTCTGCTCAAGCGCAAGGCGGGAAGCCGGCTGGAAGTCACCGAACGATTCATCCAGGCCCCGGAGGACATCGCCCCCATCCTTGTGCACAGTTTCCAATTGGCCATGATGGACCTTGCCAAGGAGTCCATCGACCGGTTTCCCAAGGCCGGCCGCGACGTTTCCACCTTGACCCTAAGCCTCTCGGCCGAGGGCTTCGCCCAGACGCGAGAGCGGATCCGGGAATTCCGGAAAGCCCTGGTGGATATCGCCGACGCCGATCAGGGCGTGCATGGCGTCTATCAGGTGAACGTGCAATTGTTCCCGCTGACCGATACCGAGGAGAACCATGAAGCTTGATCGTCGCCTGCTGCCCGCCCTGTTCTGCGCCCTATCGCTCTGGTGCTGTTCAGTCGAAGACTCCGGCGGATCCGGTTCCGGCACGGAGAACGCCTTGCGAGGCGACTTGGTCGATGATCGCGGGCAAGCCCTCTCCGGCGCGCAGGTCTGGCTGCTCCAACCTGGGCGCGGTCCCGTGATCGCGGGCGGCGGAGATCTCCCCTTCGGTACTCCCATCGCCAAGACCGATGCTGCGGGCCATTATGCCTTCAAGGCTTTGGCCGCCGGCCGGTACGACCTGCAGGGCGATTACCATGATGGAGCGCTGTCGGTCTTCCATCCCGGCGTGGCTCATGCCGCCCGGGGCTCCGAAGATGCGGGCGCCGATACCCTGCGCGCTCCGGGAGCCATCCGCGGCAAGGTGGCCACCGACGACGGCGGCGATCCCATTGGGGCCCTCTGCGGCATACCGGGCACGTCCTTCATCGCATTGAGCGACAGCTCCGGCGCCTTTCTCCTGAACGGATTGCCCCAGGGACGGTATGACGTCACCTATCGGTTACCCGGATACCTCCTCGGAAAGGATACCGGCGTGGCCGTGCAAGCCGGACGCAGCGCCGTTTTGCCGGCGAAAATCCTGAAGTTCGACGTTTCCGCGACGTCGATTGCGCCCAAGGGGCTGCAGGCACTTTACGACAGCGCCACCGGGAAGGTTACCTTGCACTGGCATCGCTGGCCGGGGCCGATCGCCTTCGCCTATCAGGTTAGGGTCTGGAGCGATGCCATCGGGATCCGGGCCCGGGACTACGGGGATGGATTCCGGATTTTCGGTGCGGAGGGTACCACGCAGGATACTGCCTGGACGGATACCCTGGAGCGTCATGTGGGATTCGATCTGGCCGCCTTCCGGGAGACCAATTCGGACAGCACTCCTCCGCCCTATGCCTTCGAAAACACCTATACCGTAATGCCGGTAGGATCCGATGCCGGCCAGCCCTTCTTCCTGGCCAATTCCGGGGCGACCTTGACCGTCACGACGGACAGGCGCCTCTGGTCCCGCCGCCATGCCTACTCCATGTTCGCGCTAGGCCATAATGCCGGTGATACCGTAACACGGGGCGATACCCTGCGGATCGTGACCGTCTATCATGACGACCTGGATCCCGTAGACTCCCTGCGCTGGCACCGAAAGAACCCATATTCGACCGACCCCTCCGACCTTATCGTCGTGCGCGCGCCCGCCTTGAAGGATTTCTCCGATACCTTGGTCCTGGTTGCGGATGAAACCATGGTCAGGGACGGAATCATATCCATCGAGGTCGAGGCCACAGGCCCCTTCCTCAGATATTACGATGAGCAGTTCCTCGCCTTGAGCACACCCTTGTACTACCGGCCCTGAACGGGAAAAGGAAGCTTCCATGAAAACTTTCAGCATACGGAAAACGATTGGACTCGCCCAGGCTCTCCTGGCTTTGCTGGGACAAGGCTGCCGTTCCGGCGATACCGGCGCCGATGAGGATCCGTCCGGAAACATCCTGCGGGGCGCGGTGGTCGATGGGTCCGGCCGTCCGGTGCGCGGCGCAAGGGTGGCGGTCTTGCCCGACACCCGGGAGTTACCCCCCTTGGCCAAGGCCGGAGTCGCGGGTCCGCCGGTGCGATCCGCGGTTACGGACGGCGAAGGACGATACCTTTTCACCGAGATGGCGCCGGGTGCCTATACCCTGCAAGGGCAGGATGATGCCGGCAGCCGCGTATTCCTCAGGGTTGGAGTCGAATATGCCGGAGCCGGATTGGCCGCCGACCTGGGGGCGGACACCTTGCGCGAGCCCGGGACCCTGCAGGGCCGAGCCACCACCTGGTACCCGGATCGGAGTGGAATCGTTTGCGCCATCCCCGGCACTTCCTATCTCGCCCTCTCGGATAGCGCCGGGGATTTCACCATGGGTGGCGTGCCCCAGGGAGAGTACGCCCTCAGCTGCAGACTCGCGGGTTTTTCGCCCGTCCGTTCGGAAAAGGTCATGGTCCATTCCGGCGAAGCGAGCCGCATCGACGCTGTGTACCTTCCGCCGCTTCCCGAGACTCCGCCCCCGACGCCGCAAGGCCTGCGCGCCGAATACGATTCCGCCCGGGGCGTGGTGACCTTGCATTGGCATCCCAGCCATTTTCCGGGATTCCACCGTTATCACCTGACTGCCCTCCCCGCGCAATCCTTCAATGATTTCGGCATGGCTCCGTTCACCATGGCAGGCGCCGATGTGGACGATACCGTTTTCACCGACTCCCTCTGGCGATACACCGATATGGATACAGCCAGCTATGCCTCCGGCCATAATGGCGCGGCCCCCTCGCCCTTCGCCATCTCCGTGACCTACAGCATCGCCGCCGAGGATTATTCGGCCTTCTCATATAGGCAGCGGGAACTCCCGGCCAGCATCCGCATCGATTCGGACCTAAAGCGCTGGTCGCAAAACCGGATCTACGATCTCTATGAAATCGGCCACGCCAGCCATCTCGATCCATACAACCGGCCGGAATGGGATCCGGTCGCCCTCGGCGATACCGTACGCCTGGTATTCCGATGGCGGGACTCCTTCCTCACTGCGCGAAAATTCCTATGGGGGCCCAACCGCAACGACTTTGAACCCGCCCTCAAGATCACCTATCCGAATGCCCGCGAATTCCAGGACACCTTGGTCCAAGTGATAGACGCCAGCGTGCTCAGGGGGGAATACGCCATGATAGATGCCGTGATCCAATTGGGCCGATCCGCCGGACCGGACTCTACGTTCAAGATGGCGCTGGTTTGGGGAGCGCCTCTCGCCGCCCCCGTTCCCCAAGGCGCCGCCGCGAAAATAGCCGCGAAAAGCGCAGCGATAGGAGCAGAGAAATGATCCTTGGAATGAAAAAGACCGGCCGCCATCCTTTCGCCTCCGCATTCGCCTTCGTATTCGCCCTAGCGGGGACCGCTTGTAACCGGAATGTTACGGAGGGCCCTGCCGTCCCGACATCCGGATTGTACGGCCGCATGGTGGACGCCTCGGGAAAACCCGTCGCGGACGCCAAGGTCTGGGTCCTCCGGGAAGCCCGGGTCCCCATGGCGGCCAAAACGGGCGCCTCATCCGCGGAGACCCCGGCCGAAGCCCGCATCGCCTATACCGACGGCGAGGGGCGCTATGCCTTCCCCGGGCTGGAAGCAGGTGAGTACGGCCTCCAAGCGGATTTTCAATTCCATCTGCTGACATTGTTTCGGCCGGGTCTCGCGGTTCCGCCGGGAAGCCCGGGTCTGGACCTGGGAACCGACACCTTGGAAGTGCCGGGACGAATCATCGGCAAGGTGGCCACCTGGTATCCGGATAGGGAAGGCATCCTTTGCGGCATCCCGGGCTCGGGTTTCCTGGCCTCCAGCGACAGCGAAGGGGACTTCGCTATTACCGGCGTGCCCGCGGGCGACTATTCCCTGGTCTGCCGATCCGAAGGTTTTCTGCCGGGCAGGGTGGCGGAAGTCCAGGTCCCGGCGGGGGCCACCGCAACCGCGCCTACCGATACCCTGGAGCCGGAACCGGAAACCCTTCCGCCTCCGCCTCTCGGGCTGCATGCCGATTACGATAGCGCCGCGGGTACCGTAACTGTGCGGTGGCGTAGCGCTGCGATTACCGGGTTCCGGGGCTACCGGCTCGTATCCGGCGCCTACCGGGGAACCGATCGCTCGCAAGTTTACCCGAGGATAGGAGGCGTTCTCGCCGACACTTTTTTCGTGGATACCTTGCGCCGTTACGTGGATCAAGGGGGTGATCCATTTCCGGTCGAAGTCAGGGGTGGAGTGATCGGAGAGATGCCCTTCTCCGTCCTATATTCGATCGCGACGCTCACCTCGCGTTTCCCCGAATTCGGCGGCCGGAAATCGGCGCTTTCCGTCGCCTCGGACCACCGGGCCTGGAAAGCGCGCCGGGTGATGGACATCCGAGCCTTGGAGGACAGTGCCTTCCTCGGCGACAGCCTGCATCTCGAGCTTTCCTTCACGGACGCGATGGACTCGATCGGCGATGTGCATTGGAGGTACAACTGGAACGACGGATCCATGGGCGACGAGGTGACCCATCATAAAGGCGCGCACGCTTTCCGGGATACCCTCGCCATCCTCTTGAATCGCCCCTATCTACAGGCGGACTCCGCCCAGTTCGAAGTTAAGGTGGATGCACCTCCCAGCCCGTTCCCTGAGAATGGAACCGGCACCGGCATTTATGCCGCCCCTTCCACGAGGATCATCAGGATTCGCACCTTCGCCCGACCCGCGCCCCCACTTCCATAACCCTTCATCCTCCCCACCGCTTCCATCGCTCCCGTAGGACGGCCGAGGCCGTCCCAACCCTAGAATTCATTTTTCGGAACTCACTTTTCAGAGGCGATGTCTCGATTTCAGGCCAATTTCGCGATTTGTAGTGTATTTATATTTCTATTAATTTCATATAAATCGTTTTTATTTCGTTTTATGCTCATTTAAATTATAATCCGTAGTGTATATTATCGATAATCCACTCACCCAATGGAGGAAGATTATGAAAAAAATCCTGTTTTTAGCCTTTGCGAACTGCCTGGCCCTACTGGGATGTATGAAGGACAACACCTCTCCGGACACCCAGGATTCGGTGGGATCGGTGCAAATCCACTTCCCGACCCTCCCTGAGGCCGCCCTCCAAGCGGCGGCCAAAACCGCCACCTCGTCCACTTTCAGGCCCATAGCCATCGAGCCCTATACCTTCACGATTTCCATCGACGGACCGGGCATGGCCACCCGGACCCAGAGCTGGGATGCTTATGCGATCAGCGGCAAGACCTTGACCCTGGAGAATATCCCCGCCGGGCCCGGCCGGGTTTTCCGCGGCAAGTTGGCGCGAAACAATATGACGACCCATGAAGGGTCTTATACCGTGGACATCGGGGGAGGGCAGTCCGTCTTCGTACCCTTGGTGTTACGGGACGTGGGCAATGGCCGCGCGGAAATCTGCGTGGAGGTGGAAGGCTGGCCCGGATCGCCGAATTGCATTCCCATCGATACCTTGCCGAAAGACACGCTCAATATCGACGGTTGCTGGAAACTCAGCCTCGGGACCAAAGACTCGCTTCTGGTCGGCGATCTTAACCTGGTGGGGATGGAGGGGGAAATCACCGGATCCTTCCTCGTGCCGAACGGCCTACGTTATTACGTGACCGGCCACCGGCAGGGACATGTTTGGGAATTGACCTTCGAGACGCCCAAATACATGATCAATTACATGCAACCACCCCATCCCACCACGGACTACGCTGTGGACACCACCAGGATTTGGGTGGACCCTCCCGGCCCCATATATTATGGAGCCCCGAATATCTATGTCGTGGTGAAGTCCGTGGTCCATAGGGCCCAGTTCGACGGCAAGGATAGTTTCGAGGGATCGGTCACGGATTCGGCATTCTCAATCTATGTTGGCGATGCGACAGGCTGGGAAACGCAATGCCGTCCGCCTATCATCGACACTCTCGTCGATACCCTCCCGAGAATCGGGGTCGATACCGTGGTCTACCCTATCAAATAATCCCGGCTAGCCGTTTCCCGAGAGCGCGATCTTGAGGGAAACGTTGCGGTTACCGGCCTTCACCCTCGGGAGGCAGACGCCGCTCCGGGCCCCGGCCAAAGGACCCGAGGTTCAGCCATGCATCCGCACCGGGTCAGCGGATGCGCGCCATGTAGACTCCGGTGCGCAGGTCGTGTTCGGGCTGGATCTGCAAGGTGGGACCGGTGATCAGTAGGGTAACGGGAATGTTACGACCGGAAAGATCGATCAAGTGGAATTTCGGGAGGGGCCGGCCCGATCCCCAAGGGATGAAGAGCGGGAGCATTCCCCCGGCATGGTAGAGCCTCACCCACCCCGTCGAGGAAAAATCCAGAAGGCTCGGCCCGGCGATTTTCGCGAGCGCGGCCCAGGCATCCACCACGCCATTCCCCAACTCGCCATCGGGATGGGCGAACTGGCCGGCGGTGGTGATGAGGGATTGCCGGATGCCTTCCGCCTTGAGATCCGGTTGGGCCTGGCGCAGGAGCGCGGCGATACCCGCCACCACCGGGGCCGCGAAGCTGGTGCCCGCATATTGATCCAGGGATCCCCCCGTGGACAAGGTATTGGCGACAGGGATGGTGCAGGAAGATCCCAATCCCAAGGAGGCCACATCCGGCTTGACTCGGCCGTCCGCGCTGGGTCCCGTGCAGGAGTAGAAGCATTTGCGCCGTGAGGCGTCGGCGATGCCCACCGCCAGGATGCTGTCCGCATCGGCCGGGGCGGAGAGGGAAGGCGTGTAGGGGATATGCGAGGCGCTCGGCAGATTGCCCACGGCCACGGAGACGACCACGTTGCGGCGGGCCGCACCCACGGCGGCGATGGAGGAAGGGCGAGTGCGTCCGTCGAAATCGGAATAAGGGAGATCGGCCTGGCCGTCGGAATATTCGTATCGATAACCCAGGCTGATGCTGATCACCTGCGCCCCGGAATCGACCGCCCTTTCGATGGCCGCGGCGACATAATCCTCCTCGACAAAGGTCTCATTGGAATCGTCCTCCGATCGGTAGAGCAGGAACTCCGCCGCCGGGGCCACGCCCACCAAGGTACCTGGCAGGTTACCTCCGATCAGGGACAGGCATTCGCCCCCATGGCTCTTCGCCAGCTCCCGATCGACGGACTGGGGCTTATCGGCGACGAAATCCCATTGATCGCGGATACGCCCCTGCGCGAAAAGGTCGTTATAGAACGGGGCCCCCAGGTGGAAGTCCGCGTCGATGATGGCGATGCGCAGTCCCTGGCCGGGCTGGAGGCCCTTGTGGGCCATCCAGGCATGCACGCGGTCCACCTGCAGGCTTTCCATCAGGGCGCGCCCTTGGCCATAATCGATTCCGGCGGCGGACTTGCCCAACCCCTGCGGGTGCCAGTCGGAGGGGAAATGCGGCAGGGTCGGCGCAGCCTTGGCCTTGCGCGGAAAGCGGGATACGTTGGATACGAAGGGCAGGGCCAGCAGGCGCGTGAACCGGGCCGGGTCGATGCTACCGGAAACCAGGTTCTGCCATTTCAGTTGGGTATCGCAAGTGAAGCCCAACGCCCGCAAGCTGTCTACGTAGGGTCCATATACGGGACGGTCTTCATAGGCGCGGCTTTGGCCGCGAGGTTGGCCCGGAGGCTGGTCCTGGCTCGGCCCCCGATAGCCTGAAGCGCCATCGGCCGGACCCTTGTCCTTGAGGCGCACCCACACCTTCACCGACCCGGAAAATGGAGTCGGGTTCACGGCCGGTCCGGAGGCTGAGGTGGGATGGGCCAGCGCCGCCGCGAGCAGGATCGGAATCCCCAACGCCCAGAGCGCCGATCTGGCGAAGGACTTCATATTATATGCTATATTAGCAACTTGAACCCATTGGAGACCAGCGGGTACGCCCGTGGCGCCGTCATGAAGACCTTGGAAGACATCAGGCCTCTGGCCGCCAAAGGGAATGTAATCCCACTCCATAAAGAGTTCCTGCCGGATCTGGACACGCCGATCTCGGCCCTCCTCAAACTGAAGCGACCCGGGCATCGGGTTTTCCTGCTTGAGAGCGTGGAAGTCGGCGAAAAGCTCGCGCGCTTCTCCTTCCTCGGCAAGGATCCGCTCTATACTTTTTCCGCCAAGGGCAACCATGTGGAGATCCGCGGCAAGGAACGCAGGGATATCGAGGGCGATACGCTTGCGGAGCTGCAGACCTTCATGGACCGGTTCCGCGGCGTGGACGATCCGGACCTGCCGGCCTTTTCCGGCGGCGCGGTCGGCTTTGTCTGTTACGATGCCATCCGCCTGGTCGAGGATATTCCGGCCACGGGCAAGGACGATTTCCACCTTCCCGATTTGCACTTCGGCATCTACGAATCCTTTCTGGTCTTCGATCATATCCAGCACAAGCTCCGCATCGTCTCCAATGTCATGGTGGATGAATTTCCCACCTTGGAAGCGGCCTATGCCGCTGCCGCCGCCAAGATCGCCTCGCTGGAAGCGGAGCTGACCAAGCCCGCCCTGCTCCCCGAGCCCTTGGCAGCAGAACCTCCCGTGCCCGTATGGCAGTCCAACTTCACGGAAGAGGGCTTCAAGGCCGGCGTCCTCAAGTGCAAGGAATACATCAAGGCCGGCGATGCTTTCCAGATCGTGCTTTCGCAGCGCTTCACCACGCGGCCCGCGGCGAATGCGCTGACCATCTATCGCGCGCTCAGGACCATCAATCCCTCGCCGTATATGTATTACCTCGACTATGGGGATTTCGAAATCGTAGGCGCCTCGCCGGAGACCCTGGTCAAGGTCCAGAACGGACTCGCCCAGACCAAGCCGGTAGCGGGCACGCGTCCCCGCGGCCGCGACGAGGCCGAGGATCTGGCGCTGGAAAAGGAACTCATCGCGGATGCGAAGGAAATCGCCGAGCATGTGATGTTGGTCGATCTCGGCCGCAACGATATCGGCCGGGTTTCCCAGTACGGAACCGTGCGGGTCAAAAACTTCATGCATGTCGAGCGCTTCAGCAATGTCATGCATATCGTTTCCGATGTGGAAGGCAAGATGAAGCCGGAAATCCATCCCTTGCGGGCCTTGATGTCCTGCCTGCCCGCCGGCACGCTGTCGGGCGCGCCCAAGATCCGGGCCATGGAAATCATCGACGGCCTGGAACCGCATCGCCGCGGGCTCTACGGGGGATCCATCTGCTATATGGACTTCCGCGGCAACCTGGATTCCTGCATCGCCATCCGCACCATGGTGCTCAAGGACGGAACGGCATACGTGCAGGCCGGCGGCGGCATCGTCGCGGATTCCGATCCGCAGGCCGAGTACGAAGAGACCAAGCATAAGGCCAAGGCCGTGATGCGCGCCGTGGAGCTGGCCGGGAAGCTGCAAAGATGATCCTCGTCCTCGACAACTACGATTCCTTCACCTTCAATCTCGTCCAGTACCTGGGAGAGATCAATCCCGATTTGCGCGTGGTCCGCAACGATGAGTTTTCGGTCCCGGAGATCCTCAAGCTCAAGCCCACCCATATCGTGGTCTCGCCCGGTCCGTGCACGCCCATCGAAGCCGGCATCTCCGTGGAACTGATCCGCGACGTTCCCGCCTCCATTCCCCTGCTCGGCGTCTGCCTGGGCCATCAGGCCATCGGCCAGGCCTTCGGCGGCAAGGTCATCCGCGCCCCCGCGCCCATGCATGGCAAGACCGCCCTCATCGAGAACGACGGCGCGTACCTCTTTCGCGGCCTGCCCGCGGCCTTCACCGCCACGCGCTACCATTCGCTCATCGTCTCCAGCGACGGCCTTCCCGAGGAACTCGCGGTCACCGCGACCTGCAAGGATGCGGCCGCCCTGCAAGCCGCAGCCGGCGGGGCCGGGGCCGACAAAGCCGGGGCCGACAAAGTCGGGGCCGACAAAGTCGGGGCCGACAAAGTCGGGGCCGACCAGACCGGGGCCGGTTCCCAAGGCGAACTCATCATGGCGCTGCGCCACAAGCAACGGCCGATATTCGGACTGCAATTCCATCCGGAATCCATCCTCACCGAGCACGGCAAGCAGATGATCCGGAACTTCCTGGAAATGAAAGGGAACTGATGCCGGTTCCGCTGCTCGGAAAATTGATCAAGGGCGAGAGCCTCACCTTCACGGAAATGCAAGGCGCCATCGGCGGCATCATGGAAGGCAAATGGACGCCCGCCCAGATCGGCGGCTTTCTGGTGGCCTTGCGCATCAAGGGCGAGACCCCGCAGGAAATCGCCGCGGCCGTCAGCATCCTGCGCGAGAAGGCAACGGTGGTTCCTACTAGTGCAAAGCCCCTGGTGGACACTTGCGGCACCGGCGGCGATCATAGTGGATCGTTCAATATTTCCACCGCGGCGGCCATCGTAGCGGCGGCAGGCGGAGTGGCGGTGGCCAAGCACGGCAACCGGGCCATGACCAGCCAATGCGGCAGCGCCAACGTGCTCCAGGAATTGGGCATCAACCTGGATTTGACTCCCGACCAGGTGGGCGAGTGCATCGACAAATGCCGCATCGGTTTCATGCTGGCGAGCAATCATCACTCCTCCTTCAAGCATGTGGGCGGCGTCCGCCAGGAGCTCGGCCAGCGGACCATTTTCAATATGATGGGCCCGATGCTGAATCCCGCCCGCGCCAAGCGCCAGCTCATCGGCGTCTACGATATGAACCTTACGCGCATCATGGCCGATGTCCTGCACGAGCTCGGATCGGAACATGTCATGGTCGTCGCGGGCACGGACGGCCTCGATGAGATCAGCCTCACCGCGCCCACCAAGGTGGCGGAGCTCAAGACTGGAGCCGTGACCGAATATATTTTGAACCCCCAGGATCTGGGCTTCAACCTCTGCACCAAGGCCGACCTCCAGGGCGGAGACGCGACGGTGAATGCCACCATCATTCGTGGTGTATTGGCCGGCAAACCCGGCCCGGCCCTGGACATCGTGCTCCTGAACGCCGGCGCGGCCCTGTATGTGGGCGGGTTGGCCCCGGATCATAAGGGCGGGATCGCCTTGGCCCGCCAGTCCGTGGCTTCAGGGGCCGCCGCCAAGGTCCTGGAAGCTTGGATTTCCCTATCGCGCTCCTTCCTGCCTGCGTGATATAATTTCCGTATAACCATGGCAGCCACCATCCTCGACAAGATCCTCAAAGCCAAGGCCGCCCGCGTGGTGGACCTCAAGCTTTCCGTCTCTTCGGAAGACATGGAAGCCAAGGCCCGCAAGCTTCCCGCGCCGGAACTGGATTTCCTCGCCATCCTGAGCGCGCCCAAGACGTCATCCTCCGGCGGCGTCGGCATCCACGTGATCGCGGAAGTGAAGAAAGCCTCGCCTTCGCGCGGCGTCATCCGCCAGGACTTCAAGCCAATCGAAATCGCCAAGGCCTATCTCGCCGGCGGCGCTTCCGCCCTTTCCGTGCTCACGGAAGAAGACCATTTCATGGGCCATGACAAATACCTGCGCGACATTTCGCGGGCCGTGGCCCTGCCCACCTTGCGCAAGGATTTCATCGTGGATCCCTACCAGGTGTTCGAGGCGAAGTGCCTGGGAGCCAGCGCCTATCTCCTCATCGTGGCCTGCCTCAAGCCCAAGCAATTGACCTCGCTGATCGCCTTGGGCAAGGAGCTGGGACTCACGCCGCTCGTGGAAGCGCATACCGAGGACGAAGTCAAGGCCGCCGTGGACGCGGGCTCGACCATCATCGGCATCAACAATCGCGATCTCAAGACCTTCCATACGGATCTGCAGAATACCTACAAGCTTCGCCCCCTGGTGCCCGCCGGCATTCCCGTGGTCGCCGAGTCCGGGATCAATTCCGCCGCCGATCTCAAGGCCCTGGCGGAAGCCGGCGTCCAGGCCGCCCTCATCGGCGAGACCTTGATGCGTCAGAAGGACGTGGCCGCCAAGCTCCAGGAAATGCTTTCCTTCTGATTTTCATTCCAACTTCACCGTCGGTTTGTCCCTTCTGTCACATTTCATATTTTATGGCGAAATCCCGTTTCTGAAATCATCATGAGCGATAAAATCCTTTTCGTCTGCCTGGGCAATATCTGCCGTTCGCCGCTCGCGGAAGGCATCTTCATCCATCTTTGCCGCGCACGCGGCCTGGCGGACAAGTACCAGGTGGATTCCGCCGGCACCGGCGACTGGCATATCGGCCAACCTCCGGATCCGCGCTCCATCGCCGCCGCCAAACGCCAAGGCGTCGCCCTGCCCAGCATCTGCAGGCTCGTCCGGCCGCAGGACTTCCGCGAGTTCGACACCATAGTGGCCATGGATCGATCCAACCTCGCCAATCTCAATGCCCTCTGCCCCTCCAGCCAGCCCCACTTGCGCGACAAGCTCAAGCTCATGCGCGATTACGATTCCGCCGAAGACAAATCTCCGGATGTTCCCGATCCTTATCATGGCGGCCCCGCCGATTTCGACGAGGTCTATGCCATCCTGCTCCGCTCCTGCACCCGGCTGCTGGACGCACTGGAAGGCGAGGCCTCCCCGGATGGACGACTGAAAAGCCATGGCCTTAGCGCCTGAGGATTTCCGGCGCGCCCTGGAGGCGGCCTTCCAAAGCGGCGGCCGCAAGCTTCCCCATCTGCTCGGCCTGGATGCCGTGCCCGGCGGCTCCATCAACCAGACCTTCCATCTGCGCACCTCGGAAGGGGATTTTTTCTGCAAGTGGAATCCGCACAGCCCGCCCGGATTTTTCGCGCGGGAAAGGGAGGGCCTGGAAGCGCTCGCGACCAGCGGAACGTCGCTGCGCATTCCCCGCGTGCTGGGAGTGGCGGCGGAAAAAATGGAACCGGAACATGGCGGAAACAAAAGTCCGGCGCTGCTGGTGATGGAATATCTAATCCCGTCCTTGGAAACCACTTCGCGCAAGGTCTGGGAGAAGGTCGGGCGCGGCCTCGCCGAACTGCATCGCGGCACGGAATCGCATCGTGGCACGGCGATACGTTTCGGATTCGCGAGTGATAATTATTGCGGCCTCACCTTGCAGGAGAATGCCTGGACCGACGACTGGCCGACTTTTTTCGCCCGCCATCGCCTGGGGACCTTGGTGGACAAACTCAAAAAACGCGGTGACCTCGACGCCGCGGCGATTCGGGATTTCCAAAGGTTGCTGGAGAAGCTTCCCGTATTGCTGGGGCATGCGCCCGCCCCTTCCCTCATCCATGGGGATCTTTGGAGCGGGAATTTCCTGGCGGGGGCGACAGGCCCGGCGCTTGTCGATCCGGCCGTGTCCTATTCGGATCGGGAAGCGGAATGGGGAATGATGCTGCTCTTTGGCGGCTTTCCGGACCCGGTCCTGGACGCCTATCAGGAAGCCTGGCCGATGCCTCCGGGTTGGCGCGAACGCATCCCGCTGTACCAGCTTTACCATGTCTTGAACCACTATTTTCTTTTCGGCGGAAGCTACGGCGAACAGGCCCTGAGCCTGGCCCGGCGATTCCTCTGATCCCCGGCGAATTCCTACCTTTTCAACGATGCAAAAAGCGATCCTGCAAACAGCGATTATGCAAAAGGAACCCAGGCCAAAGCCCGTATTCCGATTCGCTCCGGCCTTGTTCTTGATCTCCCTGGCCTTGGGGATCCGGACCGCCTCGGCGGAAAAATTGCTGACCCTGGAAACTCCCCATTATCGGGTCGCGTTCGAGAAGAAATATTCCAATCTGGGCGGCGAGGTCCTGCAAGTGGCGGAAAGCGTCTGGCCCACCTTGGCCAGGGCGTACGACAGTTACAACCATTACGAGCGGATCGATATCGTCATCACCGACGATGGGGACGATGCCAACGGCTTCGCCATCTACAATTTCTCGCGCGTGATGATTTTCGCGCCGCATATGGATTGGGTCATGCGCAACCGCCAGACGTGGGTGCGCAACGTGGTGACCCATGAGCTGGCCCATGTTTTTTCGCTCCGCCGCGCGGCCATTCTCTCTCCGGTAGACGCCGTCAACGTCTTCGGCAGCACCTACAATTATGCGGACCGCATCAACTACTCGTTCCAGATCCCGTGGATCCCGTTGGTGGCGCCCACCTGGTACGTGGAAGGCATCGCCCAATTCGAAGCGGCCCAGAACGGCAATGACAGTTGGGATTCCCAGCGGGACATGATCCTGCGCGACGCTTATCTCACGGGCAGCCTGCCTTCCCTGGATTTCATCGAGACCTTCGAAAGCGACGAGGACTGGACCCAGGGCGAGCGCTGCTACAATACGGGCTTCGCCTTCCTGCTGTACCTCAAGGATCGTTTCGGCGTGGACAAGGTGCGCGAACTGGCCAGGCCCAAACCGATTTTCAACTTCTCCTATTCGGTGGAAAAGACTTTCGGGAAACCGCTTCCGGATCTCTACGAGGATTTCAAACGGTCCCTGGCGGATCGTTACGCGGACTTCAAGGAGATCCCCACGGACACGCTCGCGGACAAGGACATGCGGGGCGGCTACCAACAGGATCTGGCCATTTCCGCGGACGGCCGCTTTATGGCCTGGTTGGGCAATGAAGACGATCGCCGCGCGCCGATGAATTGGATCTTCTGGAAGGAAGTGGGAAAGGACAAGGTCAGCAAATCCGGGAAGCCCGCCGACAAGCCCGCCACGGTTCCCGCGCCCGCCAATCCCTCTCCCGGCCCGTCCCCCAATCCGGAGATGGCGCCTTCCCTGCCCCGCGGGATCAGCATGGAATCCGGTCCGATGTCCGGCCTGCCGATGCGGCGATCGGACAACCCTCTGCTCGGTCTGGCGCGCAACCGGATCCCGAATTTCATCCGGCAACCGGCCTGGGGCGGGATAACGCGCGGCCAAAACCTGCGCGCGCAATTTCCCGGACTCGAGGGCGAGGTGGAAAGGAGCCACAAGGCGGGATCAGCGGGTTTGGAATTCAACCATGACGATACCCGGCTGCTGACCACCCGGCAGTATGAGAGCGCAGCCTATTCCGATATCTGGGAATACGAATTCCTCTCCAAGGAAAACGAAGAGGACAAGTGGCATCGGCTTACCTGGGAAGAGCGCGCCGCCTATCCCAGCTACCATCCCACGCGCAACCTCATCGTCTATTCCCGGAAGAAGTCCGGCTCCAGCAACGTGACCGTGCTGGACTCGGTGGGGCGCGCGATCCAGCTCACCAACTTCTCCAACGGCGAGCAGGTCTACAATCCCCGCTACACGCCCAAGGGCGACTCCATCTACTTCACTCTTGGCATCCAGGACCGGGAAGCGATCGCGGCCATAAGCGCGGAGGCGCCCGGCTTCGATCCTTTCCTTGGAGCTAAGGATTCCGCCCTGTTCCCCGATTCGCTCAACTACGCGAAGACGCAGCATATCGCCTTCATCACGCCGATGCGCCGCGGCTCCATCCAAAACATCCGCTTCGCCAACGACACTCTTTTCTGGTCTTCGAATTCCGAGGACAGCGTTTATAGCGTCTTCGATATTTTCGCCAAGGTGCCGGGCGATTCGGCCGTGTATCGCGCCACCCACGTATCGGGACAGGCCCTGGAAGCCCTGCCGCATGACGGGACCCTGTATTACCAAGGTTACCGTCACCAGCGCTTCCAGATCTACAAACAGCCGCTGGCGCTCACGCGCACCCAGGAAATCCTTTCCGCCCCGACGGATTCCCTGCCTTTGTTCAAGCCGAAGAAGTTGGATTATGCCACTGCCTTCGACACGAGCGAGTACTCCGGCACCAAGGCGGCGCTGGACATCACGCCCTACCTGGCCCTGCAGCCGCAATTCATCTCGGGCGATCAATCGTATACCGACGTTGCTCTGGGCCTCTCCCTGACCTTCGGCGAAGCCTATGGGGGCTGGATGCAGGGCGTAAGCGGCGCCATCACCAAGCGGGCCAATCTCAAGGATCCGCTGAACTACCAATTGTCCTACCAAGGCGCCATCTCCGCGAATACCATCCGCCATACCAGTTCCGCCTGGACGCCGGATCTTTACTATTCGGTCTATCATGACATCCTCCAAGCCGATCAGGTCATCCCTATCGATGAAGCCGGCTTCCGGGGAGCGGATTCCCTCTCGGCGAAGGGCAGGGATACCTACCATGCGGAGTTCAGCCGCTATGCCGTTTCGGCCGCGTCGCCGCTTCCCTACGACTTCGCCTTGGAAGCGAACTTCTGGCGCCAGACCATCGATCAGGATTTCAATCGCAGCCTCGTCTTCCACAACTTCACTTCGAACCAGGACAGCGTCGGCAAGGAACATGTCGCCATCCTTCGCGGCGCCCAGCAGCATCGGCATTTCAACACCGGCCTGAACTGGAGTGGGTCCAAGGGCATGCTCGGAACTTTCCTGCCCACCGGAGGATACATTTCCACCGGGATCCACAAATGGTGGGCCACCTTCGAAACCGGCGGCGCCTCCCCCGTGGACTCGGCCAATGCCAACCTGCTCAACCAAGCCGGCGAGGTGGCTCCGCAGAGCACTTTGACCCAGGCGCAGTACGACCCCTGGAGTTTCGATCTGAATCTCGGAGGCTTATTGTCCTTCGGCAAAACCTTCACCCTCTTCGCGAATGCCGAAGGCTCCGCCTTCCTCAACAAGGAGCCCACCCGAGCCGATACGATTTTCGTGACGCCTACGACCATGACCGTGGTGGACAACCTGGAGCCGGGACTGTGGGTCATGTCCAACCGCATCGGCTACTACAAGCTGGGCGGCTATCCCTACAACTTCAACTACCGCGGCCGCGATATCATGGAAGGCTCTTCCTTCGCTTTCGGTCAGGTCGGCATCCAGATCCCCATCAAGATGGGCGCTTTCCTTCCGGACCTGCCCACCACCTCGCTCAAGCAATTCATGATCACGGGCCTGGGCGAATGGGGCACGACCTTGATCTCGGCCCCGGACAAAATTTACCACGACCTGGATGCGGGCAAGCATTATCTCCTGCTCGACTATGGATTGCGCGCCTCCCTGAACTTCCACCTATACCACCAATTGCCGTTCACGATTTTCGCCCAGGCCTTCATCCCCGTGAACAGGCTCACCTCCGACAATCTCTATTGGGACGATTATCCCCATCGAGGATCGGCCAATGCCGACGGGTCTCCCAGCCTCGAGCAGATCGGGTTCGCACCCGAGGACCGGCAAAACTATATCGACCAGGTCAAGAATCCGCGCTACTTCGCGGGCTTCAACCTGGGCATCTTCTGACGGAAATCATCTTTTTTCGGATATCAAGAGCAAGGAAGCGCGGGTTCGGACATGAAAAATCAGGGATTCACAACCGGCATCATCCATTCCGATCGCCTCGGCAAGCCGGAGCACGGTTCGTTGCATAAGCCCATCCACACCTCCATCACCTACGGATACGAGAAGGCGGAGGATTTGGCCGCCGTATTCCAGGGCACGGCCAAAGGCTATGCCTATGCGCGCCAGGCCAACCCCACGGTCGCGGCGCTCGAGACCAAGATCACCCTCATGGAACAGGGCGTGGGCACCTTGTGCTTCGGGACGGGCATGGCCGCCTTGGCCGCCATCTTCACGGCGCTCCTCAAGAAGGGCGATCATATCGTCTCCAGCTCCTACCTGTTCGGCAATACCAACAGCCTTCTGAATACCTTGGCCGGCATCGGCATCGAGGTCACCTTTGTGGACGCCACCGAGGTCAAAAACGTGGAAGCGGCCCTCAAGCCGCAAACGCGGATGGTGCTCGCGGAGACCATCGCCAATCCCGTGACCCAGGTGGCGGACCTCGCCCGTATCGGCGCGCTCTGCGAGGCCAAGGGCCTCGTCTACGTGATCGACAATACCCTCACCTCGCCCTACCTTTTCCTCCCGCGCACCGTGAAGGCCACCTTCTCGGTCAATTCGCTGTCCAAGTATATCGGCGGGCACGGCAACGCCCTGGGGGGTAGCGTGACGGATACGGGCCTCTTCGACTGGAAGGGTTTCCCCAACCTGCTCCCCATCTATAAGACCCCGGGATCGGATCCGGCCCTGTGGGCGCTCCTGCAATTGCGGAAGAAGGGACTCCGGGATTTCGGCGGGACCATGGCCCCGGAATCCGCGCATACCCTGTCGGTCGGATCGGAAACCTTGGCGTTACGCATGGACCGCTCCTGCGGCAATGCCGCGCGCCTGGCCCTGTACCTGGAAACCCATCCCAAGATCAAGAGCGTCCACTATCCCGGCCTGCCATCCCATCCCCAGCACTCGCTGGCCAAGGAGCTGTTCAAGCGGCCCGGCGCCCTGGTGAGCTTCGTGCTCGCCGCGGACGTGGAGCCCTTCGCCTTCCTCAACCGGCTCAAGCTGGCCATCTGTTCCAGCAACCTCGGGGACAACCGGACCTTGGTCATCCCCGTGGCACATACCATCTTCTTCGAGATGGGCGCCGAACGCCGCGCCAGCATGGGCATCGAGGACGGCCTCATCCGCATGTCGGTGGGCATCGAGGATACGGAAGACCTGCTCGAGGACTTCATGCAGGCTTTGGGCTAGGGTTTACCGCCCTTCCCGGGCAGGGGCCATCGCCCTCGCCATCCCATATTAATCGGTCCCAAATCCCTCCAAGCCTGGAAGTTTCGGGCCGAAAATGGCATTTTTAAAAGTTCCGATAATTGTCCATCGGTTTTATCATCCCCTGCGGCCGGCGCCCGGGATGAAGTTGGAGGTTCGATGCATTTCCAGGATTTGGTGCTAACCCTGCAGAACTATTGGAACCGGCGCGGCTGCCTCCTGGCCCAGCCCTACGATGTGGAAAAGGGTGCGGCCACCTTCAATCCTTCCACCTTCCTGCGTTCGCTTGGACCGGAACCGTTCGACGCCGCCTTCATCGAACCCTGCCGCCGCCCCAAGGACGGCCGCTATGGCGAGAACCCGAATCGGATGCAGCATTATTTTCAGTTCCAGGTGGTGCTGAAACCCAGCCCGCTCGATATCCTTGATCTCTATATCGGATCGCTGAAGGAAATCGGCATCAAGCCCGAGGAACACGATATCCGTTTCGTGCATGACGATTGGGAGTCCCCCACCCTGGGCGCCTGGGGCCTGGGCTGGGAGGTCTGGCTCGACGGCATGGAGATCACCCAGTTCACCTATTTCCAGCAGGTGGGCGGCATTCCCCTCAATCCCATCATGGGCGAAATCACCTATGGGCTCGAGCGCCTCTGCATGTATCTGCAGAAGGTCGACAATGTCTTCGCGCTCAAATACAACGATCGCTTCACCTACGGCGACATCTACCATCAGAATGAAGTCCAATTCTCGAAGCATAACTTCGAGCTTGCCGACGTGGACATGCATCTCAAACTGTTCGGCAGCTATGAGGCCGAGTGCCGACGGCTCTGCGAGGCCGGCGTGCCCGCGCCCGCGCTCGACTATTGCCTCAAGGCCAGCCATTCCTTCAACCTCCTGGACGCCCGCGGCGCCATCTCCGTGAACGAACGCCAGGGCTATATCCTGCGCGTCCGCACCTTGGCCAAGGGTGTGGCCGAAGCCTGGTTGAAGAACCGCGAGGACCTGGGTTTCCCCATGCTCGCGCGGGCCCGCGCCAAATCCGCCGCCGACTTGTCGGCCTCGGCCGCGACCTTAGCCGCAGCCGCCGCAACCAAGGCTTTGCCTTCCGGCGCCCCCGCCACCGTAGCGCGCGTTCCCCTCCTGGTCGAACTCGGCGTGGAGGAAATGCCCGCCCGCGTCTTCGCGCCGCTCCTGCGCGAATTGCCGGCCCTGCTGCAGAAGCACCTGGAACCCACCCAACTGGAAGCGCAGGACATCAAGATCTTCGTGACCCCGCGCCGCATCGCCATCTCCATCGGATCCATCCTGACGGGCACGCCCGATCAGAAGCTGGAGCTGAAGGGCCCGCCCGCCAACCTGGCCAAGGACGCGGAAGGCAAATGGACCAAGGCCGCGCTCGCCTTCGCCCAGAAGGGCGGCATCGATCCGTCCAAGCTCGAGATCCGCACCATCGGGGGGGGCGATTACCTGTTCGCGCAGAGCGAGAAGAAGGGCCGCAACGCCCTGGCCATCCTCTCCGAGCTCTTCCCCAAGGTCTTTTCCGAGATCCATTGGTACAAGACCATGGTCTGGGGTGACGGCAAGGTTACGCCCTTCGTCCGCCCGGTCATCTGGCTGGCCGCCCTGCTCGGGGACGAGGTCATCCCCATGACCTTCGCCGGCATCGATTCCGGCTCCGAAAGCCGGGGCCACCGCTTCCTGCACAACCGTGCCGTGCCGGTTACCGCTCCCCGCGAGGCCTATCTGTCGGCCCTGCGCGCCGCCAAGGTCTTCGCCGACCAGCAGGAACGCAAAGCCCTGGTCCGCAAGCTCACCGAGGAGACGGCCGCCAAAGCCAAGCTCCGTTGGCGCAAGGACGAGGATCTGCTCGATACCGTCACCTACCTGCTGGAATACGCCGTGCCCGTCCTGGGCGGCTTCCCGGAGCGCCTCCTGGAAGTGCCGGAAGAAGTGCTGGTCTCGGAAATGCGCGAGCACCAGAAATACTTCGCGATGGAAAAAGCGGACGGAAAGCTCGCCAACGCCTTCATCGCCGTCTCGAATATGGAGTGCACGGACTTCGCTTTGGTCCGCGAAGGCAATGAGAAGGTCCTGCGCGCCCGCTTCGCCGACGCCGAGTTCTTCCTCAAGGAGGATCGCCTGCGGACCCTGGAATCGCGCGGGAAAGATTTGGAAAAGGTCACCTTCCTCGCCGACCTCGGCCCGGACGGCACCTTGGCCCGCAAGGCCGAACGCACCGAGAAGCTGGCCGTGCATATCGCCCAGCTCCTCCACCCCGCTCCCGCGACCGCGGAAGCCGTGGACGCCGGCCTGGCCTATGGCCGCCTGGACAAGGTGCGCCAGATCGCGCGCCTCGCGAAGTGCGATTTGACCACCAATATGGTCGGCGAGTTCCCGGAGCTGCAAGGCATCATGGGCCGCTACTATGCCATCGCCGAAGGACTGGATCAGGTGGTCGCGGACGGCATCCGCGACCAATACCTGCCCCGTAACGCGGAGGATACCTTTCCCGGCAGCGACGAGGCGGCCCTGGTCGGCATCGCCGATCGCCTGGATTCGCTCCTCATCATGTTCGCCAAAGGCAAGGCGCCCACCGGTTCCTCCGATCCCTACGCCCTGCGCCGCGCGTGCTGGTCCTCCGTGGCCCTCATCGTGAACCGGGGCTTCCGCATCGACATCGTCGCCGTGCTCAAATACGCCATCCACGATATCTACGCGCCCATCCTCAAGCCCGCGGAAATCGAAGGGCTCCAGGACAAGCTCCTCGAGTTCTTCCTGGGCCGGGCCAAAAACCTGTTCCAGGAGGCCCCGCGCCCCGGCTTGCCCGGAGGATTCGCCAAGGACACCATCGACGCCGCGGTCAATTCCAAGGCGGGCTGGCGCGATTTCACCGATCTGGTGGAAAGATTGAAGGCCCTGCAGGCCTTCCGCAGCCGCCCCAACTTCGCCCAGGCCGCGGAGACCTTCAAGCGCGTCTCCAATATCATACACAAAGACACAACAGGCGAACCCAATGCGAATGCATTTAAGGAACCGGCCGAGCGTAATCTACTCAAGAGCGTACTTCATGCTGAGCAAGAGGTTCATGCAGCGTTAGCCATTCACGACTACTCAACCGTTTTAGATTCCGTGGGAAAGTTGCATGGTGACGTGGCTGCGCTCTTTGATGCAGTGATGGTGAACGATTTGGATTCATTCCTCAGAACCCAACGGCATCAATTATTAAGCAAGGTCCGGAACCTGGTTGCAGAAATCGCTGATTTTTCCGCTTTCCAGGGTAGCTAAAATTATTTGTGTCGGATGATTGCCACTTGACCTATACCCCGTTTTGGGGTATGTTCAGGAAGTGGAACATCAGGTCACCATCCGGAAGTCCGCCCTAAAGCAACTTTCGAAGCTACCCCTGGAGTTCCAACAGAAGTTCAATATCCTGATGGACGTGCTTAGAAACGACGGGCCGATAGGCCACTCACAAGTGGACCAATTATGGAAAACTCATGGGATCGAAAAACAAGTACCACTGCCATCTGGCCGGCAACCACAGCTTTGTAGCCTGTTGGGAGCATCATAAGGAAGTGATAACCGTCGAGGTATATTATGTCGGCAGCCACAAAGACGCGCCCTATTAATCTGGCCTTTCACCCGGGGACGCCAAGTCGGGTTCTTCAAGACCTGCGCCGCCGGTATTCCCGATACTTGGTGGGCGGTGAAGAAAAGGCCGTAGACTACTTTAAGACCGAACTTCACAAAAAAGTGGCGGCGACCATGACTCCAGGTCTTTGGGTCAGGCATTTACGCGAAGCCCACGGCCTCTCCCAGGCTCAATTGGGTGAGAAGATGGGCGACGTCAAAGCTTCACGCATCTCGGATTGGGAGACCAGCCAGCGCGCTGTGAGTAAGGCGGCTGCGAAGGGACTCGCAAAGCTATTCAGCGTCCCTGTCGAAAGATTTCTCTAGCTCGGACGTCTCCGCCCGGTTCCCGATCCATCGACCAAACCCGTCGTGGCCCCCGGCAGCATAAGATATCTCCCATCGGCTTCGAAGTTGGTTTGGTGGATATTGTCGCCATGCATCCACATCCGCATCCTCACGGCGGGATGCGATCCTGGAGAGGCCGATGGAACCCACCTTGTCCACAAAGCCGACGCGGGTTTTCTCCTGGGTGGCTTTGTGATAAATGGCACGCGGATTATTGCAGAAGGCTTGGGATTTTTCCGATTATTTCGCGGGTGATACCAATTATCGTCGGGACGCTTATTCTTTCTGCATCTCCTGGGCGCGTTGCGCTTCATTGCTGCCGGGGCATTCGGAAATCAGCTTGGCCCATTCTTCATCGCGCTTGGCATTCTCTTTTTTCTGATGATAGATGAGGCCGGTCTTGAACCGGGCCGAGCAGACCTTGTTGCCGCGCGGGAATTCCTTGATCACGCGCTGATAGGCCTCCAAGGCCTTGTCGGTGCGTTCCAACTTGAGCATGGTTTCACCGAGCCAGAACATGGCGAGCTCCTTCCAGGTGCCCCCAGCGTCTTTCTCATAGACGTTCTTGAAGCCTTGCAGGGCGAGTTCGTATTTGCCGCGGATATAATCGTCGCGGGCCTGGTTGAAAAGGTTTTCCAGATCGAGGCCTTCGACCACGCGGGCTTCCCCGCCCGTAGCGGCCGGGGATCCGGGAGGATTAACCGCGCCAGGTGCGGTAACCGCTCCGGGTCCGGTAGACGCGCCGGGCGCGCCGGTCGGGCTTCCCAGGATGATCTTCTTCTGATCCAGCTTTTCGATCTTGGCGCTGAGCGTGGTCAGCTTGTATTGGGTCTCGTCGATCTGGGCCTGAAGGCGCGTGATCTGCGAAGCGAGATCCCGGAGCATCAAGGTCAGGTCGGCCTTCATCTTGCTTGAAGTCCCGCCTTGGGCGAGATTCAGTTCATCGACCGATTTCTGGAGGTCGGCCACTTGGGTATGCACGTCCTTGACATCGCCTTGAACCTTGCGGAGTTCTTCGGTACGGAGCATGGTAATCTGGGAGCATCCGGTCAGGATCAGGATGGCCGAAGACGCGAACAGAAGCAAGCCGCGCGAGAGTGGGGATTCCCTGCGCGTCCGGCCCATGACCTGTCTGGGAGTCCCGCCGGAAAGGCGGGATCCGAATCGGAAAATAGGGCCGAAGCGCGAGGTCACAATCAGAACGTGGTCGTGAATTCGACCCGGCGGTTCTTGGCGTAGGCGCTTTCGTCATGACCCTCAACGGCCGGCTTTTCTTCGCCATAGCTGATGGTGCTGAGACGCGTGGCCTGGATGCCGTAGCTCGTCAGGTAATCATTGACCGTCTTGGAGCGACGTTCGCCCAAGGCCAGGTTATAATCATTGGATCCGCGCTCGTCGGCATGGCCTTCGATGCGGGCCGTGATCTCCGGCACTTCTTTCATGAGCTTGCCGATTTCCTGGAGGGTCGACTGGCCTTCCGCGGAAAGCGTGTTCTGATCATAGGCGAAGTAGATGGGCTTGAAGACTTCGGCGATGCGGGCCTGGATGCGCTGACGGCGCAGGGCCTCTTCATCGACCTTGGGCGCTTCCGGGGGGCGGGAGGGCTCAGGCTGTT
>DAINDC010000015.1:19992-26944 GCA_036732085.1 Fibrobacterota bacterium | reverse complement strand
GTATTAATCGGCCTGGGGGCGATCCCTTTCCTGGGTTCCGAATTCATCCCCAAGCTGGATGAGAACGGCTTCGCCTTGGAAATGCGCCGTCCGCCCGGCATTTCCCTCGTAGAGGCGGCCCGTCTGAACGGCCTCATGGAAAAAAAACTGCTGGCAGCCTTTCCCGACGAGGTTTCCTCCGTCGTTTCCTTATGCGGACGCGCCGAGATAGCCACCGATCCCATGCCGCCCGCCAGCACCGACTTCCTGATTTTCCTCCGGCCGAAGCCGGTCTGGAAAAAGGCCCGCACCCGCGAGGAACTGATTCCGATCCTGGAGACGGAATTGAAAAAATTCCTCGGGGTAAGCTTCGAATTCTCGCAGCCCATCGAAATGCGCATGAACGAACTCATCGCCGGAGTGCGATCGGACGTGGCCATCAAGATTTTCGGCGAGGACATGGATGTCCTGAAATCCAAGGCGGCCGAGGTGGTCCGCGCCGTTTCCTCCCTGCCCGGAGCCAAGGGTTTCCGGGCCCAGGAGGTGGGCGGATTGCCCATGCTGCAGATCAAGGCCGATCCTGGGAAACTTGGACGTTACGGTATCAGCGCCGGCGAGGTGATGCAGACCGTGGAGGCCCTGGGCGGAATCACCGCCTCCCAAATCCAGGAAGGGCAGAAACGGTTCGACCTGGTGGTGACCTTCCCGGAGGGGATGAAGCGGGACAAGGAGGCCATCTCCCGCCTCACCTTGCGGACGCCCGGAGGGGAATGGGTGCCCCTGGGATCCCTATGCGACATCGAAGAGGTTCTGGGCCCCTCGGAAATCGATCATGAGAAGGGATCGCGCCTCATCATCGTGGAGGGCAATGTGCGTGGACGCGATATGGGCGGGTTCGTGAACGAAGTCCGCAAGCTTTTCGATCGGAAAAAAATCGAGTTGCCTCCGGGCTATCTCGTGGAGTTCGGCGGGCAGTTCGAAAACCTGGAGCGGGCCCGGGCCCGGCTTTTCATCGTGGTGCCGCTGGCCTTGTCCCTCATTTTCCTGCTGCTCTACCTGAATTTCGGAACCTTCCGCGAGACTCTGCTGGTCTTCACGGGTATTCCCTTGGCCATCGTCGGAGGGATCGCGGCCCTGCTATTGCGCGGAATGCCTTTCAGCATCTCAGCGGGCATCGGCTTTATCGCCCTCTTCGGAGTGGCGGTTCTCAACGGCCTGGTTCTGGTGACCTATATCAGCCGGTTGCGCGTGCAGGGTATGGGGTTGGAAACGGCCATCATACAAGGAGCCCGGATCCGGCTCCGACCCGTGCTGATGACGGCTCTGGTCGCCAGCCTGGGTTTCATTCCCATGGCTTTATCGCATGGGGCCGGATCGGAAGTGCAAAAACCTTTGGCCACGGTGGTGGTGGGAGGCCTGGTTTCCAGCACGGTATTGACCTTGTTGGTTCTGCCCGTGCTGTATAGCCTTTTCGATCGAAGGCGGCCGGCTTGATGGAGAGGGGGGAAAAGTGGGGTGGACGACGGGACTTGAACCCGCGACCAGCGGAACCACAATCCGCTGCTCTACCAACTGAGCTACGACCACCACGACACGGGCAAAATTAGAAAGGACGGGGACTTATGCCAAGCCGAAGGACGGAAGAAGTGCGAATAACCGGCGGGAAAGGTCGGCGTGGCCGGGAACCGGGGGTTTTAAGCCTGGCTAGAGACGTTAGGCGGCTTCGGAAAAAACCGCAGCGGCCTTCTCATCCCGCAACTCATCCGGCATCTCGTGCCGGGTAAAGGCCGGTGCGGACCGGAAGGCGGGGTTGCGGAGCTCCATCTCCGGGACGCTCAACCTGGGCGGCGGAGGCAGGAGCTTGACGGTGAATTGGTTGTCTCCGAACTTCCGATTCTCGAAGTACATGAAGATGGAAAAACCCAATAGGAACAGGGCGAAGCCGGACAAGTAAAGGTAAAGGGCGTAGGCGAGCACATCGTGATTATAACATGTGGATTTTTTCTTTGTCCACGGTCGGAAACAAATTAATCGTCCCAATCGGTACGGTCCGGGCTGAAAGAACACAACGTCACGTTCCCAACATTCTTTAGATTCCAAGGCTTTTTTAGGAGAGTCGAGAGTATCTTTGAGCCAATCCGGCATGGTGCAGAAGAGGGATCGGGGGGGTCCGCTGCATCCGAAAATAGCCGGTGGGGAATTGAGGGGATGATGCCTGCTATCGTTTCACGTCGGCCTTCCGCCCATTGTCTCGCGATGCTGGCCGCAGCCTGTGGCCTGGGCCTGATGAGCGGATGCAATGTGTTCACGCCGCTCGCGGCCGACAGCCAGAAGGACCTGAACTACCGGGGCTTGATCCTCAAGGGCAACCAGGCCATCAACGATCAGGATTATGACGCCGCCGAAAGCTATTTCGCCGATGCCATGGCCATGAATCCCCGCGGATCCGAGGCCTACCTGTACCGCTCCAAGGCCCTGATGAACAAGTACCAGATCGACTACAACTCCCTGAACAAGGAGTTCGTGATCCGTCGCAACAAGGATGGCGCCGGGAAGAAGGGCATCCCCTTCATCGATTCCGCCACCACCCTCAAGAGCATCGACAGCATCTACTATCCCATCGCGCAATCGGTGGAGAACCTCGAACATATCATCCGCAAGAGCAATGCCTCCATCAGCCTGGAGTCCGGGTACTCGCTGCCTCCCGACGGCGACACGGCCAGCGACGGCAAGGTGAGCGAGGGCGTGGCCCGCTTGGACCTGGGCCTCCTGGAAGCCGTGAAGGCCATGCTCGGCCCGTTGGATTTGGATGGGGACAACCATATCAGCACGCAATGCGGCAAGAAGATCTGTCCGGACACGACCAATAAGGCTTGCCAGGCAACCCCGGCTTATCTCAGCGTCTGCAAGGACGGCCCCGCCAGCGAGGTCATCCGCTTGGAGAACTTCAAGATGCTGACCAAGAGCATCAACATCGCCGACCTGAGCAGCGACGACGTGCGCGCCCGCCAGGTCTCGACCAATCCCAACGACATCAACGCCTTCCTCGACAAGATGCAGGGACCGATCGCAGGATCGAATTTCAATCTGGATTCGGTGACCACGGTGATGAACGATCATAATGAAGCCAAGCTCAGCGGGAACCTTTCCGAGATCGTCGGCAATATCAAGGACCTGAGTTACTTCCTGGCCTACATGCGCTATAACGACGGCGTCGACAATGACTATGACGCCTCTACGATTACCGGCAAGGGACCGATGATGGTCTGGCATGATTACGATAAGGACGGCGGCATCCGCTGGGATTATGACGACAGTACGACCTCGGACGGATACGAAGGCTTTCCGGTCCAAGCCCCGCAGAACGGGGAGGCGCATAATATCGGGCATCCGCTCCATCGCCTGCTGCATCCGGAACTCTATATCAAATTCACGGATACGGATTGGAAGAACCGTCCCATCGCCGGGGACACCTCCAAGAATTCCCGCAAGTCGCTCATGATCAAGCATTGCCAGGATGTTTCCGCGCGCCTCGGGGAGATCGGGAAGGTGGACGCCATGGTCAAGTTGAAACTCATATCCGTCATCTGCTCCACCTATACCAGCATCATCAAGCCGGGGATCAAGCCGCCGAAGAGGAGCGACTGGATCAGCGGCACCTTCGGCATCGACGAAGAGGAAGTGGACGATCGCGACAACGATTACGACGGCATCAAAGATGAGGACGCCCGCAATGCCAAGGGCATGGACGACGACGACGACGCCCTGCTGAACGTCACCATGATCGGGACCATGCCCGCGCCCATGGTCTGGAAGGACGTCGCCGGCCACGAGAACAAATGCCCGGACATCGACACCACCATCGCCATGCTTCCCCCACCCTTGCAACGCCAGTTCTGCATCGGGTCCCTGGAGCACCGCATCTACCTGGCGCAGCATGGCACCGGCACCGACCCGGCCAAATCCGCCAAGGACACCTTGGCCGCCTATTATTCCGCCTTCCTGGGCGAGGGGCCCAGTCAGAATTGCCTTGAGGACTTCGACAAGCTCCCGGACGCCTATAAGACCAAGGTGGGCATCGCGTCCAATGCCGATCCCGCGGTCCGGCTCGCCTGCCATTACAAGCATATCTGGATCCACGGCGGCCCGAACGTGCCGCCCCCCAACTCGGAATGGACTTCCGGCATCTTCGGCATCGACGAAGAGTACCTGGACGGGGTCGATAATGACGGCGACGGCTGGATCGACGAGGACTTGAAATGAAGAGCATGAAGGCATTCGACCTGGCCTTACCCGTAACCTTATCGTTACTCCTCGCCGCCGCCACGGCCCATTCCGAATCCGGACCCGAGTTCCGGGATCTGCAATCCCAGGCCATGGGCCGCACCGGCATCGCTTCGTCGAAAGGCGCGACCTCGCTTTTCCTCAATCCGGCCGCGCTCGCGGGCAATCACGAGGTGGGCGGCGGCCTGACCGTGGATCTCGGAGTCAACTCCATCCTGCTCGACTATGCCAAGTGGGCCGGAGACAATTACAAGTACCTGAACAATAGCGACTCGCTGCTTACCAAGATCGGCCCGGTAGACAATAAGTGGGCGCCCTTCTCGCAGAGCATGCTGATCTACGGCAATGTCCAGGGCATCGCCTTGGCCGCCGTGAGCGATACGCGTTACGATCTGACCATCGGCAAGGCCGTGGTCACGCCGGTCCCGGGCGTGGGCGTCCTGTCCGATCTGGTCCTGACCGCGGGCCGCGGATTCGAGGCTCCGGAAGGCTATCACTTCGGCTTCGCCTTGAAATACATCTACCGGCTGCGCTTCGAGGATCGCCTGGTGGGCACTTCGGAAGACGCGTTCTACAAGGTGAAGCAGGCTTGGGAACTGCCGGATAACGGCTGGTCGGACAAGCTGGGCAAGCTTCGCGTGGCGGGTCAGCTCGCCGATACCAAGCAGGGAGTGGGCGCCAACTTCGGAGCGGAGAAAGCCGTGAACGAGAATTGGACCGCCGGCATCTCCCTCTTGGATTTCCCCACCATCATGAGTTCGGAGTTCCTGCGCCCGGACCTCAACCTGGGGCTTTCCTATCATCGCAATCTGGACCTGGTCGAGGACCTGCAGAACAAGCTGCTCGTCAATCTCGACTTCCAGCGCTTCCTGATTCCCGGCACGCCCTGGTTCAAGCAGATCAAGACCGGCGTGGCCCTCGAAGGATATATGAACAAGCGTCCGGTCGGCTATTTCGCCCTGGGACTCAACGACGGTTATCCCACGGTCGGCGTCCGCGTCGGCTATATCGTCTACCTGAGCTATGTCTACGTCGCCGAGGAGACGGGAACCTATCCCGGCCAGGAAAAGCTCAGCTTCCATAAGCTGGCCCTGCAAATGGAGCTTTAGGCTCCCCGGATTCGATGTAACCTACCGGTTACCCAAGGGGCGGTTTTCCGCTCGCAGCCAATCTTTCGAGGATGATGGGATGAGTCGCGCCATTGGAGGCGATGAGCCCGCGCGTGATCACGGGATTGGGGTCGCGAAAGTCCAGCGGCTTCCCCTGCAGATCGGTCAGGCGCCCGCCGGCCTCCTCCAGGATCACCTGGGTGCCCGCCAGATCCCAGAGGCACATGGGGTTCTGCGGCGGCGAGACGAAGGCGGTGTATTCGCCGCGCGAGACCTCGTTGATCTTGAGCGATCCGTTCATGCGGTGGCAGGACGGATTGCCCAGCCGCTTGAGCAGTTCGAGGAGCTCCGGGGTCTTCTGCCGCCCGTGCGAGAGGATGAGGTGCAGCTTGGTCCCTGCGGAGACCTTGACCGGCAGAACCTGGATATGCTCGGGGTCCGGGCCCGCAAAGGCGCGATAGGCGCCCTCCCCTTTTACCGCGAAATAGACCTCGCCCAGCTCGGGCTTGTAGGTCATGCCCACCTGGGGCTTGCCGTCGATCGCCAGGGCCATGATGATGCCGTAGTGCTGGCCGTTGCGGATATAGCTGGAGGTGGAATCGAGCGGATCCAGGATCCAGCAGCGCGTCGCCTCATGCCAGGGGGCGGAGCCGTCCGCGAGGTGGTAGGTTTCCTCATTCAGGATGGCGTCGCCGGGAAACCGTTTCTCTATTTCGCCGTCCAGGTAGGCGGCGCATTTATGATCGGCCTGGGTGACGATGGAATTGTCGGACTTGTACGCGAAATCGGATCCGAGCTCCTTGCATTCGAGGAGAATCTTCCCGCCTTCCCGGATCGCCCGGTACATGAATTCCAGTTCGGCGGAATAACGCGAAGCGGCGAAGACCTGGAGCATGCCCGAAAGATACAATTTGAAGGAAGGGGCGATGTCGGCTGAAGCCGATCGGGAGGCATCCGTGAGCCCGGTGGCGGTAGCTGTCAGAAATCCGCGCGACTGCAACCAGACCGCGCCTTTGTCCTTATCGGCTGGGGCCGGGAATAGGGCCAGGCTGAGGTTGTCGGTATCCCCCGCTTCCCGAGCGCATGTCAGGGCTTCGCGGGCGAAAGCGAGGTGGCTTTCTGGAACAGGCCTTGATCCGCCATCCACTTGGCCGCGAGCGAAGGCCAGACCGCCAGCGCGGTATCCGTGGGCGCGCCGCCCATCCCGTTGGCCATGCCATAACCATGCCCACCATGGTCGAAGATCTTGAACGTCGCGGGGACGTCCGACTTGACCAGGGCTTCGTAATAGGATTGGCTGTTCTTGATCGGGACGACATTGTCATCCTTGGAGTGGAAGATGAAAGCCCGGGGTGTCTTGGAGGTTACCTGCTTCTCGTTGGACATCAGAGTCACCATCGCCGCGGAGGGGTTGGTGCCCAGGAGGTTCAGCCGCGAACCCATATGCGTGAAGGACGAGTCCATGGTGATGACGGGATAGCCGAGGATTTGGAAGTCGGGACGGCATTGGAAGCGATCGATGGTATCCGGTGCGGCCGGGTTTCCCGTATCGTAATGCGTGGCTGCGGTCGAGGCCAGGT
>DAINDC010000015.1:18219-19982 GCA_036732085.1 Fibrobacterota bacterium | reverse complement strand
GGCGCGACCTGTGCGCTGCCGGCCAGATTGACCACCAGGCTGTTGGTGACATCGCGCTCGGTCAAGCCGACATATTGCGCGCGGGTGCGATCGACATCGATATTGAAGCGCTTCGCGTTCGCGCGGACCCAGCGGAGCGCGCGCTGCACGTCAAGCATCTCGACGGGATGGTGATAGGTAGGGCCCAGCCGGTATTTCAGCACGAAGGCGGAGACGCCGAGGGTATTCATGAACAAGGCACCTGCTTGCCTTCATGGTCGCTCGCGAGGCCCCTATAGCCGCCTCCCGGACAGATGACCACGGCCGCGCCGTTGAGCTTGGCGCCTGTGGCGGGAAAGAGGGTGAGGGAAGGCTTGGAAGCCGGCAGAGCATCCACGGCATCCGGCGCGCCTTTCGGCCAGAGCATCTCCTCGGTCTGGGTCAAGCCGAGGATGGGCATTGCGAACGCAGCCACGGCCGACATGGGTAATCGTCGCATTACGGATCGGACGAGCAAAGATTTCATGAATTCCCCCGCCCAGATAATAAGAAGGAAAGCCCGAAAAAGAGGGTGGAAATCCGAAGTTGGAAATCCAAAGTTATCGGGGCATGGCTGGATTGGGAGTCGGTCTGGTGGGGTTTGCCTTTTTTACGGGCCACCCCTGCTTTTCCAGCCATCGCGCGCAGGCTTCCGGCCAGGCGGATACCTCTGCATTCGGCAAAGGCGCTTCCGCATCCGGTCCCGCTGAAGGATCCGCGGAAAGTCCCGTGGAAGATTCCGTGGAAGCAAGCCGGGCCAGTCCGAAGGCATGGGTCCCATGGTCGAAAGCCCGGAACTCCACGGGTACCCCGGCCTTCAGAAGGGCCTGTTGGTAGGCGACGCTATTGGCGAAGGGCACGATGGGATCGGTCTTGGCATGGACCAGGAAGGCGGGCGGCGTCTTGGCGTCCACGTGTTTTTCCGCGGACAGGAAATGCACGTAGGCTGGATTCGGATTGCGGCCCAGCAGGTTGATGCGCGAAGCCGGGTGGGTGAAGGAGGGATCCATGGTGATGACGGGATAGATCAGGATCTGCACGTCGGGACGGCAGGAGACGCGTTCGATGGAATCGCGCGCCGCCGGATCGCCCGCATCCGAATGGGTGGCAACGGTGGCGGTGAGATGGCCTCCCGCCGAGAAGCCCATCATGCCCACGCGCGCGGGATCGAATCCATAGTGCGCGGCATGCGCGCGCACCCAACGCATGGCCCGCTTGCCGTCCTCCATTTCCACGGGGTGGCGGTAGACGGGTCCCAACCGGTAACGCAGGACGAAGGCGGAGATGCCCAAGGCATTGAGCCAGTGCGCGACTTCCATGCCTTCCTTTTCCAAGGCGAGCATGCCGTAAGCGCCCCCGGGACAAACAAGCATGGCCGCCGCCCCGGCCCCGGGACCCACTCCAGCGCTGGCGCCAGGGGCTGGAAAGATGAGGAGGGAAGGTTGATCGGCATCGGTCTTGCCGATGGCGCCGGGCGCACCTTCCGGCCACAACCGGGCCACGGTCTGCACCGATGGACGCAAAGCCGCGCCGAGCAGGGCCGCGGAAAGACAAAGCAGGACGGTGTGGAGGCGGTTCATCCGCGATGGATGAACTTCAAAGCGCCGAAAACCAGGCCGCCCAGCGCGGCGATATAAAGGGCGACTTTTATCACACCTGGCGTCTTGGAGGAGGTTTCTTCGGAGAGCCAATTCGCGGCCCCGGCCGGTGCATCCGGATCGATAAGGTCGCCATCCACGGAAGCG
>DAINDC010000015.1:7211-18209 GCA_036732085.1 Fibrobacterota bacterium | reverse complement strand
CCTGCCTGCGCGGCCGTCTCCCCTGCTTGCGATTCACCTGCTGTTTCCATCGACAAGGCGCTTTCGGATGGATCGCCCGATCCCTGAGGCTTGAGATACACCTTGTTCCCTTCGCCGGATTCGGGCTCCAGCCCTTCGAGTCCGCGGCGATGGCCTTCGGCCAGGATCAATTTGACGGCGATATCCGGCCCATCGCGGCGGCCGGCCGCCAGCATCTGGAGCAGCTTCGCATCGGCAACCTCGGTCAGCTTGGCTTCGAATTCACTCACCTTCATCGACGCTACCCCTTCGGAAGGCCAATACCCATACCAGGGCGGAAACGCCCGTACTGTGCATACTTATAGTTTAACAAACATCGAGGGGCGATCGCAATGCCCGTCAACGGCCGATCCGTTACTTTTGCTAACTTCTTGGCCACTTGGTATTCCCATTTCTGTTCACCACCAAAGGAGCGTCCCTTGGCCCAGAGCATCGTCCATTTTTCCGCCGCCTTATCCCCCGTCATCATGGCCCTCTCGGCCTTCTCCTTGTCCGCCGTGACCGCGCCGGCCTTTTCATCCCCGGCCGATTCCGCCAAGCCCGCGGTGCAAGGCCCGGCTTCTACAGGCACGGCTTCTGTAAGCACTGCCTCTCAGGGCAAAGCTGCGGCGCAACCCGCGCTGGAACCTGGACTCTATGCGGAGTTCTACACGAACAAAGGGAAAATCGTAACCCAGCTCGAATTCGAGAAGATTCCCCTGACGGTCACCAATTTCGTGGGCTTGGCCGAAGGCACCAAGAAGTCCAACAAGCCCGCCGGGACCAAGTTCTATGACGGCCTCCTCTTCCATCGCGTGGTCCCGAACTTCATGATCCAGGGGGGTGACCCGGAAGGTACGGGTACCGGCGGACCGGGATACCAGTTCCAGGACGAGTTCGATTCCACCTTGAGGCATGACAAGCCCGGCACCCTGTCCATGGCCAATGCGGGCCCGGGCACCAACGGGAGCCAGTTTTTCATCACCCACGTGCCCACGCCCCATCTCGACGGGCGCCATACCATTTTCGGCCATGTCGTCTCCGGCCAGGACGTGGTCAACGCCATCGCCCAGAACGATCGCATGGACAGCGTGCGCATCGTGCGCGTGGGCGCCAAGGCCAAGAAGTTCAAGGGCGACGAAGAACATTTCCAGGCGCTGCTCAAAAAGAACGCGGACGCCATCGCCGCCAAGAAGAAGAAGCAGGAGGCCGAACTCGCCGCGCTGACCAAGAAGGCCAAGACCACGCCCTCCGGTCTCAAGTATGTAGTCACGCGCCCGGGTTCCGGGCCCAAGCCGACGCCCGGGACCTCCATCAAGGTCCATTACGCGGGACGTCTCACCGATGGTACCCCCTTCGACAATTCCTATACGCGCGGGCAGCCCATCGAATTCAAGGTCGGCACCGGCATGGTCATCCCCGGCTGGGACGAGGCTTTGCTCGACATGACCAAGGGCGAGAAGCGCACCTTGATCATCCCCCCCAACCTCGCCTACGGGCCGGAAGGCCGGCCGCCGGTCATTCCCCAGAACGCAACCTTGGTCTTCGACGTAGAACTCGTGGAATTCTGAGAAGGTGGGCGGCATGCGGGCGGTACGGATGGGAATGGGGATGGGAATTGGAATGGCGATAAGCAAAAGACTCCGGGCCTCGACCTTTCCCTTGGTCTTGGCCTTGACTTTAATGGCAGCGGGCGCCGGTAGCGTGCATGCCGATGCCTTGCGTGAGCATCTCTCCGTCTTCTTCGAATTCAACGCCCTGGATTCCGTGATCGCCCTGGAGCAGAAGTCCCCGACCGCCTTGCAGGTCACCGTCGTCGACGGCGCCACGGGCGAGACCCGTAACCTGCGCGAGGACGTGGGCGCCAAGCCCATGCAGAAGCTCCTTACGGAGGCCAATGACCTGGGCCTCAAGACCCTTCCCCTGTCGTCCGCAGCGGAGGAGAAGGCCGACAAGCCCAGGCCCGAAGCCGCCAAGGCCGCAGCCGCGGAAAAAACCGCCGCCAAGGAACCGCCGCGCAAGGAAGAAACGGCCGGAAACGCGACCGGCCGCAGCGTCAGCTCCCAGCGCAAGAACCGCATGTGGTACATCGCCACCCAGAGCGCCCTCTCCACCTATGTCTACGGCGTTTCCATCCCGCTGGCCTTGGACGTTCAGAGCACGCGGGCCCGGATCGCCACGCCCATGATCGTCGCGCCCTTCGCGTTCGGCGCGCATTTCTGGTTCGCCAAGAACCGGCCCTTCGAGGATGCCCATCGCAAGGGGACGTCCTACCTGAGCCTCGCCTCGCTCTATGCCTCCTATGCCCTGCCCTTCGCCATCATGAACCAGAACGACAATCCCTATCGGGTGGCCAGCCTCCTCACCATCGCCACCTATCCCGCGGGCATCTACGGCGGGTACCTGCTGGGTGATCAATACGTGGATCTCCCCGGCCGCATCGACACCCAGGAGAAATTCGCCCTCGGCTTCGGAGCCATGGGATTCTTCTCGCCCTTCCTTTATTACGATCGGTTGGAAACCCATGGGGAAGCCATAGTCCGGCTGGCCTTGGGCCAATCCGTAGTCATGGCCACCTTGGGCCACTTCCTCGCCGACCATTACCGCACCGGCCAGAACATCCCCGATGGAGTGAATACCGGCATCATGGACCATACCATCCTGGGCGCCGGCGTGGGCCTGGAAGTCGCCGCCTTGGCGGATGCCTCGCATGTCCGGCCCTGGATGGGCGCGGCCCTGTTCGGCGGGACCTTGGGATTCATGGAAGGCTTGTTTTATTATCGTAACAGCTATGACAGCCAGGAACGCGGTCTCTACAATACCTTGGGCGGCATGGGCGGCACCTTGCTCGGCGGCGGACTCGCCTACCTTTTCTATGACGACAAGGCCTCCGATTATGCGCAGAAGACCACCATGGTCAGCCTGCTGGTGGGTGGAACCCTGCTCGGGTATTGCGCCACCAATATCCTGACCGATGGCATGGAAGACCGCACGGGTTTAAAGGAAAACACCTCCTGGACCAATCGCCTGGCCTTCAATCCCATTCCCGTACCGGAACCACAGGTCATCGACCATGGCTACGGCGGTTTCCGAAACGGAACCGGACGCGAAATCTACCTGCGATACCACATGCCGGGTTTTTCCTACACCTTCTAGCCCCCGTCTCCGTCCCTCTTCCCAAAGCCCAGCTTCTAGGCCCTTCGGTTCCGTCTCGGAAGCGCCCGGTGCCGTCTCGGCAGCGCCCGGTTCCCGACCGGAACCGGACGCTTCCGAAACGGAACCGGGGGTTTCATTGCCCGATTTTCCTCCGGCCCGAATGCGGAATCGGATCTACTATATTGGTACGGATCACCAATCACCCCAAGGGTTTGCAAGCATGAAGCTGGTCGAAGTCATCCAGCCCACACCGGAGGTGATACGCCTCTTCCAGGAGCCCAATCTCCAGGCCGGTAATTTCGTGCTCGCCCTGCTCAATTCGCTGGGCAAGGAGAAGGCCAATAATTTCACCCATGTGAATTCCTACCTGGAATCCTCTTTGGGCGATGCCAACCGTACCCTCGAGGACATGGGCAATTTCCAATTGCACCTGGAGCAGGCCAAGCCCAAAGGTCCGGATCGCGAGCTCGATGATGGATACGAGGAATTGAAGTCCAAGGCCCAGAGCAGCCTGGTGGAATTGCATCGGGCCAAGGTCAAGTTGAACGATCTCAAGATCGCCCTCTGCCGCTTCATCATCGCCTACGAATCCCAGACCCGGAATACGCCCCGGCCCTACCATTCCGTGGAGGAGTGGATGGATGCCGCCACCTTGGCGGAGATGCGGCTCGCGCGCGCCATGACCGCGAGCGTGGACCGGAACCTGCAGAGGTTATTGGCCCTGTTCATGACCTTCCGCTCCATAGTCTGCTCCTATGACGGGCCCGCCATGTACATCCGCCAGATCGAGAATTCGATCGCGTCGCTGGACGCCATCTACGAGAAGGTGCGCCTGGAGATGGAAGTCCTCAATGCGAAGCGGACCTTGGTGCAGACGCGCCGGGAGCTCTCCACCGCCAAGACCAACCTGACCAGCCTGCAGCAGGAAGTCCAGGAGAAGAAGCAGCGCGAGGAGCAGCTTGCGAAGCTGATGTCCCTGCAGGAAAAATCCTCCTTCCCGCAAATCATCGTCATCGGCCTGTGCCTGGTGGCGCTTTCCGCCAGCCTCGGCTTTTACCTCATGACCCATCTCAAACCCGGCAATGCGGGGACGGTGGACGCCCTTTCCCAACGCTCCTGCCGCGAAATCGCCCGGCAACTCGAGAAGTCCCCGCGCTATCAAAGCCAGGTCCTCATCTTCCGCAAGTTCGGCCAGGATATCTATTTCCGGGCCAATCCCATGACCTGCGAAAAACTGCACCGCCTGGATTCGATCCAAATCGGATCCCTGGGAGGACTGCTCAAGGATGACTTCGCCGCCGGCAACCAGGTCGAGGCTTCCTACAATGGCAACCGCGTCCTGCAGGTGAAGGACGTGGGAATCAACAAGCTCGTCATGCGGCTTTCGAACCGCACCGAGTCGAATATGGACTATAAGATGAAGGTTCTCGAAAAGGCCAATGCCTTACGCGCCGTCCTGCAGGCGGACAGGCTGGGCACTTCGGAAGATCTGTTGATCGTGGATTTGAATCTCGCGCATTCCGCAGCGGAATGGTAAGGCGACGCCTGCCAGGTCGAATTCAGGCTGCCGTCGAAATCAGGTTGCGGCCGTCGGTTTGCCGAGGACGGTTTCCAAGGTTGCCTGCAGGGTTTTCAATTCATAAGGTTTGCCGATGACTCCCGAGAATCCGGCCAGGGTTCGTTGGCCTTCCACATCCTGCTCCGCATAACCGCTCGATAGGATGCCCTTGGCCGCAGGGTCGATTTGCAGGAGCGATTCCATGGTCTTGAATCCATCCATGCCATTCGGGACCAACCAATCCAGGATGACGGCGTCGAAGGGCTGTCCCGCGGCGCGCTGCGATTCATAAAGGCTCAGGGCCTCTTCCCCGTTTTTCGCCAGGACCGTTTGATACCCTAAGAATTCGAGCATCTTGCCCGCCACGGTACGAACCAACTCTTCGTCATCCATGATCAAAATTTTGCCCTTGGCCAATCCGTACCCCGTCTTTATCCCATCTAATATAATTTTACGCCCACCAGATGCAGAATTATATGCGGCCAATCCGGCTCTTTTTAGGGCCATCGGGCAGTGAAGGCTCTGGCTTTTCGAAGTTTTAGCGGGCGATCGCGAAATTTTTACAGGTTATGCGGTTCTGAAGATGAAGGTCCGGAAGCGACGCGGTGGACCGGTTCATTTCGTCATTTTGCAGCTTGCATGATGGCCGCCTGCGCGAAGGCCGAAGCCAGGATCAAGGTGAGGATGAAACCGGGTACGCGTACGAAGGCCCAAGCCCATTTGCCCCAATTGGCGGCGGCATAAATGGTGAATAGGGAATGCAGGATCAGCCAGCCGGGGAGTTGGTAACTGAGCACCCGAAACGTCTCCGCTACGGTGTCCTTGTCCAAGGTGGGATTGAGGGCGATGAGCTTGTCCAGCCCGATATATTTATCGGCCATGTCGAGCAGCAGCGCCTTGTGGAAGATATACCAGGCTCCGAGCATGATGGCGGCCATGAGGATGTTGATCAGGGCCCCGTGGATCTTGAAGTAGAAATCGTCCTGGGTGCGCAGCGAGGCGACGACGAAGATCCCGAGAATGAGAAAGGAAAGAAGGCTCAGGTAATCGAAGGCGCCATACTGGAGGACGCTGAAGATCGCCTCGCCGGCGCCCAGGCACAGGGCTCCCCACAAGGCCTTGCGCTTGCCCGCGAAGGAGTCGAGTAGCAGGTAGGCGATTACCGGAAGGAAACCGAACCAGACGAGATTTGCGTTCATGGGGAACCGATCCAGGAAAGGCCCCCAATATAGCAATCGCCGAAGGACAGGGTTTATTTGCTATTTTAAAGCCTCGCATAAAACTCCGCGAGGCCCGTAGAATGGGCTCATGCGGGCGCATGGGAGGGCCGGCATGGTCAAGTCGAATGTAAAGGCAAGCAGGACCGCGACCGAACCGATGGAAGCCAACGGGAAGCCGTTGGCTTCCATCGCGGATGTCCAGAACTTCGAGGACACGCGCCGCATCGACATCGACAAGGTCGGCATCAAGAGCATCCGGCATCCGGTGCGCGTCAAGGATCGCTCCGGGGGCGAGCAGCATACCATCGCCGCCTTCAACATGTACGTGTACCTGCCCCATAACTTCAAGGGCACCCACATGTCGCGCTTCGTGGAAATCCTGAACAACCATGCCAAGGAAATCACGGTCGAGACCTTCCAGAAGATGCTCCCTGAAATGACCGAGAAGCTCAATGCGGAATACGGCGACATCCAGATGAGCTTCCCCTATTTCGTGAACAAGGCCGCGCCGGTCTCGGGCGTCAAGAGCCTGATGGATTACGATGTCACCTTCATCGGCGGGGTTTCCAAATCCAAGACGACCATGACCCTGAAGGTGGTGGTGCCGGTGACAAGCCTTTGCCCCTGCTCCAAGAAGATCTCGGACTACGGCGCGCATAACCAACGTTCGCATGTCACCGTGCAGGCGCGCATCGCCCCGGGCCCGCATTTCCTGTGGATCGAAGACATCATCGATCTCGTCGAGTCGGTGGCTTCCTGCGAACTGTACGGGCTGCTCAAGCGCCCGGACGAGAAATACGTGACCGAGCGCGCCTACGATAATCCCAAGTTCGTCGAGGACATGGTGCGCGACACCGCCCACCTATTGAACCTGGACAAGCGCATCTCCCATTATATCGTGGAATCCGAGAACTTCGAATCCATCCACAACCACTCGGCCTATGCCATGATCGAGAGGGACAAGGACAAGGACAAGGACAAGGACAAGGACAAGGTCCGCAAGTAGCCGGCTTCGCTCTGGAAGCCCCGGGTCCGCAAGTAGCCGGCTTCGCTTGTGAAGCCACGGGTCCGCCCCGCAAATAGCGGCGGCTTCAGACTCCCGTTTTCTCCGTCTTCTCCTGGACGGCGTCCAGGACTTCCCGCACCTTGGCGGTGATGCCGGCGGGTGAAAACGGCTTGGGAATGAAAGCCGTATGCGCGGTCAATACCCCATGCCGCAGGATGGCATCCTCGGTATATCCCGACATGAACAATACCTTGAGGCCCGGCCGCACCGGTCGCAGCCGCTCCGCGAGTTCCCGACCGTTCATACCACCCATTACCACATCGGTAAGCAACAGGTGGATGGTCCCCGTCTCCCGGGCCGCGACCGCCAAAGCCTTCTCGCCGCTATCGGCTTCCAACACCTTATAGCCTCCCACCTCCAGCACGTCGCGCACCAGGCTGCGCACCGCATCCTCGTCTTCCGCGAGGAGGACCGTTTCCGTGCCGCCGGAGGAATTCGCCGGCTTCACGCGCGGTCGACGCTCGGGCCGGACCACGCCGTTCGCGGCCGGCAGGTAAAGGGTGAATTCCGATCCATGCCCGGGTTCGCTCTTCACGGTGATGGCGCCGTTCGATTGCCGGACCGCCCCATAGACGGTGGACAGGCCCAGCCCCGTGCCCTTGTCCTTAGGCTTGGTGGTGAAGAAGGGCTCGAAGAGTCGCGACTTGGTCTCCTCGTCCATGCCCATCCCCGTGTCCCGCACGACGATGACGGCATAGTTCCCGGCCGGCACTTCCAAGGGACCCTGCGCATGGCTCTCGTCCAGATGCTGGTTGGTCGTGGTCACGATAAGTTCGCCGCCTTCGGTCATGGCATCGCGGGCATTGAGGACCAGGTTCAGGATCACCTGCTCCATCTGGTTGGGATCGGCCACCACCTTGGTCAGGTTGGCCTCGAGGCTCGTGCGGAACTCGATATTCTCGCCGATCAGCCTGCGCAGCATGGTTTCCATCCCCGTGATCACCTCGTTCATATCCAAGGTGCGGGGCGCCAGAACCTGCTTGCGGCTGAAGGAGAGGAGCTGACTGGTCAGGGCCGCGGCGCGGGCTCCCGCCTTGCGGATTTCCTCCATATGGGCGCGACGCGGTTCCTCCTTGGGGAAGGACATGAGCAGGAGATCGCTGAAGCCGTTGATGGCGGTGAGGAGGTTGTTGAAATCGTGCGCGACGCCGCCGGCGAGCCGGCCCACCGCTTCCATCTTCTGGGACTGCCGCAGCCTGTCCTCGCTGGACTTGAGCGCCTCCTCGGCGCGCTTTCGATCGTTGATATTGCGGACGATGCCCTCGTAGTAGACCACCTCGCCGCTCTGCCTGTGGATCGGCTGGGTATTCACTTCCACCCAGACGGGCTGGCCGTCCTTGCGCGTCAGCGCCGCGGTGAAGGTCTCGCCGCGATCGCCGCTCTTGGCAGGACCTGCAGGACCCGCCGGACCCGCGAGCTCGCCGCCCACGGGCAGGAGCTTGGGCTGCGGCAACCCCACCAGATCGTCGCGGCCCGCATAGCCGAGCATTTCCACCAGGGACGGATTCGCGTCCAGCAAGGTGCCGTTAAGGGTGCAGCGGTAGATGCCATCCAGGGAACGCTCGAAGAGCGTGCGGTATTTCTCCTCGGACCGGCGCATGTCCCGGTAGAGGAGCATGGAACCCAGCACCGAGGCCAGGCGGGAACCGATATCCTTCGCGAGCGCGGCATCGTCCCCGGCCCAGTCGGGGGCTCCCTCCGGACGCATGAGGCAGAGAATCCAGGGCCTGCCGATATGGGGATGGATGTCGAGTGCGAGCATGGAACCGTTCCCGAGCGCTTCGCCCCAGAAACCGTTCCCGGGCAGAGGCCGGCCGCGCGCCCCGAAAATCTCCGGCTCCTGCGAATCCTGAACCGTCCGGGCGATCCCTTCGAAACCGGCTTCGGCCCCCAACAAATCGCCGGAAGTCCCGGCCACCGGCGCCTCCGCGCCCTCCGATCGGAACGGCAGCCGGAAAGCGGGGACATCGGATTCCGCGATATGCACCAGCCAGGCCCGCGAAGCCGCGAACACCTCCCGGACCTTCCCGAGGACCGAAGGGATGAGCCGCTCCACGTCCAAAGCGCGTTCGATGGAGGCGGACACCTGGTTGACGGCCTCAAGGTAACGTACGTGTTTCTGCGCCTCCCCTTCCGCCTTTTTGATGCGCGTGATGTCGCTGAAGATGTTGATGGCCATGCGGACCCGGCCCTCGGCGTCGAAGACGGGCGTGGCATTGACCAGGGACCAGCGCTCCTCGCCGGTGGCCTTGACCCGGTAGCACATCACCGTCCCGTTTACGGCCCGGCCCTGCAGGGCGATGCGCCCCGGGAACTGGCTCAGGGGGAACGGTAGCCGCTTCTCGTCGAGCACATCGAACCGTTCCATGATGGCATTGGAGTCCGTCCGCATCAGGACCTCGGCGGAGGGGAAATCCAGGATGCGCGCCGCCGCATCGTTGGCATAAACCAGGTTGCCCCAGGAATCCTGGGCCGTGCAGGCGCCGTCCATGGTCCTCAGGATCACGTCCAGCTCATTGCGGCTGCGGGAGAGGGCCTCTTCCACCCAGCGATGATCGTTTTCCAGATCCGCCTGCCGTACCAGGCGCGTTTCCTGCCGATCCGCGAGAACGATGCGGACGGAAACGGCGAACTCGGCGGCGATCGCGGCTTCCGCATCCGTCCAGGCCCTTGGCCGCAGGTCCCAGAAGGCGAGCAGGCCGACGATCTTCCCGGCCCCGTCCATGACGGGCACGCCCAGGAAGCCGCAAAGCCCGGAAGCGATGAAGGTCTCGGCCCCCTCTCTGAGGGGCCCCTCCATGAGGACAGGCTCGCGGAGGTCCGTAACCTGCAAGGGACCCTGGCAGGCCGAGTCCAAGAGGAAGGTCCATTCCAGGGGCCAGGCCGCGAGCGCTTCCAATGGACCGGGCAGGCCGATATCGGCGCGGCGATGGAAGGCTTGATCGGAAAGCAGGAGGAAGGCGGCCGTGGGCACGCGCAGGCACCTGGCCGCGAGTTCCAGGATCCGATCCAGTTCCCCGAAGCCTTCCTCCATGAGCAATCCGGTCGCCGAAACGGCTTCCAGCCTAGAAGGATCCGTCAGGAAATCAGTTCGATCCGTACGCATGTCCCTCCATGAATTCGCTCCGGCCTGCCAGTGACCGGGCCCGGAGCCAAAGTGGACATGAACCAATATATCCAATTAGGGTTGGAATCCCAGAAAAAACTGGACCGGACGGTCCGCAAATTGGCATCGCGCCCGCATAGACAAAGCCCAGGGCTATGAATATCTTCTGGGAAGCCTTACGGGGAGCGCTCGGGTTCAAGCCTGGGATAGGGGGGAATCGCCAACTGGCGAATCTCCCTAAATGGGACGCATAGCGGACCATCGCATAACGAGGAATTCCGTGCGAATCGGAAGCGAGCTCGTCGCTGTGAGCGGTACGAAACTTCCAGGGTCTGGGACGCGGTCTTCCGCGGCTCCGGGACCCGACCACTGGCAGGCATGGGCGAGGCCGGGAAGGGGGAGGAGTAGGATGGGAGGTTGGGCTGGGCCGTTTCCAAACGCGCCGGCGCTCCTTCCGGGACCCGCGAGCCAGAAGACTCACCAATAAGGGATCTGATTGGCCTTCGAAGTCGAGGTCAGCGGAACGATCCCGGCTCCAACCGGTATCGCGTCCGTTACCCTATTCCGATTTTCGCAGGCCCGATCTTTCACCGTGAACCGCCCGGCCAGATCCCGGACGTTCGCGAAGGAGTTCCGGGCGCCATGGCTTTCCAGCCGGTCCCTAGCCTAGTCCTATTGATCGCGGCCTGCCTGTTCCCGGGCATGCCCGCGTCCGCGCAAACCCCGCCGCTGGATCCCACGTGCGCGGCGGATACCCTTTCGCTGCCGGCCCGCGAGCAGAAGGCCCTCCCCTCGCCGCCCGTGGCCGCCAAGACCGTGCTCATCCCCACCGATGAGGATCGGCAGCTCGGGAATCTGGGCGACGTCCTGGCTG
>DAINDC010000015.1:869-7201 GCA_036732085.1 Fibrobacterota bacterium | reverse complement strand
TCAACCGCGGCGGCTGGCGTGGCTGTGGTAGCCGGGGAACGTCTACGTCAACGGGGTGCTCAAGAATCCGGGCGGCGATCCGTCCCTGTTCCTGGGCGACTTCGACATGCTCCGCGTGGAAAGGGTCGAGGTCTACAAGGGGCTCGCTCCGGACGATCTGGCGGGCTCGCCGATGGGCGGCGCGATCAATATCATCACGCGCGAGACCGGCCCCGGCCAGGGACTCGGCCTGGATGCCGCCTTGGGTGCAGGATCCTTCGGTACCTGGCGGGCGAATGGTTCCTTGGACCTGAACCGGGGCGCCTGGAAGTCGCATGCGCAGGCGACCCGCGATCAAGCGGATGGGGACTTCCCATACTACGATGACAATGGCACCGAGTTCCTGCCCGGCCGGTTTCCGGAAGGTTCGCCCAGGCGCACGGCGGATGATCTGGTCCGGAAGATCCGCCGCAACAATTCCCATGGCTTCACCGAACTGGACGCGGCCCTCGCCTACCTTCCCTCGGCGGATGCCGAGGTCGGAATCCAGGGGGATTTCTCGGCCCTGCACAAGCAGATCCCGGCGCCCTATGCGAGCGTCGACGCTTCCGTCAACGTCACCGCCTTCCGCGAGTCCGATCACCTGAGCACCCGCGCCTACGGCCGCTGGAGCTTCCCGAACCTGGGACTGGACGTGAACGGCGATCTCTCCGCCGGCTACCAGGGGGATATCTTCGTGGACACCTCCAAGGCCGGCGGGGCCATCGGACTGGGCGCCAACGATGACGGCAACGATTACTCCGACGCCACGGCCACCCTGTCCGCACGGAAAATCATCGCGGACGGATTCACGGTCTCCGCGCTGGCCTCATACGGCGTCACCGGTTACCTGTTGACGCGTCGGCTGGAAGGGCGATCCTATCCCTGGCTCTATCGCTATACCGGCGAGGGCAAACTCACTCCCACCTATGCCCGGGGCCGCCACACTTTGCAGGCCATGTTCGGGACCGCCATCCATATGGAGGAGGAATACCGGGGGCCGGGCGTTTCCGATGGCGGCGACGGCATCCCCGGGGAGGGTTGGGGCGAGCATGCATCGGCACGGCTAGGTTACCAGTACCGCCCGCGTGACGGGGTGTGGATCTCGGCCCAGGCGGGGACATCCTACCGGATCCCCACCTTCTCCGAACGCTTCGGGGACCGGGGAACCCTTCTGGCCAATCCCCTCCTGCTCCCGGAATCCGGCCGGAACGCCTCGTTGGGCCTGCACTTGGAGTCGCATCGGACCAGCCTCGACATCGAGGGTTTCCTCTCCGAAGGCCGCCGCATCATCACCTTGGTGCCGAACTCCCAATTCGTATCCGTATACCGTAACTCCGGTGATACCCGTTCGACCGGCCTGGAGGCCGACCTGGCCCTGACTCCGCGCCCCTGGACCCGCACGGAACTGGCCCTGACTTTGCAGAAGGCGGAAAATCTGGAAGGCGGGACCACGGTGGACGACTTTAAGCTGATCCCCTACCGGCCGCGGACGCAAGCGTCCCTGCGCCAGACCTTCACGCGCGCCGGCTGGTCGCTGGCGGCCTTCGGCTATTACCAGGGCGAGACCTTCCCCAACGAATCCAACCAGCCCAGCCTCTACGACAGTTACAGCCACAATACCCAATGGCAGACGCGCTGCGATCTCACCTTGTCCTGGCGGGCTCGTGGGGACGCAAGGCCTTCGCGGCCCGCAGGCCCGTCGCGCCGCCCCGGCATCCTGTTCGCGGCGGCCGTGCGCAACCTCTTCGATTCACGCAACTTCGATTTCTTCAACTATCCCCTGCCGGGGCGGAGTTATTCCGCATCGGTGCAAACGACGTTCTAAACCCGCATCCATCAACCAAGGAAATGATCATGTCCCCGAATTCCCGCTTCCGAAATCTAAACCTGGCGGCCCTGGCCGCCGCCGCCCTGCTGGGCCTCAGCGCCTGTATGACCAACGATTCCCTCAAGGACGCCCCAGTGACCCCAGTGACCCAAGTGGCGCCCGACAAAAAAGATTCCCTCAAAGACGTTCCAGTGGCGCAAGTGGCGCCGGACAAGGCCTTCGTCCTGGCCCTGACCTCCGACTATACGACCACGGGAAGCTTTTCCGCCTTCGGGATCGACAGCGATTTTACCCGCAAGGACATCGAACCCATCAATTCCGATGCGGTGGTCCGCTATCTGGGTGGCGACGATATCTACATCCTCAACCGGTTCGGGCGCGACAACCTCCAGGTCGTCGATCGCCACAAGCTCACAACCGTGGGCCAGATCCCCTTCCCCACCTTGTCCAACCCCTATGATATCGCGGAGAAGGACGGCCTCCTGTACGTGGGCTTCTATGGCTCCTATGCGAAGATCGGCGTCTACAGCCTGAAAACCTTGGCCATGGTGGACAGCATCGATCTCTCCGCCCAGGCGGATACGGTCGATCATTTTCCCGAGACGACGGAACTGCTGGTGATCGGCAATACGCTCTACGCGCTGCTCGGCAATATGAACAATACTACCTACCAGCCCTTGCAGGCGCGCCTGGCCAGGATCGATCTCGCCACCAAATCGGTCACGGCCGTGGACCTGCCCTTCGGCCAGCCCGTCTCCCTCGCCTATGATGCGGATGCGAACAAACTTTACATCCCCTGCCGCGGCGCCTTCTTCAAGCCCGGGTCCTTCACCAATCTGGAACTGGACGGCGGCATCGTGAGCGTGCGCCTTTCCGACTTCAAGGTCGCGGACACCCTCGCCACGGAAGCGGGCCTGAAAGGAAGCCTCGGCAAGGCCTTCCTCAACGACGGCCGGTTGATCATGGACCTCACCACGGCGACGGATGAGAAAATCGAATCCATCTCCCTCAAGGACGGCAAGAGCGAGGATTGGGCCTCGATCAAAAGCTATGACCTGAGCGGCATGGACATCGACGGCAAGAATGACATTCTTTACGTGGGCGATCGCACCAACGGGCTGCGGTTCTTCGATCTCAAAACCGGCAAGGAAAAGGACGGCTCCAAGGTGAAGCTGGGCGGCGTACCCATCACCAGCCTGGCCGTCATCCGTTGATCGAGGAGGAGAAAACCCCTTCCCCCTGCACCCGCGTCTGCAAAATGGACGCGCAGCGCCTGCATTGCATCGGTTGCGGGAGGACGGCCGGGGAATTGTCGGAATGGTCCGGTGCCGGGGAAGACCGTAAAAAGGAAATTTTGGAGCGATTGTCCCGCCAGGGCTGGGGGGCGGTGGGAATTTGACTTTTCCCTCCGGCCTCCGCGGAGTACAATGGACCCATGTTGCGGTTCCAATGGGAGTGGCGCCTGAAGGCCTCAGCCGAAAAACTGTGGCCGATGATCTCGGATACGGATCGGTTCAACCGCGACGTGGGCATGCCGCCCTACCTGACCCATGAACCCGGCACCGCGGAAGGACCCGGTCGCAGGATCGCGATCCGCAAGTTCGGGATTACCCTGCGCTGGGTGGAGGAGCCCTACGCATGGGCCAGGCCGCATCGCTATGGGGTAACCCGCAGGTTTCTGGACGGGCCGCTGCGCGAGTTGAAGGTTTCCCTGGCCATGGCGTCCCTGCCGGAAGGCGGCACCCGCCTGCGCTTCGACCTATCCGCGACCGCCCGCAATGCCTTCTGGGCCCTGCCCGTGCGCCTCGCGCTCCAGTACCTCGCCAGGCGCCGCTGCGAATCCGTCTTCCGCCGCTATGATCGCGCCGCCCTCGCCGACCGGCCCAGCGCGCCCGTGCATGTCGAAAAATCCTTCGCGCCCGGGGGCAAGACCCGCCTTTCCGCGCGCTTCCGGGATTTGCTGGAAGCCGGTGCGGAACCGGCCCTGGCCGCGCGGCTGCGGCTCCTCCTGGAGGACGGGGACGATCGGGAGCTGGCGCGGATGCGCCCCTACGCCCTGGCCGCGCTCTGGAAGGCGGGCCGCCGCGAAGTCCTGGAGGTGTTCCTGCTGGCGGCGCGATCCGGGCTGCTGGATTTCCGTTGGGACCTCCTCTGCCCGTCCTGCCGCGGCGCCAAGGCCACCTTCTCCCACCTGCGGGACCTGAAGACGCCAGTTCATTGCGACTCGTGCCATATCGATTTCCGCGCGGCCTTCGACCGTTCCGTGGAGGTTACCTTCTCTCCCAACCCCGCCATCCGCGCGGGAAAAGCCGCGGAGTATTGCGTGGGCAGCCCGCAGAACACGCCCCATGTCCATTGCCGCCATGTCCTGGAGCCCCGCACCGCGGCGACCTTCGATCTGGCCCTCGACCCGGGCCGCTACCGCTTGCGCTCCCCTTCGCTGCCGGGCGCCTGGCATATCCGCGCGAGCGCGCAAGGCGACTCCCATGCCCATGCGGAACCGCCGCCGGACGGCTGGCCCCGCGGGGAGGCCGAATGGAACCTCAAGCCGCGCCTGTCGCTGGCCAATCCCACGGCCCGCCGTATCCAGTTCGTGCTGGAACGCATGGCCTGGACCGACGATGCCGCCACCGCGGCGGAAGTGACCGCCCTGCAAAGCTTCCGCGATCTTTTCTCGGAAGAGGCCCTGCGGCCCGGAGAGGAGATCTCGGTCGGCAGCCTGGCCTTCCTCTTCACCGATCTGCGCGGCTCCACCCGCCTCTACCGCGAGGCCGGCGACGCCAAGGCCTTCGGGCTGGTCATGGGGCATTTCGACATCCTGCGATCGGCCATCGCCGCCGAGGGCGGCGCCGTGGTCAAGACCATCGGGGACGCCGTCCTGGCGGTCTTCCCCAGGCCCCAAGCCGCCGTCCGCGCGGCCATGGAAAGCCATCGCCGCCTGGCCGAAGCGCAACCGCTGCTCGTGCTCAAGGCCGGGGTCCATTGCGGATCCTGCATCGCCGTCAACCAGAACGATCGCCTCGATTATTTCGGATCCACCTTGAACCTGGCCGCGCGCTTGCTTGGCTTCTCCGCCGGCGGAGACGTGGTGGTGTCCCGCGAAGTGGGCGATGATCCCGAGACCTCCGCATGGCTTGCGGCCCAGGCCTCCCAATGCAAGGTGGAGGCCCTGGAGGTCCCCATCCGGGGATTTGAGAAGGAAGCCTATTCCCTGCTGCGTTTGTCCCCTGGCCCAAGTCTCATATTTGACGTCCAAAAATAAATTCCCGCTTTCCCCAAATTTCCCCAATGACATTTAACCGTTCGCTGATAATATAATGGAAGTCGGGGGAGTGGCAACCGGGGCCTGACCTTCGGAAACGCCGCTAACAAAATATGGGGATACGCCGTCAATGTCTGACTTTGGGCATGCACGCCGCGCTCTGCGGTACGGCGGCCTTGGCGGGAAACGCCCTCGCGGCTGAAAATTACGCGGCCTGGAAAAACACCGCCGATCTGCTCCTGGACACTTCCCCATCCGGCGCCAATGTTAACACCAATGTTACGGGCTTCCCGATCCTCCTCAGGCTCACTTCCGCCAACTTCATCTTTTCCGAGGCCCAAGGCCATGGCCAGGATCTCCGGTTCGCCAAGGTGAACGGAACGCCCCTGGACTATCAGATCGATCGCTGGGACTCCGCCAAGGCCGTGGCGGAAATCTGGATCAAGGCCGACACCGTCTATGCCAACCAGGCCGGCCAGACCCTCCGCATGTATTGGGGCAATTCCTCCGCCGCCGACAGCTCGGACGGCAATGCCACCTTCAATCAGGACTATACCCAGGTCTGGCACCTGGGCGATGCGGGCGTGGGGGTGCGGCCCAACTCCGTGGCCGGAGGCAAGCCCGCCGCGCCGGTCAACTATGAAGGGGACGAGAGCCGGCCGGGTATGATCGGGCTTTCCGACAGCCTGGACGGGGGCAGCCCCGGCGATTATCTCGACATCGGCGACGGCTATACGGAATACGCGGGCGGCTTCACGTATTCGGTCTGGGTCTATCCCACCGCGGTCAAGAAGTGGGCCCAGGTCCTCAATCTTGGCAATGGCGAATTCGGCGACAACATCATCCTCAACCGCGTGGACACGACCGAATCCATGGCCCTGCACAATTACAATGCCGCGACGACCGGGACCTCGCCCGGAATAGCGCAGGCCGCCAATGCCTGGGCCCTGAACCAATGGCAATACCTGACCGTGACCATCTCAGGCAATAGCGCCAAGCTCTACAAGAACGGGAGCGTCATCGGCTCCGCCACCTTGATCAACACCGTTTCCGCCACCTACCGGTCGTCCAACTTCCTCGGGAAATCCAGCTGGGCCACCGACGAATATTTCCAAGGCAAACTCGACGAACCGGAACTCGCCAAGGTCGCCCGCGGCGACGCCTGGGTCAAACTCTGCTACCAGAACCAGAGGTCCGATCAGAACCTGGTAACCTTGAAGC
>DAINDC010000015.1:0-859 GCA_036732085.1 Fibrobacterota bacterium | reverse complement strand
ACCCAATCACTGCAAGGCCGGTTTCACCGCCCCCGCCGATACCACGGTGAACGAGGGATCCACCCTGGTGCTCTCCGCCGCCGCCGATTGCGCGACCAGCTTCGCCTGGTCGGCCCTTTCGGGTCCCGCGCCCCGCATCCTCGATCCGGAGACCAAGGCCCTCACCGTGACCTTGCCCCGTATCGCGGGCGATACCGCCGTGGTCTATCGTTTCTCGGCGGTCTACGCGGATTCCTCCCCTTATCGGGACGTGAAGGTCCATATCAAGGAAAGCATCCCGGAACCCGCCTTCACCTTTCCGGCCAACCTCACCTGGAACGGCAAGGACACGGTGCCGTTCCGACCCGCTGTCGCCAATCTCGCCGCCATCAAGGCCAGCCGCGATTCGATCCTGATTTGGAACTGGACCCTCATGGGTACCGCCGCGGATACCCTCTGGCTCAAGGACGGCCTGATGCTGCAAAGCTCCCCCGAAGGCAAACTGCAAATCGGCCTGTGCCTCAACAATAACGGACCCGCTACCTGCAAGACGGCCACCATGACGGTTTCGGCCACCACGGCCCTGGCCGCCGTGGCTCGCCTCAAGACCGCGCAGGCTGCCTGGCTTTTGGGCCAGCCGGGCCGGGACGCCCGGGGCCGCCGCGGTGACGGTACAACCGCGGTTACCCCTCGTTTTCGGCCCTAATCGGGCCGTTTTCCCGCGCCGTTTTCTTCCCAAATATAAATCTGACCGCTTCCACAATACCTAAAGTATAGCCCGGCCCCTTCCACAATACCTAAATTAAAATTCGTCCGCGACGAATTACTATATAGCCAGAGGGGGTGGCATCGCGGATCTAGTTTCCGCGGCGCCATTTTT
>DAINDC010000014.1:23941-28444 GCA_036732085.1 Fibrobacterota bacterium | reverse complement strand
GACTATGCCTTCGCGATCTTCAAGACGAATAAGCTCAGATATGAAGAGGTGGTGGAAACGCTCTATCACCTTCAGAAGGAATTCCCCGCTTGCCGCCAGATGCACTATTGCATGCAAGGTATATCTGCCGGTTTGGCGCGGAGTTATGAATCCCAACGGATTTTCCGGAAGGGCGGCTAGGCTTGCCCGGGGTTTCCGATGAGAGGGGCGCAGGCGTGAAAGGAACCATGCAGGGGATTAAAGCGATTAACTCGGTATTCAGGATGGGGACCATGCGAAATGCAAAAATTCTGAAATTCGCGATGCTGGCTTTGTTTTGCCAGTCCGCGACCATCTGGGCAGCCAAAGGCGGGAACGGGGAGAACCTGAAGGGCGGCCGGCTCATCTATGCCGAACCGATCCTCCCGGATACCTATGATCCCATCACCACTTCCGACAATGAAACGTCCTTGCGCCTTTCGGAACTGCTTTTCGAGTCGCTCGTCTTCATCGATTACCGAGGCGAGGTCAAAGGCCGACTGGCCGAGAAGTGGAATGTCTTCAATGGCAATCAGCGCATCACCTTCTACCTCCGCAAGGATGTGAAATGGCATGACGGCACGCCCTTCACCGCCAATGACGTCAAGTTCACCTATGACGCCATCATGAATCCTCTGTCCGATGTCCGCCCCGAGGCGCGACAGGCCCTGGAGGTCATCAAGAGCGTATCGGTACTGGGCGATTATGTCGTCAAGTTCGATTTCAACACCAGCGTGGCCGAGCCCGAGCGTCGCTTCCTCTTCAAGATCGTGCCCGAACATCTCTTCGGCGGGAAGGCCGTGCTCTCCAAGTTCTCGAAGTTTTCCAAGGCGCCGATCGGAACCGGATATTACAAATTCGATCGGGAGACCAAGAACCACGATGTGATCCTGACCGCCTTCACGGACCATTATGGCGGCCCTCCCAATATCGGCGAAATCAAAATGGTCTATCAACCGGAAATGTCCCTGTTGGTGCAGAGCCTCCTGCTCAATGCCATCGACCTGGTGGTGGAAGTGCCGCCCGGCAAGATCGCGGAAATCGCCAATACGGGCAAGTTCATGATCATCCCGTACAACTCCCTGGCCTTCGCCTTCTTCGGTTACAACAACAACAATCCCATTCTGCGCATCAAGGAAGTCCGCCAAGCCTTTACCATGGGCATGGATCGGAACAAGATGCTGGAGGATATCTACTTCGGCAAGGGCGAGGTGATTTCCGGCCCGTTCTCCCCGGCGTCCTGGGGTTACAATCCGGACGTGGCGCCCTGGCCCTACGATGCGGCCAAGGCGAAAGCCCTGCTCGACAAGGTCGGTATCAAGGATACGGACGGCGACGGCATCCGCGAATACAAAGGCATGCCCCTCAAGTTCAAGCTGAAGATTCCCATTTACAGCGGCAATGAAGGCGGCCTTTCCGTTTGCCTCCGTTTCCAGAACTACCTGAAGACCTTGGGCGTCCAGGTTGAATTGCAACATCGCGAATATGAGAAGTGGAAGGAAGAGGTCAAGTCCAAACATGACTTCGATATCGTTTTCGCGGAATGGCTCTTCGACAATTCCTCCGATATCTCGTCCCTGTTCCATTCTTCCAAGAACCAGCCACCCAGCGGCGACAATTTCATTTCCTACAAGAACCCGAAGGTCGACAGCCTGCTCCAAAAATTCTCGACCACCATCAATCATGAGGTGCGTCGCCGCATCAATTACGAGTTGCATGAAATCCTCGCGGAAGAATGCCCGTATACCTTCCTGTGGACATTGGAAAAGAACGCGGCCATCGAGAATAAAGTCAAGAAGGCGGTTGTCCACCCCTATCGGTTCTTTACCTTTATCAACGACTGGTTCATACCAGAGGACGAAAGGGATTAGGCGCATATGGCTCACCTGGCTCGAAATGCTGCCAAGACGCGTAATGGCTTAGGATGGGGTTTGCTGCTCGCGCCCCTTTTATTGGCCGGTTGCGGGACCACCATGAGCGGTCATGTGGTCAAACCGGACGGCTCCGGACTCACCGATCCGAATGTGGTTGTCTATACCCCGCACGGAATCCGTGCGCGTGGGTAAGGATGGGAATTTCAAGATTGGCAGCAATGTCATCGACGACAACGAGTATACCTTGATCGCCGAGGACAAGGACGGTAACATGGGATATGTCCGCTCCTTCAAGCCCAAGAAGGGCTCCAACAAGAACATCGTCCTCCGCCTCTCCCGGGAAATCGACGGCAAGGATGCGGTGATGGAAGGCGGTCCCAACGAAGGCAATACCACCGGATTGGGAGAGAAAATCCTGAAATCCAGCCCCTAGCCGTCCTACTGTATAGGGTGGTCCCCGCCATCGGCGGTGGGCTGAATCGGGAATAGGCATGCGCGCCATCGCCAAGATTGTCGGGTTCTTCGCTGGTTCGCTGCTCCTGGTCTCCTTGTTGATCTTCGCCATCGTTCATTTGACTCCGGGCGACATCGCCGAAATCCATAACCTCTCCTCCGCCACCGCCCACCAGCTTTATCTCGATCGTTCCCTGCCGGTCCAGTACGTCCTATGGCTGAAGGACTGCCTCATGTTGGACTTCGGCATCTCCATGGTGAACGGGGCCAAGGTCTCGTCCCTGATCGCCGAATACGCGCCACCCACCTTGCTGCTCACCTTCGGCTCCCTCTTCCTGTCTCTGCTGATCGCCATTCCACTCGGCGTCTGGCGGGGCTTGCGGCCGGTCTCACCCCTGGGCAAGGTGGTCAGCCTAGCCGTGTACACCATTTCCTCCGTGCCGGTTTTCGTGCTCGGATACATCGTCCTGGCCGTGGTCTTCGGGGTCTTCAAATTCTTCGTCACCGCTCCGCCGGAAGGGGATTTCAAATTCTGGCCCTTCGTGAGCTATTATTCCCTGCCCATTTTCGTCCTGGCCGTCGGGAACGGGACCATCGGCGAGTTCGTCCGGTTCATCTCGCTCGAGGTGCAGAACGTCAACGGCGCCATGTTCATCAAGGCCGCGCGGGCCCGTGGCAGCAACCTCTGGCGGCATTTCTTCAAGTCCATGGTGCTTCCCATCTTCAATATCGTCGTCACCAATATGGCGGTCCTGCTGGGTGGGCTGGTGGTGGTGGAACGGATTTTCAATTTCCACGGCCTGGGCTGGCTAAGCTGGGAGGCCACGTTGAAGCGCGACTTTTCGGTCATCATGGGGATCACCTTGGTCATGGCCTTCCTGATCCGCGTGTTCATGCTGGTCAACGACCTGCTCGCCGTCTGGCTCGATCCCCGGATGCGCGAATGAGGAACACCGCAATCTACCGCTTCCTCAAGAAACCCGGAAGTTACCGTATCCTTGCGGGTACCCTGATAGTGGCCATGCTGGCGCTGGCGACCCTGACGGGTTCCGCCTGGACCAAGTTCGGGCCCGACGAGATGGACCTGGATAGCCAGCTGACTCCGCCTTCGCCCGGCTGGCTCAAGCGCCTGCTCGCGACCGAAGAGGGCCTGCGTATGCAGGAGCGCAACCATGCCGGCGGACGCGCGGAACTCCGTCCGCCTCCCCCCAGCGGCGACGATGAGAACCTGGATTTCCTGGGCGGCGGCAAGGCTTCCGACTCCGGGCAAGCCGCGGTGATATCGCCCGAACCCACGGCCCCGGCGGGCAAAACCCATTATCTCGGGACCGATCGGAATGGCCGGGACATGCTCGCCTTGCTGATTGCCGGCGCCCGCAACTGCTTCCTGCCGGGGCTGGTCACCTGCGCCGTGGCCCTGGGGTTCGGCGTGCCGCTGGGCCTGTGGGCGGGGTATTATGGCGGGCGGGTCCGCAAGGTAGTCCAGACCTTCAATAGCACCATCCTGTCCCTGCCGCGCCTGGTCTTAATCCTCGTGGTCATCTGCGCGCTGGAGCCGAATGTTTATTACACCATGGGGGTGTTGGGCATGACCTTGATCCCGAGGGTTTCCGAGCTCATCGCCACGCGGGTGCGGATCCTTTCCAATACCGGTTTCATCCTGGCCGCGAAGGAAGCGGCCTTGAGCGATTTCAAGATCCTGTGGCGCCATCTTTTCTGGTACCAGAACCGGGCCGTCTTCTTCATCCAGTTCTCGCTCATCATGGCCGAATCGATCCTGGTGGAAACGACTCTGAGCTACCTGCAGTTCGGGACCAAACCTCCGGAAGTCTCTTGGGGGAATATCATCGAAGGCAGCCAGATGTCCTTCTTCAGCGGCTTCTATTGGATCACCTTCTTTCCCGCCATGGCCATCATCCTGGCCATCTTGGGCTTCTTCTATTTGGGTGACGGGCTGAACGCCAGATTGGCTTACCGTGAAGGCCGATGAAACATCGGGCGGTGAAGCACCGGAAGGTAAAGTACCTGGCGATGAAACATCGATGAAGGCCGCTGAAGCACCGGGCGGTGAAGCACCGGGCGATAAAATATCGGGTGCGGGATCCGCTTTGCTTTCCGTACGGGATCTCTGCATCTGGTTCGGCGGGGGACCCCGTTA
>DAINDC010000014.1:11485-23931 GCA_036732085.1 Fibrobacterota bacterium | reverse complement strand
AAATCGGCCGCGGGGAGATCGTGGGTCTCATCGGACAATCCGGCAGCGGCAAGACCACCTTGGCCATGGGCCTGTTGGGCCTGGTCAAAGGCTTTCCCGGTGTCTGGCACGGGGAGGCCATGCTCGATGGCAAACCGCTCCTACCCGATCTCAAACCGTTCGCTTCCCTGAAGGACGGAATCGTGGCCAAGAGCTACATCCGCTTCCAGAGCGCCCATCACCGGATCCTGCGCGACGTGCTCGGCCGGGACATCGCCACCATTTTCCAGGAACCCAAAGCCTCCTTGGATCCCTTCTATACCGTGGGCGAGCATATGCTGGAAGCGCTCAACCGGAACCGCGGGCGCTTCGGAGTGGACGTAAAAAAGCACGGTGCGGTCAACGCCAGGACCTGGGCCAGGGACATCGGCATCGATCTTCTCAAGGACGTGGGGCTGGTGGATGCGGAAAATCTCTGGGGCCTTTACCCGCATGAGATCAGCGGCGGCATGGCCCAGCGCGTCATGATCTCCATGGCCCTCTGCGCCAAGCCCAAGCTCCTCATCGCCGACGAGCCTTCAACTTCCTTGGATGTGACCACCCAGGCCAAACTCTTGCAGCTTTTCCTGAAGCTCAAGGAAAAGCATGGCCTGAGCATCCTGATCATCTCCCATGACATCGGCGTCATCCAGGAAGTCAGCAGCCGGATCTATGTGATGCATCGGGGAGCCGTGGTCGAGACCGGCGCCTCCGCTCCCGTCCTGTCGGCGCCCAAGCATCCCTATACCGCATCCTTATTGGATTCCTTTTCCCGGTTCGGTGAAAAGCTCCCCTTGCCGCCCGCGAATCCCGATGCGGGCCAGGGCTGCGCCTATCGGGACATGTGCGCGGCTTATCGTGGCCGCCTGACTCCAGGGGAAAGATCGCTTTGCGAAGGGGAGAAACCGAAGGGACAAATGGAAACCGTCCTCGCGGCGGAATCGCAGATCGCTAACGAAGCCCTGGTCGCCAACGAAGCCTCTAAAGCGAGCGACAATCCCATCGCCACCGAGGCCTGGTCCAAATGCCACTATCAGGAAAAGACCAAAGCCCATGGCCCGGGAACCCCGTCCCATACGCATCTGGAGCGCCTCGCGGCCCGATCCGACGAAGTGGAAAATATCGTCGAGGTGCGCGGTCTGCGCAAGGCCTTCTCCCAAGGGACACGTACCTTCCTGGCCTTGAACGATATCTCCCTCTCCATTCCCAAGGGCAAGACCTATGGGCTGGTAGGCGAGAGCGGTTCCGGCAAATCGACCTTGGGCCTGTCCATCATGGCTTTGCAGGGCATCGATGGGGGCGAGATCCTTTACAAGGGCCGGGATATCCTGAAACTTTCCAAGGCGCAGATGCTGGTATTGCGCAGGGAAGTCCGCATGTTATTCCAACATCCGGAGGGCGTGCTCAATAGCGGCATGACCATCGAAGACATCCTCGCGGAAGGCCTGGAGCGCGAAGGCAAAATGGAAGGGTCCGAAAAGCGCCGGCGCATCTCCGAGGCGTTGGAACAGGTGCGGCTGGATCCCAGCCATGGCGCACGGTATCCCAGCAACTTGAGCTCCGGCGAGAAACAGCGATCGACCATCGCCCGCGCCCTGATAACCAAGCCCGCGTTCTTGGTTTGCGACGAGCCCGTGGCCAGCCTGGACTTGGCGATCCAAAGTCAGGTCATGTCCTTGCTCAAGGAATTCCAAAGGCATCTCGGCCTGTCCTACCTGTTCATTTCCCACAATCTCGCCTTGGTGAAAATCCTCGCGGATCGCATCGGCGTCATGTATATGGGTTATCTGGTGGAAGAGGCGCGCGTCGAGCATTTCACCGTGAGCGGTGTGCGTCATCCTTATACCCGTCTCCTCCTGGCCTCCACGCCGAGCCTGGGGGACGCGGGCATCAAGGAAGTCCTGGCTGCCTATCCCGATGTCGAGCCGGTCCGATTGGAGGGCGGCTGTCCGTTCCGCAATCGCTGCCCGGTCTACCTTTCCAAGGGTGACAAGGCCTGCGAGACCACCATGCCTCCCTTGGTGGACAAAGGCGACGGGGCCAGGGTCGCCTGCCATCATCCCTTGGCTTGACTTCCGTTCCCTTTAAGCAGATCCGACGCAAATAAAAAAAGCCCCGCACAAGGCGGGGCTTCCTGGAAACTTGGGGAAGACTTGGCGGCCTTCGCGATGCCTACATATTGTCGATGAAGTCGTTCACGTCCTTGATGAGGGCGAGATCGATCTTGAGGTTGGTGATATCGTCTCCTTTCAGATGGCCGTCGCGGACGGGCGCCCCAGCCTTATGGGAAGCGCGTTGTTCGGCCGGCTTGACAATCATGGAGGTATGGCTCTTGGAAGTCTCGCGCGCATTGATGTTCTTGAGGATGCCCTGGACCGTGGTCATTTGCAGGTTACCTTGGATCTTTTCGATCTCGTTCTCATCGATCTCGAAAGTCTTGCCGTAGTAGTACATCAAAGCGGAGTTGCAGGAGGGGCAGTTCAGGACGATCATATAGGCCTCGGAACCCAAGAAAAGCTCGCTGACCTCTTTGCAGTGGGGGCACTTGACGTAAAGGGGCTTCATTTCGTTCTCCTGCGGTTATACCAGGAAAATACAAACTTCCCCGGTGGTCCTATAGTTAAGTCTATTGCTTAGCAGGGGGCGTGTCAAGCGGAAATAGGGCGGCAGGGTGGCTTACAGCCCCGATATTCCGGGGTCTGGAGGCTTGTCGCCGGCCTTTATTCGACTATGGAAAAGGCCACGGCATAATCCACTTGGTGCGATATCGAGACCTGACAACGGGTTGCACCCAAGGAGCGGAGCTTCTCGAGAGCCATGCCGGAAAGGGTTACGATGGGAGCGCCGGAGGCGTCGGGAAGTATTTCGATTTGGCGCCAACCCAGTCCTTGGCCCCATCCCGTGCCCAGCGCCTTGAGGATGGCTTCCTTCGCGGCGAAGCGGCCGGCCACTCTTTCATGCGGCATCGCATACTTGCCGCAGTATGCCGCTTCCGCATCGGTGAGGATACGGGAAACGGCCTCGGGGCTTAATTTTTTTATCCTTTCGAGATGGACGATGTCGGTGCCGATGCCTATTACCATTCTATCACCTGGAGCGTTATTCAACCCTGCGCTTTCGGGCCGAGTCAAGGAAGCCGGTCCTTCCATGGCCTATCGAACCGCTACTTTACCCAAAACCCCGCTAAAAGCCTAATCGGAATGAATACAGACCTTTGGGGTTCCGGTGGCTGAAATGGATGCCGAAACAAAACTAGCATTTTTGCTGGAGCCCGCTTCCCAAGGGCTTCTGCGGGCTTTGTGCGCCGATCCCCGCGACGATTTGGCCCTTTCCGGTTCGCCGGAATTGCGCGCGCTTCCTGCGCCTTTCCGCTTCGCGCTCCTGGAGCAGAAAAAACTCCGCGCCAAGGCGCTGCGCAAATGTCCGGAAGCCGCGAACATGTTTTTTACCGCCCTCGGGCTGGAACAACTTACCCACTGGGAACTCGCTCGCTACAAGGCTTCCCGTTACCCCGAGGATATCCATTCGCTGGCCGATCTCGGCTGCGGTCTGGGCGGCGATTCCCTTTACATACCTGAGCGCATCCGCGTCATCGGCGTCGATCGTTCGCGCGCCGCGTTGATGGCCTATCGGCATAATGTCTCGCTCCACCGGCCGGCTGAGGTGGTCTTGGCCGATGTGGTGGCCAGCCCCGTGCGCGCCGATGTCGCCATCCTCGATCCATCGCGTCGGGCCAAGGGCAAATCCGATCGGTGGCAGGACGAAGATCTTTCGCCGGGATGGAATGACATCGAAAAACTGATCGGCCGTTACGGCAATATGGCGATCAAGCTGGGACCGGGAATCCAATTGCCGGCCTTCCTGGAAGAGTTCGAATGCGAATATCTGGGCCTTCGCGACGAATGCCTGGAAGCCTTGGTCCTGACCGGGCAATTGGGCCGCTCCGGCTGGGTCAAGGCCGTGGAGTTGCCGGAGGGCGCGACTGTCGAAGCGCTGCGGGCGGATCTCGCCGATACCTTCGGGCGCGTGGAGGGAGCCGGCGCCTATCTTTTCGAACCCGTGAAATCCGTGGTGCGATCCCATCTCTTCGGGGTCTTGGCGGAGCGGCATGGGCTCTGGCAAATCGATGCGCGAATAGCTTATCTATCCGGCCATGAACCCGTGGACAGCCCGCTGCTCAAGGCTTATCGCATCCTTAAGGAACTGCCCTACGATTTGAAGGTGCTGAAGGAATTCCTGCGCAAGGAAGAAGTCGGCCGGCTCGAGGTGAAAAAACGGGGAGTCAATCTGATCCCGGAAGAATTCCGCGCGGGCCTGCGTCTGGCCGGACCCAATGAAGGCACCTTGATTTTCACCAAGGCGATGGATCGTAAAACGGTATTCTGGGCGAAGGCGATTTGATTCGGATTTGATCCGGGCTTGGCGGCCCGAGGTTAAATCGGAGTCAATCGTCGACGAGGAAGGTGGTCTGTCCCACCGTGAAGCTGTCCCCGGGGTGGAGGATGGCGCTGGGGACTCGCTCTCCCGCTACGATCATGCCGTTGGTGGACCCGAGGTCGATGACGGTGATGGTCCCGTCCCCGACCACGTCGATGGACAAGTGTTTACGGGAAATATGCGGATCCGGAATGAAAATATCGCAGCTTTGATCCCTGCCAACCAGATTCATGCCGACTTTAAGCGGGTACCTGGCATTGTTACAAACCAAAAATGGCATAGTTGCGGCGACGATGTGTCTATTCTAGTCTTCGTGGGGGAGTAAATGCAAGAGAACTACCTCGCCTCGGCGATTCATCCGGCGCATAGGGCTTTTCCCGATGCCATCGTTCCGGAAAAAAGTTAGTAAAAATCCGCAACCTGCTTTGACTGGACCCTCTTCCTTATCATAGAATCATGATGCGCGCCTCAGCAAGGCGCCATTGACGAGTATTCATCCCGAGAGCCGAACCCGAACCCTATGGCATATTCCGAAAAGCCCCTGATACTTGTGGTCGAGGACTCCCGCGTTTTGGCGAAGGTCATCGAGCAAAGGCTCTCGCCTTTCTTCCGCGTGGAAATGGTCCATGATGGCGACGATGCGATCCGCCTGCTTCTGAACGGAAACGGTTATGCGGCCGTGGTGCTGGATTTGGTGCTTCCCAAGACGGATGGGTTCGAAGTGCTGCGCTCCTTGCGCAACCAAGGCAAGTCCACGCCGGTCATCATCGTCACCGCCAAACCCAGGGAGGCCGTGGAAGCGGAAGCGAAGGAACTCGGCGTGGAGGCCATCCTTTCCAAGCCGCTTGATTTCGGGATTCTCGCCGACATGCTTCGGCAGTCCATTTCCAAGACCTCGGCCGCCGTTGAAGAAGTGGCTGAAAACAAGGCGACGGGAAAAAAATATCCCTTCCGCATCGCGAAGAAGTGCTGCTTTATCTGCGGCTATGAAAAGGTGAATGTCTTCCTGCCCATTCCCCAGGGCATCCAGGAAGATTGGCATCGGGGCGCGTTCCCGTTATACACCGCCAAGAACGGTCATGAGGAATGGGATGGGCTCAAGACCCTGGTCGCGGTCTGTCCCTACTGCCTTTTCGCCTCCTCCGATCCCATGGACTTCGCCGACAACAAGGACGCGCCTTATCCATACAGCGAGGAATCGAAAAAGATCCTGGCGCGTTCCATCTCCTTCCGCAAACGGCTGGTGCCGGAAGCCCTGGATATCGATCCCCGCTTCGATCATCCGCATCGCGATCGGGACACGGTGGTGGTCTCCTTGATCCTGGCGGAGAAATGCTGCAACGGGCTCATCCTGGCGGGCAAGCCGGGCGCGTATTGCCAAGCCGGCGTGTATACCACCTTGATCGGGGCGCTTCAGTCCTCCACGGAAAAATACCGCGAAGGCCTGGTCAGCTTCGAGAACCAACTCAAGCATAAGGATTCCCCGCGTCGCGTTTTGGTCAGGACCTATTTCTTCTGCATCGTCCTCAATATGCAGCTGAACCGGACCATAGTCGGCCGGGACATCATGAAGAAGGTGGAAGAGCTTTACGCCGACGCCCGCTATGAGGAAATCACTGAAGAGGAACGGGAATGGCTGATGCGCATCAACCAACTCTGGAAAGCCGGCATGGGTTCCGGTCCTCCGCGGGATATCGTGTGAATCCCGACGCCATGGCCTCCGGGCCGTCGCGCGCATTCATCGTCCATACCTCCACCTCCCAAATCGGCGGCGCCGAGATCAGCCTCCTGGAATCCGTTTCCCGATCCCCAATCAAACCATTTTTCCTGGTGCCTTCCGAAGGGCCGTTCACCCGGGAGCTGTCCTCGCGCGGATTCGGATTCCAGGTATTGCCCTGGCCGCGCGGGTTGTCGGGCCTGACCCACAACCGCTGGCTGGGGCTTCCCCTGGTGCTTCCGGGACTCTTGCCTTATCTATGGCGCCTTTACAAGGCCGCGCAGGGCGTCGGGACAATCTGGTCCAGCGGCCTCAAGAGCCACTGCGCCTTATTGGCCTTGTCCCCTTTTCTGGGTAAGGCGATCCTCTTCGATATCCGGGACTTCCTGAAGCCTCCGGCATTGCGCAGGTGGATGGCGACGGCGGCCGCGAATTTCGGTTGCCGCGTGCATGCCAACAGCAAATCCGTGGCGCGCGATTTCCCCGGGGCGGAGGTGCGCTATCCCATCGTCAAAATGGCGCGGGCTCCCGTCGACCGGCGCAACCATGGCGGCAAGCGCATCATCACCCATCTCGCCTACTTCGCGCCGTATAAAGGGCAGGATCTATTCCTGGCCTGCGCGCGCAAGCTGCTCGATGCCGGGGTGGATGCGGAGTTTTGGATTATCGGTGACGTCATCTATCCGGCCGCGGCCTACGAGCGTTACCGCGAGGACATTTATGCGCTGGCGGGCCGGCTCAATCTTTCCGCCCACGTGCGTTTCCTGGGAAAGGTGGGCGGCGGGGAAGAGGTGCAGGGGCTGCTGGAGCGGACGGATCTACTGCTCCATTGCACACGCGAACCGGAGCCCTATGGGCGGGCGGTCATGGAGGCTTTGCTCTGCGGATGCGAGGCCATTTGCCATAGGGACAGCGGGGTTTGCGAAGTCACCGAGCCCAGCGATGCCTTCCCCGAATGGACAGAACCGTTGCGGACCGTATTGGGTCCGAGTTATGTCCGGGTTTCCCGGATCGGGGGATGAGCGAGGTTATTTGGCGAAGAAGTTTTTTTTGGTCGCTTGCCAATTGCCGGCGGCCAGTCCCAGCAACCGGACATAGCCCACGAACTTGGCGGGCAGGGACAAATCCCCTGCGACCATGCCGCGGAAGATCCGGTAGAACGCCGTTTGGGCGGGCAAGGGCAAGTCCACTACGAAGTCGCGGATGCGCATCTGCCTGCTGTGGTGCTTGCCGAATTGCTCCCAACAATCCTGTTCGTATTGCTTGAGGAAGGACTTGGTCAGGTCCCCGGCCTTGAAGCCGGCGTCGATCCAATTGGAGGCGATTTCGGCGCCGAGGATGCCGCTGATGATGCCGCCGCCGGTCAGGGGATTGGTATGGTGGGACGCATCGCCGCAAAGCAGGAAGCGGTCCTCCGTATAGTCTTCGAGGTTGCCGCTCACCGGGACCGCGCCGCCGTGGACGTCCAAGAGCTTCGCGTCGGGGAAGAGGCGCTGCTTGTATTCCATGCTCAGGTCGTACATGTTCTTCTCGCCCATCCTGGGCGTGAGCACGCCGGAGCCGAGATTGACGACCCGGGATTTCACTTTCGGGAAGACCCAGACATAACCCTTATTGATGGAGTCATGGCCCTGCCAGAACGTGAGGTGGTTGGGATTCGCGTCCATGGCGTCGACGCGGAGTTCAATGGCGGAGCAGACATAGGGAGGCAGTTGTCGGGTCTTGAGTCCCACCCAGCGCCCGCTCAGGGACTCGGCGCCGTCCGCGCCCACCACCATTTTCGCGGTGATGGAAGTGGAGGTGCCGGCCACGTCATCGTGCACGATCAGTTCGCGGAGGCCGTCCTTGACGGGGGAGATGCCGGAGATGCGGGTGTTCACGGAGAGTTCCGCGCCCGCTCGTTCGGCCTGGCGCGCGACGTCCTGATCGAAGAGCTTGCGATCGATCATGAGGCCGATGTCATTCTTATCGTATCGGACCGTAACGCCGCCGGGACCGTGGAGGATGACCCCGTTGAGGTCGGTCTCGATATAGTCCTCGTTGACATCCATGAAATGGGAGAGCCGCTTGCGTCGGCCCGTGGCTTCCCCGCAGCGGACCGGCACGCCCACCACCGGGCGCTTCTCGGCCAGCAGGACCTGGTAACCCTTGGCGGCCAGGTTGCGGGCGCACAGGCTCCCCGAAGGACCCGCGCCGATGACTACGACATCATACTTTCGATTTTTCAATCGAAAGCGCTCCTACGGGGCAGAACCGTACGCAGATGGTGCAGTAGGTGCATTTATCCTGGAAGACCTGGAGCTCCACGCCGAACATGTCGAGGGCGAGATCCGGGCAGGTGCCGACGCAACCGGCGCAGGCGATACACCTATCCCGATCCAGCAGCAAGGTCTTGTTAAGCTTTTTGGTACCCGTGGTCATCGCTCTAAGTTCACTGCTCTTTGTTTCGGTTGGCCACCGGAAATCTACGGTGAAAACGAGCTAAAATAGTACAAATTTTAAATGGCCCGCACCTGACCGGACTCGGGCGGTCCGGTCGAATCGCTTCGGATAAGCTATATTTGATACCGGCGGCTAGGCCCCGTCGAGTCCCGTTTCCGGTGGACGAAATGTCCATATGGTGGGTGAAACGGGGGAAGCCAGCCATCCCCAACGAAAAGTAGATGCGTAAAACAGCGATATTAAACGAGCTGGAGAAGATTCTCCCCTTTGTAAAAAACCCCGGCAGATATATCGGCGGCGAAAACAATCAGGTCGTGAAGGAGCCGGAGCAAGTCCTCGCTTCCATGATCCTGGTTTTCCCCGATGCCTATGAACTCGGCATGTCCCATAACGGCACCAAGGTCCTTTACCATATCATCAACCGGGAAAAAGATCTCTCGGTCGAACGCGCCTTCGTGCCCATGCCGGACATGGCTGAGAAGATGCGGGAACATGGCGTGCCTTTGTACTCGCTCGAATCCTATCGGCCGATTTCCGATTTTGCCGCCATCGGCATTTCGCTGCAGACGGAATTGAACTATACCAATGTCCCCTTCCTCCTGGAGCTGGGCGGCCTCAAGGCCTTCACCCGCGATCGATCCGAGGCGGATCCTTTCGTCATCGGCGGCGGTCCCTGCATGGCCAATCCGGAGCCCGTGGCGGACTTCTTCGATCTCTTCGTGATCGGCGACGGGGAAATCCTGGCCGTGGAAGTGCTGCGCATCATCGGCATCGGCCGCCGCGATGGCTTGTCCAAGGAAGCGATCCTCCGCAATCTCGCGACGCTCAAGGGCGTCTACGTCCCGGCGTTCCTGGACACGGTGGAAAGCCCGGGCGGCGAAACCGTTCCCGCGGTCGACGGATCGCAAGGGCCGTACCTCCGCGCCAAGACCATCCAGCGCGCTTGGGTCGAGGTCTTGAACAAGGACGATTATCCGGTGCGCAATCTGGTGCCGCATATGAAGCTCGTGCACGATCGCTTTTCGGTGGAAGTGATGCGCGGCTGCACCCAAGGCTGCCGCTTCTGCCAGGCCGGCTATTGGTATCGTCCCAACCGCGAGCTCAATGCCGACGCCGTGGTGGAAATTTCCCGCGCCGGCCTGGAAGCCACGGGCGAAACCGAGCTGGGCCTCCTCTCCCTCTCCACGGCCGACTACGGCCCGGTGGAGAAGGTGCTCGATGCCTTGATCGATCAGGATGACTTTGAAGACATCAGTCTCTCTCTGCCTTCCTTGCGCGCCAACAGCTACGGCCAGGGCCTGGCCCGCAAGGCCGCGGCCTTGAGCAATGGCAAGAGCGCGACCTTCGCGCCCGAAACCGGATCCGAACGCCTGCGCAAGATGATCAACAAGACCATCAGCGACAAGGACATGTACGAAGCGGCGGAAAGCGTCTTCGCCAACGGCTTCTCGAACGTGAAGCTCTATACCATGGTCGGCCTGCCCACCGAGAACCTGGACGACATGCGCGCCTTCTGCGGCCTCATCGACAAGCTCAATGCCATCGGCCAGAAGTACAACCGCCGCAATACCATCCATGCCAGCATCGGCATTCTGGTGCCCAAGCCCTTCACTCCCATGCAGTGGGTCCCGTTCCATACGGAAGAGGTGGTGATGCGGCATATCCGTTTCGTGCGCGAGGCCTTCAAGTACGTCAAGAGCGTGCGCATCAGCTGGTCCGATTACGGGCTGGCCCATGTCGAGAGCTTCTATTCGCGCGGCGACCGGAAAGTTTCCGAATTCATTTACGCGGCCTATAAGAAGGATATGGTCTTCGAGTCCTTCACCGAGCATTTCAATTACGAGGGATGGAAGGAGCTCTGGGCGGCCAAGGCCTATCCGCAGGAGCGCATCTTCCGCGAACGCGGTCTCGACGAGGTGTTCCCTTGGGACTTCATCCATGCGGGCGCGAACAAGGGCTTCCTCAAGAACGAATACAAGAAGATGCTCAAGGAGGACAGCGCGCCGGTCCCGGATTGCAAGTGGGGCGATTGCCAGAAATGCGGCATCCCCGGAAACGGCTTGGACACCCAGCTCTCGCCCGTTCCTGAGAAATACCAGGCCAAGAGCCGCACGCCGGAAGAAATCCGCGCGCTCGCGGATGCGCGCAAGGATCGCCGCTCCGGCGTCTTCGCCTACCATCTCATCTATCGCAAGACGGGCCTGTCGCGCTATATCGCGCATCAGAATACCATGGACATCTTCGAACGCGCCTTCCGCCGCCTGAAGCTGCGCCTCAACTATTCCGAGGGCTTCAACCGCCGGCCCATCATCAAGAATACCGGGGCCTTGCCGCTGGGCCTGGAATCGCGCAAGGAATTGCTGGTGCTGGAAATGCGCGAGCGGTTCGCAGGCGATCTGTCCGAGCATTGCGCCCGGCTCTCGGACATGCTCCCGGAAGGGATGGAGGTCCTTTCCCTGCGGGAGGTGGCCAAGTCCAAGATGCCCTATGTCTCTGCGGTAGTCTATCGGTCCGGGAAATTTCCGGGCGGGTTGGAAGCTCTTGAGGCCGGACTGGAACGGTTCCAGACGGGCATGTATACGAAGATGCAGCGCAGCCGCGAAAAGGATATCGATCTCTCCGAGGAGATCGAATCCGTCTGGATGGAATCCGGCGAGCTCTGCCTGCGCGCGAAGACGCGCCCCAGCGGATCCTCCATCAGCCCTTATCTCGCATTCGCGGGCCTGCTCGAGACGGATCCCGAATCGCTGCGGAGCACGCCTATTTATAAAGATGATTTTACCTTGGACGGCAAATTGGTGACGGTATGATTGAATTTCCGGAAATGAACGGCGGAGAATTGGAAGAAGCGGAATTGGACGGAATGGCGGAACGGGAATTGGGCGACATCCTCGACGGGGATGAAGCAGACGACGAAGAAGACGAAGTGGACGACGACGAAGGCGGCGACAACGGCCGCATTCGGGACAGCGCTCGGGACGACTATAACGGGAACCATGGCGAAGATGCTTTCCCCACGCCTCCGACGGATATCCGGGAGAGCATCGAAAGACTGGACGCCTTGCTGGCCGCCACCGAGGACGAAGACAAGATCCGCGCGGGCATGGGCATCCGCCTGGCGCTCGGCATGGCCCAGGAACTGAAGCACGGCCAGGCCCTGGGCACGGAAACCGGAGACTTGGTCTCGGGCTGGCTGATCAAGTACGGCCAGGGAACGGTGGATGCCGCCGTGGCCATCGCCCGGCAGTTCCTCATCAAGCCGGAAGACATGCGTAAGGCCTTGGGCCAGCGCCTAGGCCTGGGAAGCCAGGATTGAACGAGAGACTCGCCGCCATCGATATCGGCACCAACTCCGCCCTGCTCCTGGTCGCCGAGTGGAATGCCGGCGTCCTGGAACCCGTGCGCCAGCGCGTGGCCGTACCTCGCGTGGGACGTAACATGGCTGCTACTGGCGTGATTTCGGAGGCGTCGTCAGCGGCCCTCACGGCCGCCCTCAAGGAATTCCTCCTGGAAGTCCGGGATTGCGGGGCGACCTTGGTTGGCGCCGTCGCCACCGAGGCCTTCCGCATCGCCGGGAACGGCCTCGCCCTCCTGACCGGGATTTCGGAACTCCTGGGCGTGGAAGCGCGCATCATCGCCGGTCCGGAAGAGTCCCGCCTGGGTTACCTGGCCGTTTCCAACCGGCATCCCCTGGCCAACCTGGCCGTCCTGGACATCGGCGGAGGTAGCACGGAAGTGACCCGCAAGGGCCATGGCTTCTCGCTTCCCATCGGCGCCGTCGCCTTGCTGGAAAGCTGCGGCCCCAATCCCGCGGCCTGCCGGGAACGCGCCG
>DAINDC010000014.1:1066-11475 GCA_036732085.1 Fibrobacterota bacterium | reverse complement strand
GACCTTGGGGGACTGGCAGGGTGGCCAGGAACTGGTCGCCGTCGGCGGCACGGCTTCCGCCCTGGCCATGCTCGAACTCCGCCTTCCCGCCTTCGACGCCGCCGCCATCGAGGGCTTGCGGATCGACCTCGGGCGCGTGACCGCCAATATCGAACTTCTGGCGAGCCTGTCCGATCGCGAACGCGCCGCCTTGCCGGGCCTGGATCCGGGCCGCGCCGATATCCTGATGCCGGGGTTGTGCATCCTGGAGGCCTTCCTGAAGGCCGCAGGATGCGCTGCCTTCCGCGTTTCCGATCGGGGCATCCGCTATGGCGTCATTCTGGATTGGATCAAGAAAAGGGCCGCCAAGGCCAAGGTGGAATTCCCGTGACTGACAATACCATGCGCATCAACCGTTACCTGGCGCTTTGCGGCCTGGGCAGCCGGCGCGCCGTCGAGGCCCTGATCCGCGAAGGAGCCGTCACCGTGGATGGATCGGTCGTGACCGATCTCGCCTGCCGCATCGAAGAAGGCCGGCGCGTCATGGTCCATGGCCGGCCGGCGAATCCGCCCCGGGAGCATGAGTATATCCTCTTCCATAAACCTGCCGGTTACCTCTGTTCGGCCACCGACCCGTTCGGCCGCCCGACCATCTACGACATCCTCCCGCACGAATTCCGGAAACTCCATTACGTGGGCCGCCTGGATTTCAACAGCCGCGGACTCATCATCCTGACCAATGACGGCTCCCTGACCCATGAACTCCTCCATCCCAGCCGGGAAGTCCCCCGGACCTATAAGGTATGGACCCGGAAGCCATTGAGTCCGGAGGAAATGGAAAAGCTCCGGGCCGGGACCGATATCGGTTCGGGCGAGATGGCCGTGCCCGTATCGGTGAAACCCATGGGCGACCACTGCGAGATCATCCTTCGCGAAGGTAAAAACCGGGAAATCAGGCGTATGCTGGAAGTCGTGGGTCACAAAGTGGTAGACTTGCAACGGATACGTTTCGGCGGTTTGAGTTTGGGCGATGTGCCCGAAGCCGGATTTCGGCGGCTCGACGAAACCGAGACAGCCCGGTTGCATGGAGATAAAAAAACTTAAGGCGCTCCCATTCCTGCTGGCCTTGCCGGGCCTGGCGGCCGCCGTTTCCATCCCCTTCCCCCGCCAGGAACATGAGCCCGTCCTCCTGGCCATCCCCACCGCGAACGTGCTCCTGCATGGCCAATATCGGCTCTCCGGGCGCTTCCAATATTTCAACAGCTCCGAGATCGGTTCCACCGATACCGCCTTCAGCGATCCGGGCGCCGGCAACCCTGCCAAGCCCGTCCAGAACCTGAACTATACTTCGGAACTGCTTTTCGGGGTCGAGAACCGCGCCGAAGTGGGCTTCCAGTACGGCCAGGACTTCTCCCTTTCGATCAAGGCCCTCCTTTTGCGCGAGGACATCCTGTGGCCCGACCTCGTTTTCGGCGTCCGCAACCTGTTCGGCAGCCAGGAAACCGGGCTCTACGGAGTCACGGAATCCGCGACGCAGAAGGCGCTCCAGAACGAAAGCTATGCAACCTTGGCGAAATCCTTCCCGAGCCGGTCGCGGCTGCATTTCGGCCTGTCGGTGCTGCCCCATGCGAACAAGAGCTTCGCGAGCATCAACGGCGGTTTGGAGCAGGAGCTGGGCGGCGGCGCCTACCTGGGCTATGAGGTTTTCGAGCGGTTCACCGATTTCCACCAGGTGCTTTCCCTGCAATGGAAATATCGGAACCTGGTCGCGCTTTCCGTGGGCATGACCGAATTCCAATCCTGGATCCGCCAGAGCGGCCAATGGGGCTTTTTCCTCACGCCCTCCCAATCGCTGGCCAACGGCTATAATTCGCCGGGTATCACCGTATCATTGCAGGTACTGGGCTGGGTGCCGCATCGCGACAAGCGCACCTTGCCGGAACGCGTGGCCATCCTGGAAGTGAGGAATGCGGAGCTCGAGCGGGAGATGGAGGAACTTTCCGACCTCAAGAAACAGGTCGCCGATCTCCAGGCGAACGCGCTGTCCCCGGTATCGGATCCGGTGGCCGATTCCCTGCGGGCGGGCCGTGCCCTGAAAGCCGCGGTGGAACCGGCGGCCGCGACCTTGAATGCCAAGGCCGCCTTGGAGCTGGTGGTGAGCCGCCTGAAGTCGATCGCGGACAAGATGCAATCCGACCTTGCCGATCCCAAGGAGATCCGCGATCTGATGGCGCAACTGGTGGCCATGGGACCTTCCGGAGTCGAGGCCATCAAACGCGTCGCCGCGGACACGTCCGCCAATTCTGCGAGCCTGCGCGTTCCCGCCTTGCTGGTCGAATCCTACAGCCGGGATACCGTGTATGTTACCTCCCTGCGGCCCCTTTGCTCGGACGCCGATCCCCAGGTCCGCCGCGAAGCCCTGACCGCCTATGTCAAGCTGGGCAACCGCGCCGCCCTCGAGGAAGTCAAGGCCCACCTGTCCGATCCCGACGCGACCGTGGCCATGGCGGCCGGGGAGGCCTATCGCCAGATCACGGGCAAGGCTCCGCCCCGCATGGCCCCCAAGGCCGTTTCTGCCGGCCCCGCTAGGGCCGTTCCAATGAGCGCAAAAAAGCGCGGCAAGTAGCCCCGGGCCCTCCGATATCGTAACCTGGGTGTTACTCTACCCTGAAGATCATGATTTCACTTCAGGCAGGCGTTTCCGCAGGATGACGATCAATTCATCGCCATTGCTGAAGGTGGCGTAGACCTCGAAAGGGAGCTGGAAGCGTTCCTTGAAGAAGAACAGGAATTTGATGAAGGCCTCGGAATCCCAGACATGGAAGTGGATGCTGTAGTTCCTGTTCATCAGCCATTCCGCCTCGGCCTCCACCTCGGCTTCGGGCTTGGGTTCGCCGGTGAGCCGGGCCCATTCCAGGAAGTGATCCCGCATCGTCCTCTCGGTCCCATGCAGGCATTCATCGAGCAGATGTTCATTGGTGGTGATGGGCCGCTGCTTGTCGAAGGTGAACCGCTTGTCCGGAAGGGTGAGCATGATGAAACCCTGGTTCCTCAGGACCCGCAGCATGTTCACCAGCGCCCGGATGGGATTCTGGCAATGTTCCAGGAACTGGCAGGCGACGACGAAATCCTCCTCGCCGTCCGGCAAAGTATGCAAGGATTCGCCATCATCGATGATATCCACCTCGACCAGGGCCTCATTTGCCAATTCCGGATATTGGCGGCGGAGCTGCGCGACCGGCATCCGATCGACATACCGGATGCGGGTATCCGGAAGCAGGGGGAGGGGATGGTGGAGCGCGCCGATTTCGATGCCGCGTCCCATGCAAAAGGTATGCGAGAAAAATGTCCGGGTTCTAAGCATAATGGAAACCTTCAATGCGCCCGCTGGAGACTCGGGCAGAGTGCCAATTCTTGATTATATTATCCGATTCCGGTCCGCTTCAAATCGATGCGAATCCGGCCACCGATGCGCACCGCCGATTTCGACTTCCAATTTCCCGAAAACCTGATCGCCTATGAACCCCTTGCCCGGGGCGAGTCGCGCATGATGGTCGTGGACCGGGATGCGACTGCCGATGCCCCGACGGTGACCACGACGGGAAAACTGGCGGATTTCCTGCAACCGGGCGATGCCCTGGTCCTGGATGACACCAAGGTACTCCGGGCCCGACTCATCGGCGAGAACGCGGACGGGTTCCGGGTGGAAGCCCTACTGCTCGGACCTTTTTCCCTGCCTGGCCCATCTTCGGGGTGCACTCCGTCGGCGGTCAATCAGTCGGCGTCCAATTCGCAAACGCTTTGGGAAGCCATGGTGAAGCCCGCCAAGCGGTTCAAGGTGGGCGACCAGCTTGCCTTCTCGCCGCGCCTGATCGCGACCGTCATGTCCATCCAGGAAAGCGGCACCCGCCTCCTGGGATTCGACCTGTCCGCCGAGGCCTTCCATGCCGAACTCGAGGTAGCCGGCAAGATACCCCTGCCGCCCTATATCAAGCGCGAAGCGTCCGAACGGGATGCGCAAACCTACCAGAGCGTATTCGCCGCCAAGCCCGGATCCGTCGCCGCGCCCACCGCGAGCCTGCACCTGAGCGAAGCCATGCTGGCCGGTATCCGGGAGCGGGGAGTGGGGATCCATACGGTCACCTTGCATGTGGGCGCGGGCACGTTCCGGCCCGTGCAAAGCGAGGATCTGGCCGATCATCCCATGCACTCCGAGTCATTCGATCTCAGCGAGGCCACGGCCTCGGCCTTGAACGAGGTCCGACGTCAGGGCGGCCGCGTTTGGGCGGTCGGCACCACGGCGGCGCGAGTCCTGGAGACTCAGGCCACGGGGAGCGGAACCGATTTGTTCCAACCCGGCCGGGGCGAAACCCGGATCTTCATCTATCCCGGATATGCCTGGAAAGGCGTCGATGGGCTGCTCACCAATTTCCATTGGCCCAAGTCGACTTTGTTCATGCTGGTTTGCAGCCTACTGGGAACGGACCGGGCAAAGCGCCTCTATGCGGAAGCCTTCGCCCAGGGCTTCCGGCTCTTCAGCTACGGCGATGCCATGTTGATCCGCTAGGAATTGCATCGCCGCGGTGACGCCATGTTGATTCGCTGGGAATCGGTTCACTCGCCGTGCACGGCCCGGACGAAGGCTCGGGCATGTTCGACGGGAATATCCGGGAGGATCCCGTGTCCGAGGTTGAAGATATGCGGCCGGTTGCCCACCGCAGCCTTCATGGAAGCGACCTTGGCTGCGATGCGTTCCGGCGCGGCATAGAGCATGCAGGGATCCATATTCCCCTGGAAGATCTGGCCCGGATAAGTCTTGAGCGCATCCGCGAGGTTCATGCGCCAATCGAGGCCCACCACATTCGCGCCCAGCGCCGCGAAATGCGGAAGCAAGGTCGGCGCCCCGTTGGCATAATGGATGACGGGCACATGCGGATAGGCGCCCTTGATCGCGGCGATGATATTGCGGGTGTGCGGGAAGACGTATTCGCGATAGTCCTCGGGCGATAGATAGCCGGCCCAGGAATCCATGATGGTCACGAGGTCGACCCCGCTGCGGATCTGTTCGCAGAGATAGGCAGCCGTGACCGTCGCCAGCTTGGTCATCAGCACCTGGAAGATTTCCGGACGCGTGAAGAGCAGGGCCTTGAGTTTGGCCAGTTCCTTGGACGATCCGCCCTCGACCATATAGGAGGCCACGGTGAAGGGCCCGCCGGCGAAGCCGATCAGGGGAACCCGACCGCCCAGCGCGCGCTTGCTGAGCTTGATGCCCTCGAAGACATAGCGGAGTTCATGGTTGAGATCGCCGCCAGGCAAGGCCTCGATGGCTTCATCGGTGCGCAAGGGATTGGCGATGACCGGTCCCTTGCTTTCCTTGAACTCGAGTTGCAGTCCCATCGGGGGCAATAGCACCAGGATGTCCGAGAAGAGGATGGCGGCGTCCACGCCCACCTGATCGACGGGCTGGAGGGTCACTTCCGCCACCTGTTCCGGGGCGCGGCAGAAATCCATGAAGGACGGGAACTGGCTCCGGACCTTGCGGTAATCGGCAAGGTACCTCCCCGCTTGGCGCATGATCCAGACGGGGGGACGGGCCGGGACCTTTCCGAGGGCGGCGTCGAGGAGGGATCGGTTGAGGATGATTTCCGGGGACGAGGAGCTGTTGGATCCGGTGGCGATTGAATTTGGCATGGATCGAAATTTAGAACAAATCGGCTCCGATTGCGTTATTCCAATCGGGCCGCGAAACCCCACCAGCCATTGAGTTCCAGCTCGGCGACCATCCGGAAAGGCGAGACGTTTCGCCACGCTTCGAAATGGGGCTTGTCCTCCAGCCTTTGTCCGGAAACCACGAAATGGCCGCCGGCCGATAACCTGGATCGGAGCTCTTGCCGAAATGGCCAAAGTTCGGTGCGGATCATATTGCAGAGGACGAGATCGAAGCGAGCCCCGGCATCCAAGGCCGAGGTCTCGCCAATCAAGGTGCGGAAATGGCAAGCTGGCGGCGGGGGATTGAGCTCCAGGTTTTCCTTGAGGCAAGGCCCCACCACGGGATCGATATCCAGCGCCAAAACCTGCGCAGCGCCCAACTGCGCGGCATACAGGGCCAGAAGGCCGGTGCCGGTGCCGATATCGAGTACCGTCCCACCGTGGTTGGGCAAGGACTCCATGAGCAGGGCGGCGATGCGGGTGGTTTCATGCGACCCGGTTCCGAATGCCATTTTGGCTTCGAGGCGGATGACATGCTTGAACTCGTTGCCGGGTTGGACCCACGGAGGCACCACCACCAGGGAAGGCGTGACCTCCACCGGAGTCTGTCTGGATCGCCAGCTTTGATCCCAATCCTCAATCTTCTCTTGTCCGCCCGAAAGTCCGTCCCGATTCCGGAAGCCGATCATGGCTTGCGCATGCGCTCCCTCGGTTTCAAAGAACCCCTTGAGAAGTATCAGACCCGAGGACGGGCCGGTCGGTTCTTCTACCTCTTCGATTCCGGTCGCGCCCAATTCGAACAGTCGATCCTGATCCATTTCGACCTGATCCGGAAGGGTCCTGAAACATATCCACCAATAGGTATCCAATTGCATTCCTCTAATCCCTCTAAACCTTCGGGAGGGGCAAATATAGGCACTTTTTCCCATACTTCCTGGGCAGTTATTATATTAACCAAACCAGTCCAATGCCTGCGCTGCGGGTCGGGACTGAATCGAATCCTATCGGAATCCTTTCAGGGTTCCATCGGAATCAAACCCAAGAGGAGACGGAGTGAGCGATATTCCGACCGCGGAATTGTCCTATGAGCAGGTGCTCAGGGAAGCCCGTGACTGTGTCGCATCCGGCCTGGACGAAGTCCATAAGGTGATGCTCGAAGTGGCCGCCAATGCTCCGGGCAAACTCGCCGGCCAACTGAATACCTTGCTCGCCCGTCGCGGCAAACGCATCCGTTCCACCTTCTTATTCCTGCTTGCTTCTTCCGGCCGTAACTGGCAGTTCGATCGGGCCGTGAAGGTTTCCGCCGCCATCGAACTCATCCATCTCGCCTCCCTGGTCCATGACGACATCATCGACGACAGCGACATGCGCCGCAATGAGAAGACGGCCCATAAGCGTTGGGGCAACCGCATGGCGGTCTTGTTGGGCGACTATACCTTGGCCAAATCCATGGAGATGGTCTGGAGCGATAAGGACCATCGGATTCCCTTGAGCCTGAGCAAGGCTTCCAGCCGGCTGATCATGGCGGAGGTGATGGAAGTCGATCAGGCGCATAACGCCGACCTCTCCATCGAACAATATTTTTCCGTCATCGAGGGCAAGACCGCCGCGCTGATTCAGGCTTGCGGTGAATGCGGAGCCATCCTCGCGGGCTTCGACGAATCCATGGTGCGTTCCGGGGCCGAGGTGGGACGTAACTTCGGCATGGCCTTCCAGATCATCGACGACCTGCTGGACTATGGCTACGGGGCCGAGAACCTGGACAAGCGCACCTATTCCGATGTCAAGAACGGCTACTTCACCTTGCCACTCATCCTGTTCTTCTCCTCCTGCGATCCCGCCGAAAAGATTGAGATGCTGGCCCTGCTGGCCTCGGCCGGACAGGAAAGCGCCCAGGTGCGGATCAATGCCCTGCTCGAATCGCATATGGCTTTCCAAAAGGCCCGGGACATCGCGGTGGCCAAGATCAATGCCTGCATGCCCTTCCTCGACAGTCTGCCGGAAAACGCCTCATCCATGCACCTGAAAAGGGTCTGCCGGTTGATGACCGAACGATCGGTTTAGAGCCGGTTCCAAGCTTTTAAAATCCGTAAAATCCGATCAGGGCGTCATGTCCTGATCAAGCAGTCACATCCGGATCCGATGGTGCGGGCCCGGTAGGGTTGAGGGCTTGCGTTGGTTTTCCGGGACGGCATCCGCCTGGAGCCGCGCTTTGCCGGCCGTCCGTTTCAAACGGTTGGCAGCGGCCATAGCCTTGTAGCGCAAGTGCTCGGGATTGTCGATCGAGAAGAAATGTTCCCGCGAACCGTCGTCCTTGGCCACGAAGAACATCTTATCGGTCTGGATGGGATTGAGCGCGGCCCGCAGGGCGCCGCGGCCGGGACTGCAGATGGGGCCGGGCGGCAGGCCGGTGAACTTCCGGGTATTGTAGGGCGAGTCCGTATCCAGGTCCGAGACCAGGAGCGGGCCGGTGGGTTTGCGCACCGCGAAGCGCACCGTGGGATCCGCGCCCAGGCTCCATCCCTGTTTGAGCCGGTTGTAGAACACGCCGGCGATGAGCTCCTGCTCGGCGGGTACGGCGGCTTCCTTCTCCACGATGGAGGCCAAGGTCAGCCATCCGCGCTGGCCGTATTGCCGGTACATGGGCGTGGCCAGGTTGAAATCCCTGGTGACCTCCCGGAACCGGCCCACCATCACCTTGATGACATCGCGTTCCGTCACCTTCCAGGGTAACACGTAGGTATCGGGGAAGAGGTAACCTTCCAGGGACGGGGCCTCCACGTGGCAGGACTTGGCGAATTCCGCGGAGTGCAGCAGGGAGTCGAAGCGGAGGCTGTCCAGAGGGAATTTCGACATGAGGATGGAATAGATTTCCCAGGAGGCCTTGCCTTCCGGGATGGTGACCGTCTGGGTGGCCATCTTGCCGCTGGTCAGCTTCCACACCATCTCCAGGATCGAGTTGGACGGCTTGACGTAGAAGTAGCCGGCGCGGATTTTCTTGTCCTGCCGGGTCAAGACCAGGAAATACTTGAAGGCCGCGGCATTGGCGATCAGGCCCTTGGCTTCCAGATCCTGGGCAAGGGATTTGAGGCCGGCATTTTGCGGGACCTGATAGAGGATGGTTCCCGTCGCCGGGTCGACTTCCAGTCCCGTGACCGAGGCCGGCTTGGGCACGGAGGGCATATTGAGGAGGTAGAAGAGGCCGGATCCCAATCCAACCAGGATCAGCAGCAGCGCCAATCCCTTGGAAAGAGAAAATCCTTTTTTCCCCCGTTTAGCCATCGAGTTCTGAAACCTTATCATCGCCGGATGCGGCGCGCGAACGTCCTGATCTAATTATGGCTTTTTTCTCGCCGATTTCCAATTTACCGCTTTCCCCAATAAAAGAGGCCTGAAAAAGAGGCCTGGAAAAGTCCCGGCTGGGCCCGGCGGATACAGGGATCATTTTACGGGATGGGGCTGGCCAGGAGCAAGGCGCGAATGCGCTCCGCCACGATGGAAGGGGCCAGTTTGCGCAGGCAGGAGAAGTGGTCGCAAGGCGGCATGGATCCCAGGTAATAACAGGGTCGGCAGGCAAGCCCGTCGATATACAGGGGCGTGGAGGTGAGGCCGTTCCACTTGCGGGGATTGGTGGGGCCGAACAAGGTCAAGGTAGGCACGCCGCAGGCCGAGGCCAGGTGCAAGGTGCCGGTGTCATTGCCCACGACGAGATCGCAGGAGGCGACCTCGCGCTTGAGGCCGTGGTAGTCCAGGGTCCCGGTCGTATCCCGGATCCTGCCGGTGGCATTGGCCGCGATGAGCTTGCCCTCTTCCCGTTCCATTCCGCTGCCCATCAGCACGAATTCATGCCCCTCCGCGGCCAACTGGGACATGGTTTCCGCATAGTATTGCCAGGGCCATTTCTTTTGCGGCCAGTTGAAGGACGAACCATATACGATGCCGATGCGTTTGCCGGGTCCGGCGAAGGCGCCGTTATCGTGGGGATAAAGCGGGGCGGGTTTGGACGGCGGAATCTCCATTCCCAAAACCTGGTAGAAGCATTGCCATTCCGGCATGTCCTTGGGGCGTGGCGTCTCGAAATCATGGCCCTTGGGCAGGGCGCCTTCCACCTGGAATCCGCGGGAATAGGGGATGCCGATAAGTCGCTTGAGGACCGCGCCCGTTCCGCGATAGAGTTCCAGATCCACGAGCTGGGCGAAGCGGCTGCGGCGCAACCGGAGGATGAGGGCGGCGAAACGGAACCAGAGCCCGGGATTGAGGAGCTCCAGCAGCAGGCGCCTGCCCGTAACCGGCAGCACGTGGACGCGATCGATCTCGGGCGCGTTCCGGTAGACCTCCTCGATGCGGGAGGAGACGAGCATTTCCAGGGTGACGCCGGGGTTACGGAGCTTGAATTCGCGGATGGCGTAGAGGGAGAGGATGGCATCGCCCATGCAGCACCATTTGCAGATGAGGGCCCGGTGGTTTCCCGAAGGAGGGGAGCGCCTGGGCCGGCTTTTTTCCAGGAGCCTCACCACCGCCAGAAAAGACCGGGTGGCCAAGTTCTCGAAAGCGCGGCTCAAGGCATTGCTGCGGGTCATGAGGCGGGCCTGTCCTGCATGACGGTTGTGAATACGGCCGCGAGGCTGCGGACCGCGGATGCGGGACCGAAAGCTTCCTGGACCTGGTTCCTGGCCGCCTCCAGTCTTTCCGGATCGGGGAAGTTCCGGAACAGGCTGGAT
>DAINDC010000014.1:0-1056 GCA_036732085.1 Fibrobacterota bacterium | reverse complement strand
GATCTGTTCCGCGGAATCCAGGTCGCGGGCGATAAGGGTGGCCAGGGTGGCCAGGGAATCCGCCAGGACCGCGAGGTTGCCCGTCCGGCTGGCGAGCACAGGTAACCCACACGATACCCCTTCGAGGGCGGCCTTTCCGAATTGCTCGGCCTGGCGCGGATTCTCGCCCGTGGGCATGACCAGCAGGGAAACGCCCTCCAGTCCGGTTTCCAGATCCCGGTTGTCCACGTGCCCGCGGAAATCCACCCGCTCCGAGAGTCCCAGGTCCGCGGCCAGGGCGGCGAGCCTGGGCCTCTCGGGGCCATCCCCGATGATGCGGAGCCGGAACCCCGGCAGCAGTCCCAGGCATTCGACCAGCAGGTTGACCCGCTTCAGGGGAATGAGCCGCCCCACATAGGCCAGGCAGCGTTCCCCGGCATCCGCGATCAGCTTGCGACGCGGGCGGATCCAGAGAGGGACGGTGAAGACCCGCCCTTGGAAACCGGACAGGCGGATGCGGGAGGCGATTTCGGCGGTGGGGGCGATGCAACCGGCGGAGCCGTGGAACGCCAGCCTTTGCAAGGCGGAGAACGGCCAGGGCAGGCGCTTGGGGCGGTTCTCGGCGGTGTAGAAGACCAGGGGAACACCCAGGTTACGGGCGGCGCGGCCGACCTGCCAGGTGGACAGGCACCAGGGTTCTTCCCAACAGTAGATGGCGTCCGGGCGCAGGCGGCGCAACAACGCGCCCAGCCCGAGCCAGAGGAAAAGGGAATTGTATCCGCTCGCGAAGGGGCCCAACGAATGCACGGTCGTCCCGCCGGTATCCGCCGGGGAACCCATGGAAAAATCGGAGGCGCGGTAGGTATGGCCCAGGGATCGGGACTTCCAGTCCTTGGGCGCCACCAGATGGATCTCGAAGCCTTGCCAATCCCGGAAGGCCAGGCGATTCTCCTCCGCCGCCAAGGGATGGCCGATGATGGCCAATCGCCTAGGCATGGGTTCCACCAGCCACGGTTTCGGTTGCGCTGGAATCCCCGGGAATGCCGGCCCCGGTCGTCGTCCCTATTTCACCCATGG
>DAINDC010000013.1:6373-28535 GCA_036732085.1 Fibrobacterota bacterium | reverse complement strand
TCGGAATCCCCCGTTCGTCCTCGCCTTGTGGCGTCGGGATCGCATCCTGCTTTGGAGCCTGGCGGCCACCGCGCTCCTGCTCCTTGCCGCCTATGTATTCGGATCGGTAAAGCCCCATTGGAAGCTCCCGCTCACCGACAGCATCGGCCGACCGTATTGGTGGGGTTACCTCCCCTTGGGAATCCTCTGGCCGCTCACCGCGGGTTTTTTCGGCGCCGGGTTCGCGAGCCTGATCCGCACGCTCGCCGCTTTCCGCCGAGGCGAATCCCCCGTGCGGGAATGGATCCTCCACGCCTTTTGGGGAAGCGTCGGCTGGTGGTCCCTGGCGAAGGCGCTCCTGGCGGGTTCCCTATTGATTGCTTTCCATTCCGGAATTTAAGGATCCCATGAAAATCGAAATCTGGTCGGACGTGATGTGCCCGTTCTGTTATATCGGCAAGCGGCGGCTGGAAGGCGCCCTGGCAAGCTTCCCGCATAAGGACGAGGTCGAGATAGTCTGGAAGAGTTTCCAACTGAATCCGGATATGCGGACCGAGCCGGGAAAAAGCATCACCGATTACCTGGTGGAAAAAAAGGGATGGTCGCGGGAGCAGATACATCAGATGCATGAGCGCCTGACCTTGTCTGCCAAGGAGATGGGCCTGCATTACGACTTCGACAAGGCCGTGGTGGCCAACTCCTTCGACGCCCATCGGCTGGTGCAGTTGGCGAAAACGCGGGGCCTGGGCGATGCGATGGAAGAGCGGCTCTTCAAGGCTTACTTCAGCGAAGGCGGGAATATCGCCGACCCTGCCACCTTGATCAAGCTGGGCCTGGATGCGGGGCTGGCGGAAGCGGATATCCGGTCGGTGCTGGAGGGCGAGGCCTTCGCGAAGGAGGTGCGCGGCGACGTGGAGGAGGCCCGGCAGCTGGGCGTGAACGGCGTTCCCTTCTTCGTGCTGGATCGGAAATATGCCGTCTCCGGGGCCCAGGAAACCCCGGCGTTCCTGAAAGCCCTGGAGAAGGCGTACGGGGAATCGAAGCTCTAAAGAGCCCGATCCACCATCGCCACCCTCGGTTCATCGGACTTATTTTCCGAGGTCGTTCGCATCCTTTACGACCTTGTCCAGTTTCTTGCCGGCCTTCTCGGCAGGACCATCGGGCGTCACGGCATCGTGGATTTTATCCCCGGCATTGTCCATTTTCTGCCCGACTTTTTCGACGGGGCCTTTTTTGGAACAGGCCAGATTGCCGGAGATGCAGATGGCGGCCAGTAATGCGAAATTGATTTTCTTCATCGTGCGATATCCTGGACGTCGCTCACGACCTTGTCGATCTTCTGGCCGACCTTGCCGGCGGAGCCTCTCGTAGCCAGGACATCCTGGATCCTGTCCCCGGCCCGGTCCAGTTTTTCCCCGACCTTCCGCGCGGATCCCTTTTTCACGTAGATCCAAAGCGCGGTTACGGTAAATGCGGCGCTCAAGGCGTATAGGTAATGCTTGTATTTCATGATGACCTTCCTGGATAGTTTACGGGCCGGCCAATGACGGCCATGACCGGGCCCCTGGTCCGAAACTACGCTTTGCAGGCGGGGAAGGAAGGATTATTGGCCGGCCCGGGCCTACTCGTCGAACCGACGAGCTTACTCGTCGAACCGACGAGCCTTTACGGGCACGCCCTTGATGCGCACCTTCTTGAAGGCCTCGACTATGCTGTCGAACTTGTCCTCGGGGACTTCCACCACGGTATGCTTGGTCTGCACATTGATATTGCCGAAGGCCTTGCCGGGGATGCCGGTCTCGCCCGCGAGCGCGCCCAGGATATCTTTGGGCAGCACGCCCTGCATGCGGCCCACGTTCAGGAATAGTTTGGCCGGGGTTCCGGCGGTCTCGAAGCTGCGCGATTCCTTGGCAGCGCGCTTGAAGCCGGGCTTCTCGTCGTCCTCTCCGTGGGCGCTCTCGTAAACCTTGCCGGCTTCGAACTTGTTTCCGCCTTCGAACTTTTTCCCGGCCGCGAACTTGCCGCCGCCTTCATAGCTCTTTTCCTTGCCGTACTTGCGGTCGGGGCTGAAGTTGCCCGCGCCTTCCATGCCGCGCATGTCCTGGTAGGGCTCCTCTTCGCGGGGCCCGGAGGATTCCGGCAGGGTCAGCTTGAGCAAGGCGCTCGCCACGTCCGAGGCCGTGATATCGCCTTCGATGAGGGTGTCGACGAGCACGGAGAAGCGCTCCAGGCCGCCTGCGGTGATGGTCTCGCGGATCTTGTCGAGGACCACGGTATGCTGCGCCGTTTCCACCTGATCGAGGGTGGGCACGGGCCGGCGCGGGATCTTGGTCTTGCTGAAGCTCTCGATATTGCGGAGGCGGTAGATGTCGCGGCCGGAAGCGAAGCTCAGCGCCAGACCCTTTTTGCCGGCGCGGCCGGTGCGGCCGATGCGGTGGACGTAATCCTCCGTGTCCTTGGGCAGATCGTAGTTGACGACCAGCTCCACGTCCTTGACGTCGATGCCGCGCGAGGCCACGTCGGTCGCCACCAGGATCTCGACCGAACGGGAACGGAACTTGGCCATGATGCGATCGCGCACGTTCTGCTTATGCTCGCCGTGCAGGCCTTCCGCGGAATAGCCGCGCGCCTGCAGGTGCTCCACGAGTTCGTCCACGCCGATGCGCGTATTGCAGAAGACGATGCCGAGCTTGATGCGATGGAAATCCAGCACGCGGGTCAAAGCCTCCAGCTTCATGGGGCCGCGCACTTCCATATAGGCTTGGTCGATGGCGGGTACGGACATGGCTTCGGTCGAGGCCTTGATGGTCAGCGGGTTCTTGAGGAACTTGGTGGCCAGGCGGCGGATGCCGGGCTGCATGGTGGCGGAGAAGAGCACGGTCTGATGTTCGCCGGGAACGTGGGCGAGGATTTTCTCCAGGTCTTCCTGGAAGCCCATGTCCAGCATCTCGTCGGCCTCGTCCAGGACCACCATCTTCACCTGATCGAGCTTTAAGCTGCCGCGCGAAAGATGATCGATGAGGCGTCCGGGCGTGCCGATGACGATCTGGGCGCCGCGCCGGAGTCCTGCGAGCTGGCGGTCATAGGCCTGTCCGCCGTAGATGGGCAGGGCGTGCAGGTTGCGTTTGTGCTTGCCGATCTTGCCCACCTGTTCCGCCACCTGGATGCAAAGCTCGCGGGTGGGGGCCAGGATCAGGACTTGGCAGAAATTCTTGGTGGCATCGATCTTCTCCACCGCGGGAACGGCGAAGGCGATGGTCTTGCCCGTGCCCGTGCTCGACTGGCCGATGATGTCGCGGCCTTCCATGATGGGAGGGATGGCGTCGCTCTGGATGGTCGTCGCGATTTCGAAACCCATCTCCTCGATGCTCTTGAGGGTTTCCTTGGAGAGGGGCAGGGCGGTGAACAGGACTTTGGACATGATGCTCCTAAATGATTCTTGCGGCGCCCGGATTCGATGGGAGCGGCGACGGAACGACCGAAATGCGGGCGGAGCGTGCAGAATAGCATTTTATCGCGTAACAGCCAAGGTACGGCCGGGTAAGCTGCGGGTAAAGGGCCGTCAATTGGCCCTGGCGGGCAGGAATGGCAAGGCCCCGCCGAAAAAACCGGCGGAACCTTGGGTACGGGAACTTTGGGTTTAGGGATGATTTGGGTTTAGGGATGGGAAGGGGTTCCTCCGGTGGTTCCGGTCGTGTCCTTCACCGGGGTGCCGTTGCCGATGATTCCGCATGCGATGCGGCCATCGGAATTGCCGTCGGGTTGGGTCAAGTAGTCGTCGGCACGCGCATCCAAGACCACGCTACTGCCGGCGACCAAGCGATCCCCCGCGGCGAGCGAGAGGGCCTTGGTGGTGAAGCGGATGCTCGCGACTCCACCGGAATTCGCCGCGACATTGGGAAGATCGCCGCGATGATGCTTGCCCAGTGAATCGAAGGGATTGCCATGAGGCTCCAGCCCGAACCCGAAATGCTGGCCGCTGGAATCCGGGGCCGAACAGTTCCCGGATTGGTGGACGTGGATGCCATAGACCTGGCCCGAGATGAGTCCGGAAATGGATCCTTGGACCATGAGCGAATCGCCTTGGGTGCTGAACACGATCGCGCCCCGGATGAGGCTGTCCGTATAGCCGTGCATTTCGGCGGTGGCCACCTCGCCAGGCGACTGGGTATTGACGACGTCACTGTCGTTGTCCGAGCAGCCGAAGTAACCGAAGGCGGCGATGGGAGCCGCGACGGCCAAGGCTTTGGCATAAGCATGAATCCTCTTCATGAATCCTCCTGATATGCGGGTAGAGACGGGGCCTGCGTGGCGTGCCTTGCGGCAGGGTTTGCGGTGTGCGCCCCGGAAGTAAGAACAAAATAATCTCCGCAGCGAGTGGAGGAAAAAGATTTCGCGGGTCTCTTTTCGGGGCCGTCATCCCGGGGCAATCATCCGGGAAAAAACCGGAAGGAATGCCGACAGGCGGATCCGGCCGCGGGGCTTGCGCCCGGGCGGGGAGGCCAGAGGTAACTTACGGAATACCTGGACCTCGCGGGCGGCGGCGGGTGAGAGGCGCGCTACGGTGAGCCTCGCTCCCAAGGCATGCGTGAATGCGGTTTCCTTTTATCCGCATCCCTCCACCCGAAAAAAATTTGGACGGAGCAGGCCGGGTGCGCCTGGGGTCCGGAAGAATAATATTGGAAAGCCGGATGCGGAAATTGTAGATAGGTTTGAGGATTGGGAGGGCGTACGATGGAATTGCAAAAGAACAAGGTATTGGTCACGGGCGGGGCCACGGGGATTGGTCTCGCCATCGCCAGGCATTTTCTGGAGGCCGGCAGCGAAGTGGCCATTTGCGGCCGCCGCGAAAGCGTCCTCAAGGAAGTCCAGTAAAAGTATCCCGGCCTCCGGATCCGGGTCTGCGACGTCGCCTCTCCCGTCGAGCGTCTGGCGCTCCGGGAATGGGCCGCGCGCGAGGTGCCGGGCCTGAATATCCTGGTGAACAATGCGGGCATCCAACAGCGGTTGAAGGTCGATCAGGATGATTTCTGGATCAATGCGCAAAACGAGCTCGACATCAATCTCGCGGCGCCCATGCATCTCGCCGCGCTCTTCATCCCGCTCCTCAGGAAGGCCGCCCATCCCGCCATCCTGAACGTGACTTCGGGCCTTGCCTTCTCTCCTCTCGCGAACACGCCCGTCTACTCCGCGACCAAGGCGGCCTTGCACTCCTATACCCTGTCCCTGCGCCATCAGTTATCGACCACGCCCATCAAGGTCATAGAGATCATCCCTCCCGCCGTGGATACGGATCTGGGCGGGGCGGGCCTGCATACCTTCGGCGTCCCTCTCCATGAATTTTCCGATGCCGTGAAGAAAGGGCTCCTGGCGGGCGATCAGGAAATCGCCTATGGCTTCGCGGACAAGGCCAGCAAGGCTTCGCGGGCGGAATTGGATCAGGTGTTCCAGAGGATGAATCAGGGTCCGAACTGAACGGCCTGGATTCGATCCGCCGACCCTAGTTTGGCCATAGTGGGGGAAAGCGTGAAGTATGGTATTAACCTCGATTCTCCTGGCGGCCGCCGTCGTCCAGGCTCCGGCCTTCTTCCATCCCGGTCTTCTGCATAAGCAAAGCGATCTGGATCGGATGCGGATCCAAGTCCAGGCGGGCGCGGAACCCTGGACCTCCGGGTGGAAGCGGCTGACGGCCAATTCCCATTCCTCCTTGGCGTATGTCGCCCATCCGGTCGCCACAGTCTATCGGGGTACCGGCACGCCGGAAAACTATTCCCGGCTTTTCAATGATGCCGCCGCGGGCTATGCGCTCGCCCTGCGTTGGCATATCTCCGGCGATGCGGACTATGCGGACGCGGCGGTGAGGCTGCTGAACGCCTGGAGCGATTCGTTGACCTCGATCGACGGAACCTCCGACAAGTACCTGGCCTCCGGCATCTACGGATATGAGATGGCCAATGCGGCCGAGCTCATGCGGGGCTATGCGCGATGGGCCCCGGCGGATTTCGCCCGCTTCCGGAACATGATGATGACCGTGTTCTATCCCATGAACCATGCCTTCCTGACGGCCCATAACGGCGCATGCATCAGCCACTATTGGGCCAATTGGGATCTTTGCAATATGGCTTCCATGATCAGCATCGGCGTTCTTTGCGACAACCGGCCCGTCTATCAGGAGGCGGTCGATTATTTCAAGAGCGGGGCCGGCAACGGCGCGATCAGGAATTGCGTTTGGTTCCTGCACCCCGGCAACCTGGGGCAATGGCAGGAAAGCGGACGCGATCAAGGGCATTCCCTGATGGGCCCGGCGGTGATGGGCGCCGTTTGCGAGACGGCCTGGAACCAAGGCGAGGATCTTTACGGTTATGACGACAACCGTTTCCTGAAAGGCGCCGAGTACGTGGCCAAATACAATCTGGGCGAGGATGTTCCCTATTCCACCTACGATAATTGCGACCAGGTGAACCAGGCCATGATTTCATCGGTGGGAAGAGGGGAAGAGCGCCCCGGCTGGGAGTTGCTCTCCAACCACTACGTGAACCGCATGGGCCTGAGCGCGCCATACTGCCGGGCCCAGGCGGAGGCCCGCAGACCGGAGGGCGGAGGCGGGGATTACGATCCCAACAGCGGAGGATATGATCAGCTGGGTTACGGTACCTTGACGGCTACCCTGGCGCCGGACGCCTCCCGTATCCTCATTTCCCCTCGGGAGTTCGAGCCTAGGTATTCCGCCTTCGGCAGGACCGCTCCGCAATCCGGTCCGGTCCTCAGGATTTTCAGGGGTCGGGTCATCTTGGATCAGGACTTCCTTGCGGACCTCCGTGGCCGAAAGCCGGAATGGGCGCTCCCACCACCCCATTGAAAACCGGCCAAAAATGCATGCTTCCTTCTTTTTCGGCCCTATAAAATACGTGTGAACAATAGTCGTTATAACGTATATTATGTCCATGCTCAGAAGGGAGTTCCTGAAAATGGCCGCCATCCTGCCTTTCACCTTGGACGCCGTTAACGCCGATGTTACGGGAGAGAATATGCGGATGCCCGTCCTCTTCGTGGGCCACGGTTCGCCCATGAACGCCATCGAGGACAATGTTTTCAGCAAGGAATGGAAGCGACTGGGTAAGGAAATCCCCAAGCCCAAGGCGGTCCTATGCATCTCCGCGCATTGGCTGACCCAGGGAACCTACGTAACCCATGCGGCACGGCCCAGGACCATCCATGACTTCGGTGGGTTCCCCAAGGAGCTGTTCGCCGTGCAGTATCCCGCTCCCGGCAGCCCGGAATGTGCCGAGAGGATCCATGACGCGAGCGCGGAGCCTAAAGTGCGGCTGGACGAGGAATGGGGCTTGGACCATGGAACCTGGTCGGTCCTCAAGCATATGTATCCGGAGGCCGATGTCCCGGTCCTCCAGATGAGCATCGACTACCCTAAGCCGGCGCAGTTCCATTACGATCTGGGGAGGAAGCTGTCAGCGCTCCGCCGGCAGGGCGTCCTGATCGTCGGCAGCGGCAATATGGTGCATAACCTCCGCATGGTCGCCTTCGATCGGATCGACGATATCGGTTACGGTTACGATTGGGCCCTGGAGATGAACGGGTTCTGCAAGCGCCAGATCCTCAAAGGCGATCACCAGCCCTTGATCGATTACGGGAAGTTCGGCAAACCGGCCCTGCTGTCCGTGCCCACGCCCGATCATTATTATCCGATGCTCTATGCGCTGGGCCTACAGGAACAGGGCGAGGCCGCGACCCTGTTCAATGATGCGGCGGTCGCCGGCTCGCTGACCATGACTTCGATCCGGATCGGGTAACCGCGGAATTACGGCAAGGGCCCGATTGCGCGGGTCCCGATGGCAGGGGCGGACAAGCCCCCATTCCTATTTTAGTCCCCTCCCTTGCCGGGTTTCTTTTCCACCGTCACGGTGAAGGTTCCGGTCCTACCTCCATCCGCCGAGGTGATGCGGATGACCGCCACCCCTTCCGCTACGGCCGTCACCTCATTCCCCGATACGAGGACGATGCCGGAATCCAGGCTCGTCAGGCCGTAGGTCTGGTTGCCGGCGTCCACGGGAAGGACGGTCACCGCGACCGTTTGCTTCGGCATCGGCTTAGGGGTCTTTTTGGAGTCATTGATGATCAGGCTGATATCCGGGGCCGATACGGAAGCGACATGGATGGGGACCGTAACCGTGAAGGTACTGGTGGGGCCGTCCGCGGAGGCGATGGTGATGAGGGCTTTTCCGCCCTTGACCGGTTTGAGAGTGGAGCCATTTACGCCCACGATGTCCGGCTGCGCGCTTGTGAGCGCGTACCCGAGATGGGTGGCGCCGGCGGGGAGGACGCTCACCGTTGGAGTTTGGCCGGCCGCGCCCAGTTCCAGCACCATATCCGTCGCCGAAATCGCCTGGACCGAAATCACCTTCACCGTATCCACCGGTGGGATTGCTTTCGCGGTATCTACCGGCGGGATGACCTTAATTATGTCGATTGGCGGGATGACCTTCACGGTATCTACCGGCAGGATGATCTTCACCGTATCCACGGGCGGAATCACTTTGGCCGTATCCATCGGTTGGACAACCTTGACTGTATCGACCGGCGGGATTGCCTTCACCGTATCGACAGGTGGACGTGCCGTGTCCCGGGGGGGTATGGGTAACTTTACCGCCACGGTGCCGCTTAGGGTATCGGCTAGGTTACCTTTGGCTTTCGAGGTATCGGCCGGGGTCTTACCCTGGCCGGACTCGGCAATCCGCTCTCCCGCCTGCGCCGCATTGTCCCGGGCGATGGTCAGGCATTCCGAGGGCGAGCCCGCGCAATTGGGCGCATAGGCTTCCACGCTGTCGGCGATGCCGTTGCCATTGTCGTCCCTTTTCCAATCTTCGCCGGCGCCGCCGTCCCCGGTGAGGAAAGGGTTATCGTAATTCCGATCCAGGCAGGCGGAAAAACCCAGCGCAGTCAGGGCCGCGGCCAACCAACCTATTTTCTTGGTGATCATGCCATCCCCTTTATCAAAAGGCCCATAGTGTGATGCTGGCGCCCAAGGTCAAGGCTGCGAGTGAGCCATAGGCAAGGGTTTCGCGGTCTTTGTCCTCGACTTGGCTTTTCCACTCCGAGGCGCTTTCGGCGCTGTAGGCGGACTCCGCCCTGGCATGCGCTCCGTCCGCCTCCCGACGCGTGGAGTAGGCCAGGATTCCCAAGCCGGTGGCCGCGGAAATCCCCAGGGCGGAAAAAAGGGTCCGCTTCCAAACCGATCGCGGACCGTGCGTGGCCTTGGGGTCTTGCGCGACGAGCGGGCCATCCGGCCGGGCTTTGAGGCTGGCGAGGAAGCGCGGTTCCAGTTGCAGGATATCCCGGAAATCCTTGGTGGGTCGGGAAGACAAGTCCCGGATCCGATGCTTGCCGGAGACATCGAACAAGGCCAGTTCCATGGTGTTCCCGCGCGGGCCGGAACTGAGCGTGGATTGGACCAGATAGGCCACCTTCAATCTCGCGCCCAGAGCCACCATGCTCGAATCCGTGGGCTCCGTGGCCGCGAGCGAGATGTTCATGGCCGAAAGTAATTCGTCGAGTTCGGTTTGGCTCATCAGGTCATAATGCCGGGCTGCACGGACATGGGTCTCCACCCGCTCCGCGAGGACGCGGGATTCCGGGGACTCGACGCTGAGATCGACCACGGCGAGGAGGCCGCGGCTGATCGTCCTGGATTTATCGAAGCGCGACGGATCCAAGCCCGATGCAAACGCGGCCAACTTGGCCCGCAGGGAATCCTCGCCGCTTGCTCCCGGACTGACCGGACTGCGCCTCACCTCGCCGACCTCGGAGGCCACCACCTGGCTGGTGGGGACATGGATAATGTTGAAGCTATACGCGTAAATCCCGTCCAGGGCCGTAACGGTCCCGAACAGGACGTAATCGGCGAGCAAGGTGCTTCCGGCATCGAAGGCGCATTGGAATTCATGGCAGGAATTGGATGCATCCCAACCGAATTCACCCAGTTTTTTTTCCGCCTCCAGGCGGGGGAGCAAGTGCCATTTACCGGACTCCTGGATTTTATTCCATAACCAATCGCCGTGTTCGGTCGAGGTTACCCCGTCGTCCAGGTCGACGGGATCCAGTACCACCAAGGTCGGCAGGCGCCTCTCCAAGTGGCTATCCACCGGGCTTGGGAGTGCGCGGGGATTTTCCGAAGCATTAACGGTTCCCGTCCACGCCCCTGCCCATACGACTGCCAGCAACCAATTCCGCCATTTGCCGAGCCTCGGAAAAATCGCTGTCGGCTGGTTGGGTATTCGCGAGCTCTTCATTAATACGAAAGCCTTTCCGTGGGAAAACCAAAGCCTAGTGAGGCCCTGCGCCCATGGGAGTCTATTCGTTCAATAAACGAGTCTCGCCGCCACGATACAAGCAGTAAGAGCTAGGTGCGCCGTTTGGGGAGAAACGGCCTTTTTGAAATTATCCGTGTAGGAGGAATTGTCCGTACAGGAGATTTCCTTCGTGAAACATCAGATCGCCTCCAAGGCCTGCTCGATATCCCAGATGATGTCTTCGTAGTTCTCCACGCCCACGGAAAGCCGCACCAGCTTCTCCGTGATGTTCATCGCCTGGCGGTGATGCAGCTCCACGCCGATATGGGTCATGGTGGCCGGATGCTCGGCCAGCGATTCGGTGCTGCCCAGGCTCACGGCCAGCTTGATCATCTTGAGGCCGTTCAGGAACCGGAAGGCGTCCTGCTCGCTTCCCGGGGCTCCGGAAGAGCCCTTGATATCGAAGGACATCATGGCTCCGGGCGAGTTGTGCTGGGCCCGATAGATTTCCCATTGCCGTCCGTCCGCGGGCGTGAGCAGGCCCAGGTAATAGACCTTCTCCACCTTGGGATGCCGCGTCAGGTATTCGGCCACCTTCTGCGCGTTCAAGGCCTGCTGTTCCATGCGCACCTTCAGGGTTTCCAGGCTCCGCAACAGCAGCCAGCCCGTCCAGGGCCCGGCCATATTGCCCATGAAGGTGCGCAGCACCTTGACGCGGTGGATCAGGGCCTTGCTGCCCAGGCACGCCCCGGCGATGACGTCGCTATGGCCGCCGATATACTTGGTCGCCGAGTACAGCACCAGATCCGCGCCGTGCTTGAGCGGATGCTGCCAGAGCGGTCCCATATAGGTATTGTCGACGGCGATGAGCACGCGCTTCCCTTCCGAGGCATACTTGTCCGCGATGCGTCGGCAGGCGGCGATGTCGATGAGCGCATTGGTGGGATTGGCCGGCGTCTCGATGAAGATCATGGCGAGCCGGTCCTGCTTGCCGGAGGCCGTGAGCAATCGCTCGATGGCCTCCTGATCCTCGTGGGCCGTGAATTCGATCACGTCGACGCCGATCTTGGGCAGGAAGTGGTTGAGGAAATGATCCGTGCCGCCATAGAGCGGGGCGCTGGTGAGCAGCAGGTCGCCGGGTTTCAGGAATTCCAGGAGCGCGGTGGTGATGGCTCCCATGCCGCTTTCGAAAACGGCGCAGTCCTCGGACTCGTCCCAGAGCGTGAGCCGATCCTCCAGGATTTCCAAATCGGGATTGTTGATGCGGCTGTAGATGAGGCCGCTCTTCTCATTGGGATAGGGCTCGCGGATGCCGTAGGCGACCTCGAAGAAGGCCTTGCCTTGTTCGGCCGATCGGAAGACGAAGGTGGAGGTCTGGAATATCGGGCACTTCACCGCGCCTTCGGACCATTCGGGATGATAGCCGTAGCTCATCATCTGGCTTTCCGGCCGGAGCTTTTTGGAGCCAGGGCCGGAGCCGGAGCCCTGGCCGTCCTTCGGGTCTTTGTCGTTCTGCTCGCGTTTGCTGCCCATGGAATTCCCTTTCGACTGGCGCGCGGCGCGCATGCCCGCGTTTCGATCGTGCCCAGCCTATGCCAGACTATCCCAGCTTATGCCGATAGCATATCAATTATCCGTATGGGTAAGAATCAAAATAATCGGAACGGCCGCGAGGGAAATCGGTTTCAGGCCGGGCGTTCGACATGCCCGTCCGGGAACTTGGCGAAGCGGCTCTCGTCCCGGGCGTGCACCGGTTCCTCATTGGGCCAGGGCCAGCCTCCGAAGCGCGTGCGCTGGTAGTCCGCGAAGGCCTGCTCGAGCTCCTGGCGGGTGTTCATGACGAAGGGGCCGTACTGGGCGACGGGTTCGGCGATGGGCCGGCCTTGCAGGAGGAGCAATTCCGATTCCGCGGGACCGTTGACCAAAGCGAGTTCGCCGTCGGCGCGGAGGGTGAGGCTGGATTTGGACTTGACTTCGCGATCGCCGGCGCGCAGGCTCTTGCCCTTGAAGTAGAAGAGCATCCGGTTGCTGCCTTTGACGGCGGGAGGCAGGGTCCATTCGGCGGCGGGATCCATGCGGATGGTCCAGATGGCCACGTCCGAATCGGGGCGGGCGGCCCAGGAATCGGGAGGCGGGGCAGGAGGCCGGGCGTCCGCATAGGCGCCTGCGACCACGGTAACCGTGGTGATACGTCCGGCGGAGTCCGCCGAGGATTTCAGGGGCACGTCGCGGTTCCAGAACATCTTGAAATGGGGCGCGGCCAGCTTGTCGGACTTGGGCAGGTTGAGCCAGATCTGGAAGAGCTCGAGGGGGTTGGATTCTTCGCGTTTGAGGAGCGGGAACATCTCGGAGTGGACGATGCCGTGGCCGGCGGTGATCCATTGCACGTCGCCGCCGCCGAAGCGCGCGGCCGCTCCCAGGGAATCCGCATGGTCGATGAGGCCGCGCCGCACCAAGGTCACGGTTTCGAAGCCGCGGTGGGGATGGGGCGGAAAGCCGGGCACGGTCTCGCCATGGTACATGCGCCAGCCGCCCTTGCCTTCGAAATCGTTGCCGAGGTTGCGGCCTTCCAGCGAGGCTTTAGGCCCCATGCTTTCATTCCCGGCGGGATAGGCATCGTCATGATAGGCGCAGAAAAGGAACGGGTCCGGCGGTTGCCAGGGAAATCCCAGAGGAGCGGTGGAGATCAGGACGTCTTGCATGGGCGGTCCCCGGATGAGGGTTTCCAATAAAGTATCAATTGCGCGGGCCTTCGGTATCGGAAACACGAGAACCATTCCATTTCCAGCGCGTCCGGGTTACTTTGTGGGCTGGCGGGCCTTACCGAAAAAAAATAAATCACCTCGATACCTTAAAAAAATAGATCACCTGGATACGATGAAGAACCTGCTGAGATGGGCCGGCCCTACCTTGGCCCTGGTCCTTTTCTCTTTCGCTCTCTGGACCCTGCATAAGGAGCTGCGTGCTTTCCGCTACCCGGAGATCGTGGCCGAACTCCGCGCCTACCCCTCCGGCAGGATCGCCTTCGCATTGGGTCTGACTGCCTTGAGCTACCTGGTGCTGACCGGTTACGATGCCTTGGGCCTGCGGTTCGCGCGCAAGCTTTTGCCCTTCCGCATCACGGCCTTCGCCTCCTTCGTCAGTTATGTCTTCAGCAACAATATGGGATTCAGCGCGGTGACCGGGGGCCTGGTCCGCTACCGCATCTATTCCTCCTTCGGCATCTCCGCCTTCGACATCGCCAAGATAGCCGTGTTCTGCGCCGTGACCTTTTGGATCGGGCTCCTGCTGGTGGGTGGAACGGTCTTCCTGGTCGCTCCGCTGCCGCTGCCCGCCGCCTTCCATGCCTTTTTCCACACGACCTTTCCCCTGGGCATCCTGTTCATGGCCGGCGCGCTGGGCTATCTGATCGCTTGCGCCACGGTCCGTAAGCCCCTGGTCTGGAAGGATTGGAACTTCGATCTGCCCGCCCCGCGTTATGCTATCGCCCAGCTGATCCTCGGGGCCATGGATTGGACGGCCGCGGCCGCCGTCCTCTATGTGTTGCTGCCGCCGGGGACGGTCTCCTTTCCGCATCTCATCGGAATCTTCATCGCGGCCCAGGTGATTGGCCTGGTCAGCAGCGTGCCGGGCGGACTGGGCGTCTTCGAGACCACGGCGATGCTGATGCTCAAGCCTTACGTGCCGACGCCCGCGGCCTTGGGCGCGCTCCTCTTCTTCCGCGCGCTCTACTACCTGGTCCCGCTCATGGCGGCCGTGCTTCTCTTCGCCGGCCATGAACTGTACCGCCGCCAGGCGTACCTCAAGAAAGGCGTGGTCTTCATCGCGCGCTGGACCGGCCCCATCGTGCCCTGGGCCTTCTCTCTGGCCGCATTCGTGGGCGGCATCATCCTGCTCGTATCCGGCGCGACCCCGGGGGTCCCTTCGCGGTTACAATGGCTGGACCGGATCTTCCCCCTCACCTTGCTGGAGCTCTCGCATTTCCTGGGCAGCCTGGCGGGCGCGGCCCTGCTGCTTTTGGCCCGCGGCCTGCAGCAGCGCCTGGACGGGGCCTGGATGCTCTCAGGGGGCATCCTGTGGATCGGCATGTTCCTATCGCTTATCAAAGGCGGCGATTACGAGGAGGCGTTCATTCTGGGTTGCCTGTTGGCGGCCCTGCTTCCCAGCCGTCCCTATTTCTATCGCAAGACCCAACTCTCCTCGCAAACATTTTCCTGGTCCTGGTCCGTGGCCATTCTCATCGTCCTGGTCAGCACCACCTGGCTGGGGATGTTCTCCTATAAGCATCTCGACTACTCCCACGAACTGTGGTGGCATTTCAGCCTGTACGGGAACGCCTCCCGCTTCCTGCGCGCCAACGTGGGCGCCGTCGGGCTGGTCCTCTTGATTTCGCTGCGGCTGCTGCTGCGCCCCGCGCGCATCGTCCCTGGGCTTCCCTCTCCGGCCGAGGTCGAGGAGGCCTTCGGGATCTCCCGGTCGCAGACCAAGACCTATGCCTACCTCTCGACCTTGGGGGACAAGCACCTCCTCTTCAGCGCCGATCGGAAGGCCTTCATCATGTACGGGGTGGAAGGGCGCACCTGGGTTTCCATGGGCGATCCGGTGGGGGACCGGGAGGCCTGGGTCGAACTGGCCTGGAGGTTCAAGGAGGATTGCGATCGATCCGCGGCGTGGCCGGTTTTCTATCAGGTGGACCCCGAGAACATCCCGCTCTATCTGGACCTGGGGCTCTCGCTCCTGAAGCTGGGCGAGGATGCCCGCGTTCCCTTGGCCGGATTCAGTCTGGAAGGCAAGTCCCGCAAGGGGCTGCGTTATGCCTACAACCACGGGGTGAAGGACGGATGCTCCTTCGAGGTGGTGCCGGCTTCGGAGGTGGGGCCCCTGCTTCCGGCCCTGAAGGCGATCTCGGACGAATGGATGGCCACCAAGCGGACCCGCGAAAAGGGCTTCTCCCTGGGGCGCTTCGAAGAGGGGTATCTTCTCCGTTACCCCATGGCCCTGGTGCGCAAAGGGGGCGAAATAGTGGCCTTCGCGAACGTCTGGGAGGGCGGAGGCCGCGAGGAGCTTTCCATCGATCTGATGCGCCATACCCAGGCGGCGCCCGAGCTCATCATGGAATACCTGCTCGTCAACCTGTTCCTCAAGGGCGCCCAGGAAGGCTACCGCTATTTCAGCCTGGGCATGGCGCCGCTGGCCGGCTTCGAAAAGCGCAGCCTCAATCCGGCCTGGCACAAGCTGGCCGGGACGCTGTTCCGCCATGGCGAGCATTTCTACAACTTCAAGGGCCTGAGATCCTTCAAGGAGAAGTTCCATCCCGAATGGCAGCCCCGCTACCTGGCCGCTCCGGGCGGGTTCGCGCTGCCGCGCATTCTGACCAATCTGGCCTCGCTGATCTCCGGAGGGTTCAAAGGAGTGGTCTCCAAATGAGACGCCTGAGAGGCCCGATGATCGACCTGGCAAGGGCCCCGTCGTCGCTCGGCCTGGCCCTGGCATCCTTCGGCCTGGCCCTGGCATCCTTCGGCCTGGCCCTGGTCCTGGCGCAGCCGGTGGCCACCGCAGGTAACCTGCCGGATACCCTGGCGGGGAAGGTCTCCGATCTCCCCCTGACCGAGGTGCCGGCCCCGGGTTCGTCGGATCCGCGGATGGCCGTGATGTATTCCGGGGATGGCGGCTGGGTGGGCATCGACGAGGATATCTCCGGCGCCCTGGCCCGCAAAGGCGTGCCCACAGTCGGGGTCAGCAGCCTGCGGTATTTCTGGAAAAGGCGGACGCGGGAGGAGGCGTCCGGCGACCTCGCCCGGATCATCCGCACCTATATGGCGAAGTGGGGCAAGTCCGACATCCTCCTGCTCGGCTATTCCCTGGGCGCCGACGTGCTGCCGGCCCTGGCTTCCGCGCTGCCGCCGGATCTTCTTGGGCATGTCGTCCTCATCGGCCTCATGGGCCCGGCCAAGACCTATGATCTGGAATTCCATCTTGTGGAATGGATCCCCATCGATCAGGATTTCCCCTACGCCATCCTTCCCGATTTGGAAAAGCTCCGGGGCCGGCGGATCCTCTGCATCCATGGGAACAAGGAACGGGTCAGCCTCTGTCCCGGACTCGATTCCACCTTGGCCCGTACCCTAGAAGTTCCGGGGGGCCACCACTTCCGGCTCAGTTTCGGAGTCATCGTGGAGTCCCTGCTGGACGCCTCCGCGCCTGCGCCGTGATCCCCACCCATCCTCCCCGTCTTCCTGAGCTATACCCTCAGCTTCGTTTTCGTCGGCATCTATTGGAACAACCACCATCACCTCATGCAGGCTGCCCATAAGGTTAAGGTCAACGGCCGCATCCTCTGGGCCAACCTGCACCTGCTCTTTTGGCTTTCGCTCACTCCGTTCGTCACCAGTTGGATGGGGGAGAACCACTTCGCGCCCTGGCCGGTGGCTCTCTACGGCGTGGTGCTGCTCCTTTCCGGGGGCGCCTTCACTTTGCTGCTCAGATCCCTTATCGCCCATCATGGCAAGGATTCCATCTTGGCCCGGGCGGCGCAAAAGGATATCAAGGGTAAATTGTCCGGGGCCCTATACGTCGCGGTGGCCATCATGTGGCTGGCGCCGGACCGGCGCATCGAGAGGATCCTGGAAAAGACGGATCCATCGGGCCGACATCCGTGCCCGCCCGCGCCTCCCGCGATACCGTAACTCCGGAGTGACGCACCTGGCCGCGGTGGGATCAGTAGCTGAAGCCGGCTTCCACGAACAGGGTCTTGGTATTGATGACGCCCACCTTCAGGCCGAAGATGGCCAAGGTGATCTTCGCTTCCGCGCCCCAATCGACGGTGGAGAACCGGCTGAAGCGGGTCTCGCCGAACCCGTCGATATTGGCCGCGAAGGTCCCCTTCTCGTCGGCTCTTTGGCCCAGCACGAAGCCCAATCCCAACCGGTTCGCATGCTGGTAGATCTCATCCGAAACGTAGAAGCCGCTGATATTCCCCATCCATTCCTTGCTCTTCTGGAACTGGGCGATGAGGTCGTATTCGAATCCGATCGTATTGTAGCTGCTGTAGAAAAGGCCCACCATGCCGTTCATGCGTTCCTCGGCCCGCGCATCCCCGGTCGTCAGGGCAAGGCCGAGCATCACGGTCGCCAGTAATCCGGTGAGGCGGGGTTTGCTATTCTTCATATGGAGTGGAAAGGTAAAACAAGTTTCCCGGGTACGACGTTTCCTAGGTACGACGAAAGAGGAGGTCATGACCTTGCGCATCCTGGCCATTTCCGGCAGCCTCCGGGCCGCCTCCGGCAATACCGCCCTGCTCCGCGCCGCCGCGCTCCTGGCGCCGCCGGGGATGCTCATCTCCCTCTATGACGGGCTCGGGGACCTGCCGCATTTCAATCCCGATTTGGACGCGGAGGCCGTGGAACCGCCGCATGCGGTGGCGGAACTCCGCAACCAGATCCTCGTCGCGGACGGTCTGCTTTTCTCCACCCCGGAATACGCGCATGGCGTGCCGGGCACGCTCAAGAACGCCTTGGACTGGCTTGTCAGCGGCAGCGAATTCGTGGAGAAGCCCGTGGCCATCCTGAACCCGTCTCCCTGGGCCCTGCTCGCGCCCGCTTCGCTGGCCGAAACCCTGAAGGTGATGACGGCCAGGTTGGTGCCGGAAGCGTCCATCACCTTGTCCTTATTGGGGCGCAAGCTCGACGACGATGCCATCGCCCGGGATCCCGAGTTTTCCTCGGCCTTGGTCGCGGCCCTCAAAGCCTTCGCGCTATCCATCAAGGCGGGACCGAAAAAAGCCTAGAACTTCCCCCTCGGCGAAAATAGCCACTCCGCCGATCCCAGTAATAGGCCGCCTCCCGTAACGCCGCGGCTTCCCGGCAATCCTGGTTAACTTCCAATCGGCCGCCCAGATCCTCCTCAACACAGGCAAAATGGTGTACTTTTTTCCCAGGGCATTTCGTCGATGTCATAAACGATGGTCGTTCGCGATAATGCGGATGAATGGGGGAATGCTTGGTTTTGGCCGGGATAACGATGAGAGCGGAAAAAGTATACGAGACCCCCAGGCTGATCATCCGGCGCTTCATGCCCAGTGACTTGCAGGACGCGCACGAGATCCTCTCGGATCCGGAAGTCGCGAAGTACGAGTTCTGGGATCCGTACGATCTCGAAGACACCCGCGAGGACATCGAGATCCAGTCCGCGGTGGTGCCGGGAACCTTCGGCGTCTGGAATGAATTCGCCGTCCAGCTCAAGGACCGCGACAAATGCATCGGCAATATCTCGTTCCGGCTGAACGATCCGGTGCAGAGGCAGGCCGAAATCGGCTTCCACTTCAATCGGGAATTCCATGGCCGGGGCTACGGCAAGGAGTCCGTGATCGGACTCATCGATTACCTGTGGAAGCTGGGAGTCTACCGGATCTGGGCGGTGGCCGATACCCGCAATCTCGGTTCCTGGAAGATGATGGAGAAGCTCGGCATGCGGCGCGAAGGCCACATGATCCACAATTGCTTCGTCAAGGGCGAATGGTGCGACGAGTACCTCTACGCCTTGCTGGAGCGGGACTGGCGCAACCCCGCCCGCCCGCCTGAACCCGATTCCGCCCGACCCTAAACCTTACCCGCCACCGTCACGACCAGGTTGAGCTTCAAGTCGCCCTTGGCCTTGAGCGTATCCTTGATGGTCAGTTCGGCGATCACCTCCACCCTATGCTTGGTCTTGTCCTTGATGGAGGTGAGGAGCCTGGGGAAGCCCGGACTCGCGGCGAAGATTTGCTTGCTCAGCGTATAGAACGATGCGCATACCGTCGATCCTCGGCTTGCGTGCTCGCGCATATAATGCTAGAAACGGCGCCGCTGCGTTGGTACCATTACTCCCGAGGCGCCATGTGATGCTTATCACCTCTTTTCCCGGCGCCCCTCAGGGGGTGACTACCTTTCCCCCTTCACAAGGAAAGCAGGGCCGAAAGCGGTGGCGATGAAACGAAACATGTGGGTTACCTGCCTTTGCCTGGTCGCCTCGCTCGCGCTCCCGGGCCGCTCCTCCGCACCCGGCGAGCTCAAGGTCTCCTACGCTTTCCAGAAGAGCGGTACGGTGGACTGCCAGATGGCCCTGACCAAGGACTCGGTGGGCGTGCTTGAGATCGACTCGACCGCCGGATCTTTGGAGCCGGATGATGAAAAGGGTTTGAAAAGGCCTTGCGGAAACGCGCCCTCACCGCTTCCGAACGGGATACGGCCGATCTGCTTTTTTCCCTGAGCGACAAGTGGAAAGGATTGAAGCGCTATACCTGCGATAAGAACGACGGGTACGCATTTTCCATCTGGTCGGATTCACTTTCCCTCCATTGCAACAATTGCTTCTCCTGCACGGAAGGGATCACGGTCCAGGAGGCCAGGATCCTGGCCCGCTTCGGGAAGCTGACGCTCTGGCTCTACCAGCTTCGCCGGGATCCCCTGCTGCAGGTGCGCAAGGACTGACGCCGCGGCCTCGCGTGACCTTTAAGACGCGCGCGGCCACCCGGCCTCGCTCAGGCTTTTTCCCAGAAGAAATTCCCGTAGGTCTCGCCGCTGCAGATGGCCGCGAGCTCCTCCGCCGTATCCGCCGCCAGCCATCGGCCTTCGCGGTCGAGGTAACGGCAAGCATACCCCCGCTCGCGCAGCCAGGACCATCCCGGGGGCGGCATGCTATTGAACCAGAACTCGCACATGAGGAAGCCCCGGAAGCGCCGGAAGAAATCCTCGCCGCCCGTGAAGACGCCCAGCTCGGAACCTTCCACGTCGATCTTGACCGCGGCCAGGGACTCCGGCCGGATCCCCTCGCGCGCGAGATAGTCGTCGAGACGAATCAAGGTGGTGGGCAATTTCTGGAAGACATATCCGGATTCGGGGCCGGGGCCCAGGCTCGCATAGGATTCGGTGAAACCGGCCTGGGAGTAGAGCGGCACGCCGTTATGGATGGGGATGACTAGTTCGGCGGTCCCGTTCCCGGCGGCCAGGGCCAAGGGCTCCAGGGTCACCTGGCGCAGGCGGAAGGGGCGCAGGATGAGGCGCAACAGGCGATGGTGGACGGGCTCGAAGGCCGTCACCGCCCCCGTAACCTGCACGGCACGTCCGAAGAGCGCGGTGGATCCGCCCAGGAAGGCGCCGATGTCGAGGACGCGATCCCCCGGCTTGAGTCGGGCCGCGAAGGCCATCAGATCCCGTCCGAAGAAACCCTCCGCGAAGCGCCGCGCGGCCGAACCGCGGGATGCGAAACGCAGCGAGCCGAGCGCGAAGGCCATGCGCAGGAAAAAATACAGGGCATGCAGAACCCGATAGGCATTGGGTCCGGCGATACGGAAGAGTCGCCCCTTAAGGCGTTTCCAGGTCATCGCCCAGATGATATCACAATATCAGATCTTGGCGTCGAAGACTTGGCCGGGCTGCTTGCTTCCCAGGGGAACCAGGAAGGGAAATTCCGGTTCGGTGGGCGGGTCGGCCGGCTCGGGCAATCCCGAACCCCTGCCCAGGATATGCATCTTCTTCTCGGGCTTGGCCGCCGCGGCCTTCTCCAATGAGGAGGAATTCTCGGCCGGTGCGCCGCTTTGGGCGTTTTTCTCCGCCGCCTGCTTGACCGCTTCCGTATCGTAGACATCCACGTGATCGCCCAGGCCCGGTTGGCCGGAGGTTCCTCCATGGGGGGCGGGATCTCCGGAGGCGGGCGGTGCCGTCACCTTGGCCGCATCGGCGACCTGGGCTTGGACCTGTTCCGCGGCCGGCGTATTCGAGGGAATGACCGGGGAGGGAGGAAGGTTCAGGCTGCGGGTGATAGGGTTCACGTCCATGTTCGGATCAACTCCTACCCAGGATATCGGCAGAATCAACCCGAACTTTAATTTTTTTTCATGGCAAGTCTGGAGGTGTTTTGGAGTTTTGGGCTCCGGCCCCATTTGGGCCCGGGGAGATTGTCCTTGCGGGCGCCTGCCGGGGAAATTTTCTTATCTCCGTACCGCCTCAGTTACCCTTCCCGAACGATCCATCCAACCCTGGAGGCTTTATGCTTCTTCCCAAACCATTCCCGAACCGCGCCCTCTCCCGTTACCTTTATCTATTGCCCGTTCTCGCCGTCCTCGCCTGGTGCGGTTGTTCCGGCTCCGGCTACGGCACCGGTTCCTCCGCGATTTACCCGGGTTTCACCCAGACGGATCTGGTGTCGGATACGGCTTCACATCCGGCCGCGGCCCTGGACAAGGAGCTTGCCAATCCCTGGGGCGTCGCCGTAAGCCCCACCGGACTTTATTTTGTCGCGGACAACCATAGCGGAAAAGTTTCCGTCTACGATGGGAACGGGAAGCCGGCTGCGACTTCCGTGACCATTCCCGGCGCCAAGGATCCCGCGGGCGCGCCCACCGGCCTGGTCTACAATACCACCACCGATTTCAAGCTGCCGAACGGCACCGGCCCGGCTCTCGTGATCGTCGCGGGCGAGGATGGTTCGATCTCGGCCTGGAACCAAGGCCCTGCGGCCTCCCTCGTCGTCAACCGATCGGATTCCGGCGCGGTCTATAAGGGATTGGCCTTGGCCACGGACGGCGGGAAAAACTTCCTCTATGCCGCCGATTTCCATGGCGGAAAGGTGGACGCCTTCGATTCAAGCTTCCATCGGGACACTTCCAAGGTTTTCCAGGATACCGGCATCCCCGCGGGTTTCGCCCCGTTCAATGTCGCCTTGATCGGAACCGATCTCTTCGTCACTTATGCCAAGCAGAAGGGGCCGGACAATATGGATGACGAGGCTGGCGCAGGCAATGGCTTCGTCGATGAATTCCGGACCAATGGATCCTTGGTGCGCCGATTCATTTCCAACGGGAAGCTCAACTCCCCGTGGGGGATGGTTTCGATACCCGGCAA
>DAINDC010000013.1:0-6363 GCA_036732085.1 Fibrobacterota bacterium | reverse complement strand
AACTTCAGCTCCTTCGTCAACGGATTCTTCATCGGCAATTTCGGGGACGGACTGATCAACGTCTACGATGCCCAAGGGAATTTCCTGGGTCAGGTCCATGACGTCAATGGGAACGCCATCGTCAATCCCGGTTTGTGGAGTATTGTGCATTCCACCGCGAGCCCTACAAATATCTATGGCACCGGCACCGACAGGCTTTATTTCACGGCCGGACCCGATGACGAAAACCATGGTGTTTTCGGCTTCCTGACGCCGTTGTGAAGGTCTGACTCGAGAAGGACCGGAAAGAGTGTCGGATTTGGGTACAATGGGGCTTTTTTCGAAAGCCTCATTGATTTACCACCCAGGCGTTGCGGCCCAACATTATATTTTGAAAGCGACAGATAGCCGGGGTTTATGAAAGATTGCTTAAGGGACAAGGTCGGCCTGCTCAGGGAAAGACTCAAAATCTTCCGGGACGATAAGACCCTCTATCAGGAACTCTCCGATCTCCTCTTTCAGGCGGGAAAAATAGCCGCCGCCATGAACATCCTGGAAAAAGCTTTTACACCTGCCGGAACCGGAAATCCCTCCCCGGCGCTAGTTGACCCGGAAAGGGACCCGGAAAGCCCGTCCTTGCAGGGCTCACGGCTTCAGCCGCCCCCCGATCGATGCGCGCCGGAAGGCAAGCGGTTCTTCGACCGCGGCCTGGAATTCGCGGACGCCTATCTCTATGAGGACGCGGTGGAATGCCTGCTTCAGGCTCTGGAAAACGGGCTCGATACCTTCGAAACCCATTATTGCCTGGCCGGAGTCCTGAAGAGCCTCGAAAAAATCAGGGAGGCGGAGATCCACTGTCGCCGTAGCCTGGCCTTGAATCCCCGCTTCGCCCCGGCCTATATCCTCCTGGGGTCCCTTTTGAAAAAACCCGGGTGCCTGGAGGAAAGCGTTACGGCTTGCAAAAAGGCGGTGCTTCTCGATCCGGAATGCACGGCCGCCTACTACGATCTCGCCTGTTACTATTCGCTACTGTCGAAACGGGAACAAGCGCTGGCAGCCATGGAGATGGCTCTGTGCAAGGGTTTCAGCGATTTCGAATGGCTCCGGCGCGACCCCGACCTGGAAGATCTTCGCCTGAACCCGGAATTCGAGTTCCTACTCCAGTCCTACCGCCAAAAAAACGGCTGAAGCCGCCCTCCGCCCCTCCGCTTCCAACCTGTCACCGACAGGTGCCTGGGAATTGGAGTTGTCTTTTCTATATTCCTGCCGCTCTTTCAACAACTTAGCCCGGGAAAGTCTTTCCGGGACAATGGACGATTGCAACGGTTTTAGGATGAAGGAATCACCAGCCAGATGAAAAGGGAAACAGGATTTCGCACGGTATTACTCCTTGTCGTTCTGGTGTTGTGCGCCATCAGCCTCTTTCCGACCCTCATGGTCTTTTCGAAAAAGAACGACGCGAATCTTCCCTTGGAGCAGAGGACTCGGGAAATCTATAAGCGCGAACACCCGGAAATGGCCGCCAAGGCCATCAACCTGGGTCTCGATTTGGCCGGCGGCACCCACATCATCGTGGAAGTGAACAAGTCCAAGCTCGATAAGGACGCCCAGAAGGACGTCATGGATCGTTCCCTGGAAATCTTGCGCAACCGCGTCGACCAATATGGTTTGAGCGAACCGATGATCACCCGGTCCGGCGACAACCGCATCGTGGCGGACTTGGCCGGCATGGGCGCGGAAGACGCGCGCCGACTCATCGGCGCCACAGCCTTGCTCGAGTTCAAGCTGGTCCCGGAGCCGACGGAATTCAAGCCCGTGCTCGACAAGATCGACGGCTTCCTGAACCGCCGTTCCGGCGGCAAGCCCGAAGCCGGCGCCAAGCCCAATGATACCGCCGCCGCCGTCCAGGACATCTTCGGACGCGTGATGGACAAGGATTCCTCCAAGGCCAAGGCGAAATCCGATTCCGCCCTCACGCATGACACCACCAAGGTGGCGACCCACCAAGTGGGGGCCAAGGACAGTCTGCATAAGGCCGATTCCGCCAAGGCCGACACCACCGAAAGCGCTACCGAGTTCTTCAAGAACCGTCCCTTCGGTTCCCTGCTCATCAGCATGGGCCGCGATATCGCCGTCCACGCCGAGAACGTGGAGAAGGCCAAGCGCATCCTTGAGGATCCGGAAGTCCAGCAGCTCATCCCCGCGCGATACCAGTTCCTCTGGGGCCGCGACGTGGAAACCCAGGAAGGCGGCAAGAAGATCCGCCGTCTCTATCTCCTGAAGCGCCGTCCGGAAATGACCGGCGCCACCATCGCCGATGCCCGTCCCCAGCGCCTGTCCGGCGGCATGAACGCCGGCGAGACCGAAGTCAGCCTGACCTTCAAAGGCCTGGGCCCCAAGGAATTCGGCCGCGTGACCGGCGCCAATATCGGCCGCCAGTTGGCCATCGTGCTGGATTCGGTCGTCTACTCCGCTCCCGTCATCCAGGGCCGCATTCCCAATGGTCGCGCTTCCATCACCGGCATCGGCGATATGAAGGAGGCCAAGCAATTGGCCGTGACTTTGCGCGCCGGTTCGCTTCCCGCCCCGATGGGGATTGTGGAATTGCGCTCGGTAGGACCCACCTTGGGCGAAGACAATATCCATAAGGGTCTGATGGCCGCTGTCGTGGCCCTGGCCCTGGCGGCCGCCTTCATGGCTCTCTACTACAAGGGTGCAGGCCTCATCGCCGACTTGGCCCTGTTCCTCAACATGATCCTGCTCTTCGCCGTCCTGAGCGCCTTCCATGCCACCTTGACTCTGCCGGGCATCGCCGGCATCGTGCTCACCATCGGTATGGCCGTGGACGCCAACGTGCTGATCTTCGAACGCATTCGCGACGAACTCCGCGCCGGTCGCAGCGTGCGCGCGGCCATTGACGCCGGTTACAAGAAGGCCTTCAGCGCCATTTTCGATTCCAACGTGACCACCTTGGGCACGGCCGCCATCCTCTACTATATCGGCGTCGGCCCCATCAAGGGCTTCGGTCTCACCCTCATGATCGGTATCTCGGCTTCGATGTATACCGCCATCGGCGTGACCCGCCTGGTCTTCGACCATATTCTAGCCGGCCGCGACATCAAGACCCTTTCCATCGGCAAGGGCATCGAGTGGTTCCATACCGCCGATATCAAGGTCATTCCCTGGGCCAAGTACTACGTGGGCCTGTCCATCACCATCCTGGTCCTGGCCATCGGCGCCATCGCGGTCAAGGGTCTGCATTTCGGCATCGACTTCACCGGCGGCCATGTCTACCGCGTCAAGTTCGAACAGCAGCCCGATATCGAGGTAGTCCGCAAGGAAATCCAGTCCGCCGGACTCGAATCCCCGCGCGTCCAGACCTTGGGCGCCCAGAACGAAAACCGCCTTCTGATTTTCCTTCCCCAATCAGGTGAAGAAGCGAAGACCAAGCAGGTGATCGAAAAGGCCGTCTCCGGCGGCGTCATCGAAGGCGAAGACACGGTCGGTCCTTCGGTCGGCAAGGATCTGCGCCAGTCCGCCATCATGTCCATCTTGGCCGCCCTGGTCATGATTGTGCTGTATATCTGGTTCCGCTTCGGCCGCAACGGCCTGGGCTTTGGCGTGGGTGGCGTGCTCGGCCTCATCCACGATAGCATCATCACCCTCGGCCTGTTCGCCCTGTTCGGGATGGAAATCTCGCTCGACTTCGTGGCGGCCATCCTGACCATCATCGGTTACTCGCTGAACGATTCCATCATCATCTTCGATCGCATCCGCGAACTGACCGGCGTGGCCAGTTCCAAGGAAAGCTTCGCGACGCGGGTGAACAATGCGAACAACCAATGCTTGAGCCGCTCCATCATCACCCATTTGACGGTGTTGTTCACCGTGGTGATCCTGGCCGTCATGGGCGCCTCGTCCGTGCGGGACTTCAGCATCGCCATGGTCATCGGCGTGGTGGTGGGAACCTATTCCACGATTGCCGTGGCCTGTCCCTTCGTGGTCTGGTGGGATCGCCGCCGAGTCCGTCCGGCTATGGCTGCGAAAGCCCCGGCGATGGCGGTTAAGAAGTAAGGTGGGTCTCCGCGGCCGTGGCTCCGCCTGGGCGGGCGCGACGGCTGCGGCGGGTTCGCGGCTTCGCATCAGGCCGCTGGGGTCTTCCGGCCTCCCGGCCGGGCAGTCCTCAGGGTCTTCCGCACAAGTTCGCCGTCATCGCTATAATTGGTTCCATTCCGTTCGCTCGCTTGTGCCCGCGCCGGGAAGCTTGCGAACCTCCGGTCGATACATAGAGTCCGTAGCCGCCTACGCCGTATGCGCCCGCCCAGGCGGAGCCACGGCCGCGCCGGTCCATACTGCTCCACCGCCATTGCAGGGAGCGCTTCTGGAACGGGTCGGTGGGGTCTCGGGGAAAGAAGAGGAGAGGCGGAGATCGGGGTGGGGCGGTGGGTAACTCTGCGCGGTCGTGGCAGAGATTCTGTGCTTTTCGATTCTGACGCGCCTGGCCTTCGGCGGGCGAGGAGAAGATTGGGGCGTCCCTGTAGGGACCGAGGCTTTTCTCCGGGTTGCTGACTCTTCGCTCTTCGATTCTCCGCTTACCGAGTCGCAGCTCCGTCAAAACTCCCTGTGACGCAAATGCGACCCGTCAGTCACTCTTGTGTGTTACCTCTTCTCCGAAGCCAACGATGTGGCCCCGCGCGCGCCCGGGGTCAGGTCATTTCCTTCCGAGAAGATTGAAGAATGTAATAGTGAGCTTGGTGATCCGCATATCCAGCGTCGCAGGGAACTTGTTCTTCTTGATAGCGCCGAGCCCCTCCTTCGCATACAAGGCGCAGCTCTCGAAATTGCCGAGCAGGTTGTGGATCTCGGCGATCACGCGATCCGCCTCCAGCCAGGCGATCAGGTAGTTCGTCTGCGCATTGCGGTTCACCAGGGTAACGGCCACGTGACGGGCGTGGCAGTAGCTGGCCAGGGCCTCCTCGGGGTCGGATTCCGCCTGGGCCAGCCGGATATGATCCTCCAGCAGGGCCGGGCCGAATTCCCATTCCTTGAAATGGAAGAAGAGCCGATGGCGGAGATCGCGCGTGATACGCAGGTAGTCGAGATCCTCCCGGGACATCGCGGCCGGTGGATCGCTCGGCGCCCCTTCTTCCGGGGACAGGGCCGGAAAGGCGGGCCGGAAGTCCTCGAAGGACAGGCTGATGCCATCTAGCATCGGGCTTTGCTTGGCGGCGTCCTGGGCATCCTGGTCCGCGAATTCGGAAAGCGCTGACTGGGGCTTGGCCGCCTCGCTGGTATCGACCAGGCTGAGCCAGGTGGATTTGGAAGAAAAGTAAGACATGTGGTTATCTTGTGCCTCCTTGTGACTTAGAGTACCACGGCTGGTGGGCGCGTACCACGTCGAGCCAGGTCCTAGACCTCCGCAGGCAAATGGATTAAAACCAAGGCTTTAAGGGGCGATTTTGGAAAGTTGGGGTATTGCTGGTTTGAGTGAAAAACCCAAACGATGGGGTCTTTTCAGAGCTTTTTGCGGTAAAAAAAACGTAAAGGCTGAAGGCCGACGAGCATGCTCATGCGTAACAGCCGAGTGCGGAGGAATGTCGAAAGCGGTGGGGCGGCCGGGAGGGGAAGCGGGAACATGGAACGGGATGCAGGCTCGCGGGGGCGGGAACCCGGAGTCCGGCGCCTTGGGTAACTTTAATGTTACCCAAGGACGGAGGCTGTTATTGCTTGGCCTTGCGCAGGATCCAGATCTCTTCCTTGCCGGCGCGTTCCTTGACGCTCTTCTTCGGGATGATCTTTTCCTCCAGATCGAAAACGCCGTCCAAGCGGGCCATCAGCTCGCCTTCCGAAGTGGGATGGGGCGGGCCTTCCAGCGAGGTGGATTTGATGAGCGGATAAAATGCGGCGATGACGACGCCATTGGGCTGGAGCATCTTGTCCCAGACTTCGAAGTATTCGTCGCGGCGGCCGGGATGGACCGAGTTGAAGCAGCAGTACTCGTAGATGATGTCGAAGGGTTCGGTGCTCTTGGGGGAGAGCTCGAACAAATCGATGTTGAGGACGGTGAGCTTGCGGTGCTTTTCCGTGAGGGCGGTGAGGGCCGCATAAGCCGTCTGCGAGAAGTCCACGGCGAGGGTCTCATGGCCGCGCTGGGCCCAGGCGGCGGCATCGTAGCCGCGGCCGGCGCCGGGAACCAGGACCCGGCCGGTTTTGGGAACCGCGGCACTCTTGAAGATTTCATCCAGGATCGGGCTGACCTTGCCCAGATCCCAGACATCCTTCTTGGCTTTATACAAGTCTTCCCAATATTCCGGCAAGTTTTGAGTAAGCATCAGGCTACCTTCTTCTGTTCTGTGGCCAATTGTCCGCAAGCTGCGTAAATGT
>DAINDC010000012.1:15660-29092 GCA_036732085.1 Fibrobacterota bacterium | reverse complement strand
GGGTTCCTGTGCATGGAATCCGCGGAGTCGGCACGCCAGCGCAATGTTCCAATCCTGGCCCGCTTGGCCGGGGTCGCGCAGAATTCGGGCGCCTTTCATCCCGTGGCCCCGAAGCCGGATGCGAGCGATATCATGCTGGTCATGCGAGCCGCGCTGGCATGCGCGGGCCTGGACGCAGGGGACGTGGACGGCATCTGCGCGCATGGGACCGGAACGGTGAAGAACGATGAGGTGGAATACCTGGGCATGCAGGGCGTCTTCGGGGACCGGTTGCCGGCGACCCCGGTATTCTCGCCGAAGAATCACATGGGGCATACCCTGGGAGCCTGCGGCATCCTGGAATCGATCCTGTGCATCCAGGCGTTGAGGAAACAGATCCTGCCGCAAGGCTTCACTTTGGAAGCGGGCATGACGGCCTCGGCTCCGGCCAATCGTCCGGGACGCTATCGCCACCTGATGAACAACTCCTTCGGATTCGGATCCAATAATGTCTCCCTGATTTTCCAAAGCGCGGATCCAGAATCGCCATAATCCGGCCGCGGTCCCGCCCAACCATGGAGGCCATCGCCTCCAGGATGTTCGCCCCGCTCGTGTTGCTCATCGGCCTGACCTCGGGCCTGGAGGGAACGAATGGCACGGGGCCAGGTAACCTTCCTTACTGTTTTCTGAAAATGGCGAAAGTCGGCATCCTGAACCCGACCGGCTTCCGGCTGCGGCCCTGGATATCGAATTGCGACCGAAGCAAGGCCGGAGCCAGGCTGACCGTCGCGACCCGGATCCCGGCCGTATTGGTGATTTTCAAGGTGGCCAGGGCGGCCTCCTCTTGCGCCATCACCGCGGCTTCATCCGAGGATTTGTAGCTGATCCAGGAGACGAAAACATAATTCCCCTTGTTCGTGATATAGGTCCGGATGCGGCTGGTGGTGTCCGCATCGGCGGAGGTGTCGCGGAATCCGGAGATGATGAAGGTATTGCCGCCCAAAACCTTATTGGTGCTGTCGATCCGGGCATTTTGCATGGTATAGGCGGCGGTGAGGTACTGGGAGAAGGTCGCGGCATCCAGTCCATTTCCCAAAGCCAGGCCTTCTCCATAGGCGAATGCGCCTCCCACTGCCGTGTTCATCACGACGTAGAGGGTGTCGCCTGTCGGCGCACCGAGACCGGACCAGCCATCCGCATAGGTCAGGCTATAGGTCGATTTGATGATGACCAGCGGCGCGGCTTCGGCGCGAGAGGAAAGCAAAAGCGCGGCGGCGAAAAGCGTGGTGGAAAGCAGGGACATTGGGAAACGGGAAAGTCTGAGGTTCATGGTGGGCTCCAGGCAAAAGTGGGAAAGCGAAGGTTCTGGGGAAAGGTAATCCAGGACCACACCGAAAAGACTTTTCCCGCGCATTTTAGGTAACGGCAAGGGCCCATTTTGCCGTTTTCCTCAATGTCCCCCGTTGTCTTCAGGACCTCGACACCGATTCCCGCATGCCCAGGGCATTGGCATGCTTACCGAGGCAGGAAAAAATATCCCGGAAGAATTGGGGATGATCCTGCCAAGTTTGCGCGCTCACCATATTCCCATCCCGGACCGAGGACTGGTTGACGAAGGTGCCGCCATTGCTTTCCACTTCGAAGCGGACATGCTCATAGCAGGTGACCTTCCGGCCTTTCACCAAGCCCGCGGCCACCACAATCTGGATGCCATGGCAGACGGCGAAGATCCATTTTTCACGCGCCGCGAATTCCTTGAGGATCGACAAAACCTTGGGATCATTGCGGAGGTATTCCGGGGCGCGCCCTCCGATGATGAGGATGGCCTCATAGTCCTCCACCGAGACGTCGTCGAAAGCGATATCCGCCTCCATGATATACCCGGGTTTCTCGACATAGGTGTCCCAGCCGGGTTCGAAATCGTGCATCACTAAGTTGATCCGCCGCTTCGTGCGCGCAGCCAATACCGGAATGTATTCCGCTTCCTGGAACCTATGATAGGCATACAGGGTTTCATAACTCTCGCCGCCATCTCCGGTCACGATCAGGATTTTCCCGTTCATCAAGGCACTCCCATGGTTTTCGTATTCCAAAATCTATCCCCATTCCCTCCCCTTGCGATCCGCATTTACGCATCCCGGGGATGATCGCGGAAGCCTTCCGGCAATATGCGGACTCCGTACAACCCCGGTCGTGGAAAAGGCCAGTAGTTTTCACCCATGCCCGCCTCCAAAACGCCCATGCCCATTGCCAATCGTACACTCACCGAGACCCCTCCCAACGGGCTTTTGATCGGGGGCGAATGGCTTCAGGGGCGGGAATGGTTCCCGGTAACCGACAAGTTTACCAATGATGTGATTGCCACCATGGCGGCCGCCCAGGCAGCCGACATCGAAGCGGCCGTGGCTTCCGCGCGCAAAGCCTTTCCAAGCATGGCCGCCCTGCCCATCCACGCGCGCGCGGCCATCCTGGAAAAGGCCTCGGACCTGTTGCGGGCGCGCCGCGAATACCTGGCCGGCTGGATCTCCATGGAGACCGGAAAGGCCATCAAGTTCGCGCGCATGGAGGTGGACCGGGCCGTGGACACCTTCCGATTGGCCGCGCAGGAGGCTTGCCGATTGCATGGCGAGACCGTCCCGATGGACTCGGTCAAATCTGGCGAGGGCCTGTTCGGCTTCTGGCATCGCAGGCCGGTTGGCGTGGTCGCGGCCATCACGCCCTTCAACTTCCCGCTCAACCTGGTCGCCCATAAGGTCGCGCCCGCCCTGGCGGCCGGCAATGCCGTGATCCTGAAACCCGCGGAGGTGGCTCCCGCTTCCGCCGCCATCCTCTGCCAGATCCTCGTCGAGGCCGGACTGCCGCCCGGAAGCCTCAACCTCATACACGGCAAGGGAGAAACCGTCGGAAGCGCGCTGGTGAGCCATCGGGCGGTGGACAAGGTCACCTTTACCGGCAGCGCAGCGGTGGGCCGGGCGATCCTGGCGCAGGCGGGTATCAAGAAGGTTACCCTGGAACTGGGCAATTCCTCCCCGGTCATCATCGCCGCCGATGCGGACTTGCGCACGGCCGCCGCCAAATGCGCCCTCGGAGCGAACTATTGCTCGGGCCAGGTATGCATCTCCACCCAGCGCATCTATGTCGCGGAATCCGTGGCGGAAGAGTTCATGGGCTACCTGCTGGAAGAGACGGGCAAGCTCGCCGTGGGCGATCCCAAGGACGATAGGACGGATGTCGGTCCCATGATCGGCGTCCGGGAGGCGGAGAGGGTGGAAAAGTGGATAGCGGAAGCGAAGGCGGAGGGAGCCCGGATCCGCATCGGCGGACGCAGGGAAGGAGCCACGCACTGGCCCACCATCCTGGACGGCGTCCGGGAGGACATGCGGGTGGTCAGGGAGGAGGTCTTCGGACCCGTAGCCTCCGTGATACCTTGCCGAACCTTCGAAGAGGCCCTGGCCCGCGCCGACGACAGCGACTACGGCCTACAGGCCTCCGTTTTCACCAAGGACATCGACCGCGTCTTCCAGGCCGTTTCCCGCCTCAATTTCGGCGGGATAATCATCAACGATACCCCGCACCTGCGCCCTGACCATATCCCGTATGGCGGCAACCGCCAGAGCGGACTGGGCCGGGAAGGCCTGCGCTTCGCCCTGGAAGAGATGACCAATATCCAGATGATCATGATCCGCACCCCTTTTTCCAAATGACCGGATGGACCTTCCCATCGGTCGAGGAGTTCCAGTGAAAACCGAAGCGGCCGTCCTGTATCGCATGGGCGAAGCAGCGCACCCCAAGCCCTACAAGGATTCCAAGCCCCTGCGCGTGGAAGTCCTGGAACTCGATCCGCCCGGCCCCGGCGAGGTTCTGGTGGAAATCGCCGCCGCCGGGCTCTGCCACTCGGATCTCTCCGTCATCAACGGCTCCCGGCCGCGCGTGATGCCCATGGTCATGGGCCATGAGGCCAGCGGCGTAGTCCGGGAAACGGGTCCGGGAGTGCGGGACCTGTTGCCCGGGGATCACGTGGTTTTCTCCTTCGTCCCCCATTGCGGCCTCTGCCTGCCTTGCGCGGAAGGGCGCGCCGCCCTCTGCGAGCGCGGGGCCGGCGCCAACGTCGCGGGCTCCCTATTGAACGGGAACAGGAAATTCCGGACCCTCCGGGGAGAGTCTTTGCATCACCATCTGGGCGTATCCGGCTTCTCCAGGTTCACCATCGCCATGGCGGAATCCCTGGTCAAAATCGATCCGGATTTTCCCTTGGTGAAAGCCGCCCTGTTCGGCTGCGCGGTGCTCACCGGGGTGGGAGCGGTGGTGAATACCGCCAAGGTTGAGGCCGGGGCATCGGTCGCCGTATTCGGCATGGGCGGCGTGGGACTCAGCGCCATCATGGGCGCGAAGGCCGTGGGGGCCCATCCCATCCTGGCGGTGGACCTGGCTCCCGCCAAACTCGAATTGGCGCGGCAGGCCGGGGCCACCCATGTATTCGACGCTTCCCGGGAAGATGCCGTGGCAGGTATCCGCAAGGTTACCCAAGGCGGCGCCCGATATGCCTTCGAAGCCGTGGGCAGCGCCAAGGCCCTGGAGTCGGCCTACCAGGCGACGGCCCGGGGGGGAAAGACCATCGCCATCGGCCTGGCCCATCCCGAGCAGATGCTCTCCATCCCCGCCGTGACCTTGGTGGCTGAGGAAAAGACCTTGATGGGCTCCTATATGGGATCCGCCGTGCCCGCCCGGGACATCCCCCGCTTTATCCGCATGTATCAGCAGGGAATCCTGCCCGTGGACCTCCTGATGTCCAAGGAGATCAAACTCGAAGATATCAACCAGGCTTTCGACGATCTCGACCGGGGCGCGGTGGTGCGGCAATTGGTGACCTTCCGCTCTTGATGGAGCATACAACCGATGGAGCATACAACCTACTTCCAGGATATCGGATCCCAACCTAACGGATCCATCCGTCTCAAAATCGAGGAGGAAGGCGCAGGCCATACCTTGATCTGCCTGCATGGGCTGGGGGGCGGGGCCTACTTTTTCCGGGGCATGGGGCAAAGGCTGAAAGACCGGTTCCGAGTGGTGGCCTTCGATCTCCCGGGCACGGGGGGGAGCCGCGGTCCCGGCACGTCCCCATTCAGCATGCAGGGCTGCGTGGACGCCTTGGTAGGGATGCTGGGAAGACAGGCGCCAGGATCGGTATCGGTGCTGGGGCATTCCTTGGGAACCATAGTGGCCCTGCTGGCGAACCAGGCCGCGCCCGGGTTAATCCGGTCCATGATTTTCGTGGGAGGGCTTCCTGCCGTAACCGAGAAGATACGTCAGCGCCTGACGGATCGCGCCTTGGAAATCCGGAAGCAGGGAATGGACGGCCTGGGTGTCCGCGCGGTCAAGGGGATTTTTTCCAAGCGCTTCCTGACCTTGGAACCGGAATCCGCGGCCTTGTTCGCGGTCCTGCTGGAATCCACGCCTCCTGAAATTTATCTCCTCTGCCTGGAGGAATTGCTGCGCGCCTCCGCCGATGCCGTCGTCGCCAAGGTGGATATCCCCTGCCTGACCTTGACCGGTTCCGAAGATCAATATGCGCCGCCGGAGGCCGTGAAACGCTTCGGAACCTTGCTTCCCAATCCCCCGGCCTTTGTGGAAATGCCGGCTTGCGGGCACATGCCTTTCCTCGAAAATCCCGAAGGATTCGCCAAGGAAATCACCGGTTTCCTGGACCAGGTCCTTTTCCGTAATTCCCGTTAATGTCGTCATTGCGCATGGCGCACAAAACTGCGGCGGAAGTTTAATCTTCCTCGACCCGCAATACCCTTGTCCCGGAAAGACGATCGCCAACATCACATGCTTTACAAGTGAGCCTTGGCAGGTTCCAGGCCCTTCGAAATCCGGGGCCTTGGATTTATTCTTAGATCCAAGGGCAGGCATGCTGGAAAAATCCTCCGCGAAAAAACCCTTAGACCGCGGCCGATGGCTCCTGGCGGTCCTGATTTTCTGCCTTGCCGGGCAAGGCGTTCAGGCTGCACCTCCGAAAGCCGTGGGGAAAAGGAATAAGTCCGCCGCGCCCCTCTGCCCCTTTGAACTGCACCTATTCGCCGCGCATGGTACCCGTATTTGGGTCGAGCTCGTCAATATCACCCGTTCGCCCCAAATCTATCTGCAAGACGGGGTGCACCAACCTTGCCGCCTGCTCCTGAAATCTTCACGGGGAACCGTCAAGCAACCAGTGGACAACCGGAGGTTCAAGAAGCCGAGCACGGCCCTGGAGCCGGAAATATACAAGACCCTTGAACCCGGAGGGGTGGACACCTTACAGGCGGAGGATTTCATCCCTTCCGAAGGGGATTATGAATTGATCTGGGGACCCTTCCATTTCCACGATTTGGCGCCTGGAAAATATCGCGCGACCGTGGTTTGGAAAAGCGCCATCGATCGATGGACCGATGCGCAAACAGGCAAGACCGGACATGAAAAAGGCGTATGGATGGGCGAGGTGAGATCCAAGGAAGTGGAATTGGATCTGCCCGCGGCGCGGAAATAATCTTTCCGACCGGCCTCCCGACGGAACCTCAAGGCCGGAACCGCAAAATCAATAGACGGCCAGGGGCCTGGACAAGGTCCGCCCTTCCGAGGAAAGCGTCACGATATAATTCCCGCGGGCGACACCGGCCGCTTCCAGGGCCTGCATTCCCGTTCCCCGGCCCCGGAAAACCCTTTGGATGGTTCCCCGGCTATCCCGCATTTCCAAGCGATACCCGCCGGCTACGGTAACCTGGAAGTAAACCTTGTGATTGTCCGGGCTGACCTGGACCGAGGTGATGGTCAGGGTCTTGGGATCCATTTTGGGGCCGCCATAATCCTTGGCCCGCACGTAGTACCAGGACTTCACCTGGTAATTGGCCGCGAGGTTGGCATTGGCCGCCACCGGTTCGGTGAATTCGATCTCCATGCCTTTGGGCCGCGAGCGTATCGACAGCATCTCGAAGGCCGTCTTTCCGTTCGGTTTGAGCTTCTGCAATCCATAGGCTTGCTTGCCCAGCTCGAGCCAGTTCCCGCCGCCCTCATCCCCGATTTGCCCCACGATGAGATCGCCATTGGCCACCCAGGCCAGGCGGCTCACGCCTCCGGTGAACCCCGCCGAGAAGCGAAAGACCGCGCCCTGGTACTCGCCTTCGACCTTCTCCAGGAAAACCCGTTGGATGCCGCCATAACTCTCGTCCCCATAAAAGTACTGATCCTTGAATATCCCGCTGCTGATATACACGGGTTGTCCCGGGGCATTGGCGATTTCCGGTTGGGGCAATTGCACCGCCGGGGGATTGTAAGGCATGATGTCGAAAAGGTTGGGAGGCACTTGTTGCGCCTGCGGGTGGCCGTAAAAACGGCCGGGCCGCACCTGCGTGAAGGCGCAAGCCGGGTTCCAGGTTCCCTGCACCTCGGTGCTGAACATCTCGCCGGAAGGATTCATCACGAGTCCGAACGGCTCCCGCGCGCCGCCCGAGATGAATTCGGTCTTGCCGGTCTTCTTCTCGATTTTCACGTAAGTGCCGCGATTCTGGTTGGGCTGGGGTACGGCCGCGGTGCCTCCGGTCAGCAGGGACAGGGATTGGGCGCCATAAAAGTATCCGTCCTTATAGAGCAGGCCGAAAAAGAATTCATGCCGATCCGCGCCGCTCGTATAGGACGCCACCTTGCGGTACTCGCCGGAGTCCAGGACGCCGTTATTGTTCTTGTCCACCAAGGCGGATAAGGCCTGCCGTTCTGGGAAGGCGGAGTCAGCTTGGCATGATTTCCACCCCAGGTGCAGATCACCAACCGGCCATCGGACAGGAAATCCATTCCCGACACTCCCGGCTCGAAGCCGGCCGGAGTCAGGCTGGAAATGGTATAGCCCGGATGCACGGCCTTGAGCACCGATTGATCGCCCGGCGTTTGGGCCAGGATCCGCCCTACAAGGACCCCGAGCACCAAAGCCGTCTTACCCGTAAGCAGCAGCCTAACCCGACCTACCATCTTGATCGCCCCCCAGCGGTTTACGAATAGTAACGTAAGCAGGAATTCTATTTTTTACTTCGTATCTTTCAATCTTTCTAAACTCACATATGCTGAATTAGCAAAATAAAAGGGCTTAAAATTCAATTAAATCGGGGTTGTTGCTTCTTTTTGCTTCGTGAGATATATTCGATTCATCCCCGTATTGAAAAGCGGCTTGGGTAATACGCTCGGGCGCGAATGAGATGCCGATTACGGATTTGATTTCCAAATCTCCCGAAGTGGTGACGTGCTCCAGTTGGGACCAGGAAACCTGGTCGGTTGAATATTCCGCGCGCAGTCCGGCAGGATTGTAGAACAGGCTGTCGCGGTATTTCTCGGCGCCATCGTCGGACCTGCCGATCATGATGGTAAGCCTTCCCTTCGCATCATACTGATATGCCGTAAAGGTTCCGGTGCCGTCAGCGCTGTTGATCCAAGGGGATGGGTAACTTTTCTGATTTTATGGAAATCCCGTATGCCCATTGCCGAGGAAAAGTGAAAGTGATTTTCGAAGTTGGGGGCGACAGGATCAAATAACCCAAAACGGCATGAATTAGTAGTTTTCCCAGGGATGAAGAGCGCCGGGACCAAGGGTGAATTGACAGGGGAGCCCGAGACCCCTCCCACCCCCACCGACGAGTCGCACCGCCAGTTCATCAATCGCGCCCTGAGCTTCACCTTTTTGGAAAACCTGTTCAAACCAGTCTCCCCCTTGTTGGAATTGGTCTGCGCCGGCTTGTTCGTGGGTGGAGCCTGGGGACGCTATAAGTTCTACGAGTCGCTGGTATACCTAGTATTCCGTATCAGCCTGATGGGCATGGACAAAGGCGTCATCTGGTTCTATTCCCAGGTCGATGAGAAGGTCTATCTCCGGACCTTGTTCCGCAGCCTGAGCTGGTGTTTCCTCGCTTTCGGGCTGATGAGCCTTTTGACCGTGGGGAGCTACTACGGCTGGATCCCGTTTTCCGATTGGGTGCTCGGCAAGAACTCCGAGGCCTTCCATGTCTCCGGGCTGGGGCTCCTGTCCTACCTGCTCGTGGTACCGCTGATGTTGATCTCGGAACTTTGCATCCAGGCCAATGTCAACAAGCGCAATCTGAAATACCGCATCCTGGTTCCCGGCATCGCCGTTCCCTTGATCACCTTCGGCTCCGCCATCTCGGGACGCTTTTTCATTCCCGGCGGGATAAGTCTGCCCTTCTGCCTGCTGGCCGGCAATTGCGCCGGGGCCCTGCTGGCCATGTGGGGCTTCCTGCGCGTCCATCGGCCTTCCTGGAGTGATGTCTCGCTATTGCCCTTGCCGCCGTGGAAACTGATGCGTTACTCCTTTCCGCTGGCGAGCGCGAATATCTTTTCCGCCCTGGCCGCGCGCGTGGACATATTCATGCTGGCGAGCCTGTCCGGCGTGCATAGCGTGGAAGTCTATACCGTGGTCTGCATGATCGGAAAATCCCTGACCTCGATCCGGCAATCCTTCGAGAACATCCTGCTGTCCACCTTCTCCTCCTGGGCGAAGACGGAGCTGACCCTGAAATTGAAACACTATTTCAATTACTCCATCTGGCTGGTCATGAACGTGCAAAGCATCTTCCTGGCCTTCGCGATCTTCTTCGGCGCGGAATGCCTGGGATTGGTTTCGGTCCAGTATGCCGCGGGTTACTGGGTCCTGGTGGCGACGGCCCTCCTGATCTACCTGAATACGGTGACCGATTTTTCGGCCCTCCTGGCCCTGGGTCTGGGTCGTACGGCCATCGTGCCGGTGGTCCAGGTCTTGTTCCTGGCCGCGAACCTGGGATTGAACCTGCTCTTGATTCCCCGCTGGGATGCCCTGGGCGCGGCCTTGGCATTGGGTTTCGCCAATATGATCGGGGGCGCTTTATATCTCGGCTACCTTACCCTTTATTATAAGAGACTGCCCTTGTTGCGCGAGTATTGGCTTTCGATCGGCGCCGGGGCCTTATTGTTGGGCATGCCCGCGGCTTTCACCCTCCATTTCCACCTCGGTCTCATCGTGAAGGCCGGCTTTTTCCTCATCAGCCTGGGATTGGGATTCATCGTCCAGAAAACCTGGTACCGACGCTTCAACCGCATCCTCCACGCCATGCCCGAGGGAGCCTAGCGGGCCGATGCGGGTCGCCATCGACGCCTCCGTATTGGGCACCGCATATCTTTACCGGAAGCATCAGACCGGCGTCCATCGCGCGCTCACCGAATTGCTGCATCAGCTCCGGTCCGAAAAAGAATTGCAGTTGGAATTCGTGAGCGCCGGCCGCGCCCCTTGGTTGGAATTCGTAAACCATATCGCTTTCGATCGGGATTGGCGCAGGGAAGGGTGGAGTTTCCGAACTCGAAGAACCCGCATTCCGGGCCTGTATCCGCTGCTGATGGGCTTGGCCCGCATGGGCCACGCCGCAAAAAACCAGAACTGGATTTCCGAAAATATCCTGGCCGGCCTTTTCCAATTCCTGGGCCGATTCCTGGATCCGGCTTTGGCCGCCTTTTCCGCCAAGGTCTACTATTCGCCCGCCCATGTCCTGCCGACTCTTCCCCAAAACGTGAAGCGGTGCATCACCCTCTACGACATGATCCCGATCAAATTCCCGGAGTGGTACGACGAATCCGAAAGCTTCCGGAAAATCCTAGGTAGCATCGATGTTAACCAGGACCGGGTGGCGGCCATCAGCGAATGCAGCCGCAGGGATTGGATCGAATATTCCGGAATGCGCGCCGACCATACCGAAGTCATCCCTTGCGGGGTCGCGGAGGATTTCTTCCCCCGGCACGATGAAGCCGGCCTGTCGGGCATCCGCGAAAAATATGGAATGGGGAAATCGCGGTTCATACTGGCGGTAGGCACCTTGGAACCGCGGAAAAACCTGGAGGTTCTGGTCCGGGCCTTTATGGATATGCGGGAAGGTGAAGCCTATCAGGATGTGCGATTGCTCTTGATCGGCCCGAAAGGTTGGAAAAATAATTCCCTCTTCCAATTGTTGCAGTCCCGCCCGCAAGCCGCGGAATCGATACGCTTGGCGGGATTCGTGCCGGATGCGGACCTGCCCTGGCTGTATTCCGCCTGCGACCTTTTCGTCTTTCCCAGCCTCTACGAAGGGTATGGATTGCCGGTGGCCGAGGCCCTGAAGTGCGGCGCCGCCGTAGTTTGCGGGAACAATTCCTCGCTGCCGGAAGTCGCCGGTGAGACGGTGGCATACGCCGATGTCAAAAGCCCCGAAGCCATCCGCATGACTTTGGAAGGCCTATTGTCGGACCCTGTCAAGCTGGAAGCCTTGCGGAAGAACGCCCGCAGCCGTGGTCAGGCATTTAACTGGAAGGATTCAGCCGAGGCTTACCTGAGGCTCTTTTCCTCCCTGGCCGGTTGAGCAGGGATTTATTTCTATTTGATCCGGCCCACCTCAAATCTTGAAGGCCGGGACTGGAATCACCACCGCGGTCGATAAGCCGGCTCGGCATGAAAGGAAAAGCGGATAACATGGATGGTTTAATGAAACGCGCCCAGCGCAAGTCCCGGGATCAGCGGGCCCAGCTTCGCCAGTTGGATGCGAACACCATGCTGCTCGCGGGTCTCCACGTGGATCGCGTCCGTAAATTGGGGCCCATCGCTTCCTTACGGGAGGCAGAGTTCAAGGCCTACTCCCAAGGCGGCGAGGACGGCATCATCCAATACCTGATCGCCAAGGTCCCCATCGAGAACCGCTCTTTCATCGAATTCGGCGTGGAGACCTATGTGGAGGCGAATACCCGCTTCCTGCTGGCGCACGACGATTGGAGGGGCCTGGTCATCGACGGGGGCACGGAAAATATCGCCGAGATCCGCGCCAACAAAAACCCCTATGCCCGCCATGACCTCAGCGCGGTCTGCAGCTTCATCACCCGCGACAATGTCAATTCGCTTTTCGAATCCGCCGGCTTTACCGGCGATATCGGCCTGCTCAGCGTGGACATCGACGGGAACGATTATTGGATCTGGGAAGCCATCCAATCGGTCTCGCCCCGGATTGTGGTCTGCGAATACAACAGCGTCTTCGGTCCGGACGCGGCCATCACCATTCCCTATCAGCCCGCCTTCGATCGGTCGAAGGCCCACTACTCCTACCTCTACTTCGGGGCTTCTCTGGCGGCCCTGTGCCTGCTCGCGGAAAAGAAGGGGTACGATTTCGTCGGGTCCAATACCATGGGGAATAACGCCTTCTTCGTGAGGAAGGATTTGCGGCATGGGCTCAGGAAGCTGACGGCGAAAGAAGGCCATGTGGTCAGCACGCATCGCATGGATTCGCGGGATATCAACGGGAACCTGACGCGGATCGGCGGCGGCAGGAGGTTGGAGCTGATCAAGGATATGCCGGTGGTGGATGTGAAGAGCGGGAAGACGGCGCCCATCTTCGAATGGGTCCGGACCTAGGGGATCAGGATTTAGGGCCGATTCTCTCCAGCAACCAGACCGCTTCCTTCTCGGCAATGGCATTCCAAGTGAAGCGGAGCGCCCACTCCCTAGCCTGCAGGCCCATCGTCTTCCTACGATCCGGATCCTGCAACAGATCCAGTATGGCCTTTGCCAATGCTTGCTTGTCGCCGATGGGGACGCGGATACCCGAGTAGCCGTCGGAGATGCTGTTCTTGAAACCGGAAGCCTCCGAGACCACCACCGGCTTGCCCGCGGCATTGGCCTCCAAGGCGGCGATGCCCCAACCTTCGTAGCGCGAAGGGCTGGCGAAGAGAAGGCATCGGGACAAGAGCTCGCGCTTTTCCGCCTCGCTGATATTGGTCCGCAGGGAAACCTTGCCTTCCAGGCCCAAGGTCCGTGCCAAGGTCAGGAGCGTCTTTTCGGATTCGGGATCGCCGCGTCCGGCCAGGATCAATTTCACATCGGGATAATTGGGCGCGACCTGGGCGAAGGCTTCGATCAGGATATCGAGGCCTTTCATGAAAACATCCAGGCGGCCGATGAATACGATGCAGGGCGGACTAGTCGCCGAGGCATCTTTCACTTCAAGCAATTGCGCATCGAAGCCATTGGCCGATCGCAAGACTTGCGCATCAGGATTATAGCGCAAGATTTCCTCCGCCACGGCATCATTGGAGACGATAAAATTCCGGGGCAAACGATAATAGAGCGATTCGAGCCCGTCTAACAACCATCCCAGCGAGCCAAGTTTCCGTTTCCAGTTCTTGCCGATGATATGATGCAGGACGGCATACATGCGTTTCCGATGCAGAGCTGCCGCCGGCAAAGGAGAATATAGAGAGAGGGAGATCCCCATCGGATCCCGGCCCTGGAAAAGGATTCTCAGGTTCGCCAGCAGGGAGAAGGTGATCCGCGAGAGGATTTCATTGCCGCCGAAGCCCAATGGAATCAGCTCCACGCCTTGCAAAGTCTGCTTCCGGGCGCCGGGAAAATTCCCGGTATAAAGATGGATCG
>DAINDC010000012.1:0-15609 GCA_036732085.1 Fibrobacterota bacterium | reverse complement strand
CCTCGAAGTTCCGACGGAATCGGCTCAGGACCTCCAGGTCCCGGTACGCGCCACCGCCTGCCAGCCATGGGTTCCGGGTGGAGTCGTACGAGTAATAGTGAAGCGTCTTACCTGGCTTCACGCTTGGATTCTGGAGGCATTTGCCTGTAAATATAATCCAAACCCGGATTTAGCCCCATGCTCCCGGGAGCCCTGCCCCGGTCAGTTCCCCATCCCGATAAGTCCGGTGCGGCCGGGCTCGCCGCCCTCAGGGATGGGAACTAAACCAATAAAAATGGTCTTTATTATTTGTCCTTCCGCCCATGGCGTCCGGTGCGTTCGAGGGCGGCTTTCATCTTCAACGTCCTTTGAGCCCGTTCAACCATCCCTGGAAAACCGCATAGCTGGACCAGCGATGGAACTTGTCGTATTTGTCGCCGAAATTGTATCCGTCCAATCCCACCCAATCGACCAAAGAATCGCCCGGATAGTAAGGCGCCAAATCCTTTTCCGGAGTCATGGAGCCATAGAGGACATTGGGCGAGAAAAGCCACCTGGCATTGGTGGCCCCCGCCTCCTGGAAAAGCGCATGCACATGGGCCCAGGCCTTTCGGAACAGGTCCGGCTGGCCTCCCCAGGAGAACCACTTCCCCGACATCTCGAAGCCGAAGCGGAGCAGGAACGGGACCTTGGCCGCCGCGGCTTCCCGGGCCCAGGTCCGGAAAAAGCCGTCATACTCCCCGCCGACGATGCGCGCCAGGTACTCGCCGTTCCGGTTCCCCCACTCATGCAATTCCAGGCTGACCACGAAGGTGATTTCCGGGTTCGAAGCCAGCACATTTTTAGGGAAAGGGTGACGAAGATCACGAAAGAACATCACGTATTTCGGTTGGTGGCCCAGCTCGGCGATCCGGGCGCGGAGTTTGGCGTTGTAGCGGGCCGGACCCCAGACATCCTCGTAGACGCCCCAATCCGGGGACTCGGAGAGGCGGAGAGCCGGCTGGGCGGCGACCAAGCTTATGCCAAGGAGCAGGACCGGGAAGGGTTTCACCGAAAGTAAAATAACCTCAATTCATTTCTTATCCGTCGCTACGGCGGAGAAATACTTGTCGACTGCGGGAGGATCCGCGAAAAAATGCGGCCCTCGACGATCTTCCCTTCCGCGAAGGTCCACAATACGCAGGCATAATGGTCGAGGCTGTTTCCATCGGTTCCTTGGCAGCCAAACAAGCTTTCCACCGGCCGGATTGGAAAGGTAAAACCCTGGAAAGGGCTTTTTGGACACAATTCAATTGAAATCGGATCCCATCAGGATATAATTAGTCAGCTATTCCGGAAACCGTATTTGGAGGTCGCATGGTCAATGTATGGCGGGTCGCCGCCGGGGACATGATTATCAGGGAGAACGATGCGGGCGAGTCCGCGTATATCATCGAGTCCGGCAAGGTGGCGGTCACCAAGCTCAACAACGGCAAACACGTGCATATCGCCTTCCTCACCGCGGGCGCCACCTTCGGGGAAATGAGCATGGTGGACGATCTTCCCCGTAGCGCCAGCGTTACGGCCGTGGAGGAGACCGTGGTCCGGGAATTCCATCGCGACGATCTGTATGCCGCCATGAAGGAGATTCCCGATGTCTTCGGGAAATTCCTGAAAAGCATCTTCGTAAGGCTGCGGGAGGCCAACACCCTCATCGCCAGCCTGGATCCGGACGCCAAGAGCCCCGCCCGCCTCGCCAACATGAAGGACCCGGCCAGCAAGGCGGAAGTCTATTCGCTCGAGGGCCTGACCCCGCGTGCGATCGCCGCCATCGCCGCCAATCCCTTCGTCATCAAGACCTTTCCATTCAAGATCGGGAGGAAGAGCAGCGACCCCTTCCTCTATAACCATTTCGAGATCGAGGATCAGGACCCGGCCCAGATCGCCAGGCACCATGTCAGCATCGTCTGGGACGCAGGCAGGATAGGCGTTCTCGATCGGGGAAGCGAACTGGGAGCCGTTGTGGACGGAACGCGGATCGGAGGGAAGTTCGGTCCGGGACCCGTTTACTTCAAGGAGAAGGAAGGCGTCCTGATCTTGGGAAACGACGACTCGCCCTATCGATATAAGATCGGCATCTCCTGGTGAATGCCACCGCTGGTCGCGCCGCCTAAAATCGCACCCGATAAAAAACTTCCGTCTGCCTCCGCCAAAAATTAGTTTGGCCCCAGACGATCTTTTCATCTTCACCACTTACCGTTTTAACCAAGGCTCCAGGGAGGCTCTATGCAGCTATTGTCCAGGAAATTTTCCAAGACGCTCCTCTTGTCGTTATGCTTCACCTTCTTCAGCGGCCAGGCATCGGCCGGCCTGCTCCTTTCCGCCTTGCTGGATGGCCATCAGGAAGGATTGGACTCCGTAAAAGGCCGTGGCGTCCTGGGCATCAAGCTGAACGACGCCATGGATTCGGCCTTGGTATACGGGGCCTTCAACAACCTGACCGGACCCATCACCGCCGCGCATTTCCATCCAGGCCTGAGGGGCCAGAGCAATCCGCCGGCCATTACCATAACCAATTGGATCAAGGGCAATTCCATTTCCGCCATCTGGACCGGGTTCTCCAAATCGACCCTGGACAGTTTGCTGAGAGGCCTCTACTACGTGAATGTGCATACGGCGGCGCATCCCAACGGCGAGATCCGCGGGCAGGTTGAATTGGAACGGGATCTGCAGTTCGCGGCCGATATAAAAGGGACCAATGAGGCCACGCCCGTAACCACCGCCGCCAAAGGCACGGGCTTTTTCCAACTGTCTCCGGATGATTCCACCTTATCCACCTGGGTCGTATTCCAACAACCCGCGGCAGCCGAGACGGATACCATCACGCTCGCCCATTTTCATATCGGGGCGCCGGGTATGAATGGGGACATCGCGATAAACCTCACGGCCGACACTTCGGGAGGGATGATTGCCGCGCGCAAATCCGTCTCGGCTCCGCTGAACGGCATAACCGCCGCGGCCTTTCTGGATTCCCTGAAGAAAGGCAGCGTCTATATCAACTTCCACTCCAAGCTGCACGGCGGCGGCCTGATGCGCGGCCAGTTGCTCCCCACCCAGGAAAGGATATTCGTTTCCAAACTGGGCGGCGGCGATGCGGGCATCACCGGGAAGGGTCTGGGGATTTTCCAGCTTTCGCCGGACGATTCGACGCTTTCCGTGAACGCGGCCCTCTCGGGATTGACCGGCCAGGCCACGGCTTCCCACTTCCATAAGGGCGCGCCCGTCATAATCCCCATCGACAGCGCGAGCATTTCCTCGAGCGCCATTTCGACGAATATCAAGCTTGCCACCGTGACGACCCCGGGATTTTCGCGCGATCAGTTCCTCAACGACCTCTTCAGTGGGAACATCAGCCTCAACGTCTTTACGGCTGCGCATCCGGGTGGGGAACTCGCCGGTTCCCTCCTGTTCCCGGCACGCCGGGGTTCCGCCTTCCACATGGATGGGACGCAGGAGACTCCGCCCGTCGCTACCAAGGCCTTCGGGGCCGGGGTGGTTTCCATGGACTTGGACAGCACCAATGTCCGCTTCGTCGTGGTCGCCGACAGCTTGGATTCGACCTTTACCGCAGCCCATTTCCATCGGCAGGCAATGGGTGTCGCCGGATCGATCGTTTTCCCCATTACTTCGTTCTTCACCATGAATGCGGACAGCATGACCGGACTTTATGCCAAGGGCCTGTGGACTTCCCAGACGGCCGCCACGCCCTTCACCAAGGCCTTGGGCGCGGCGTTGCTGACGGACAGCCTCTATATCAATATCCATACGAAAAGGAATCCGACCGGAGCCATCCGCGGGCAGATCGCGGATTCCAAATCCCCCGCTGTCGGCATAATGGGTAGGCCGCGCAAATCCGCCCAGGCATTCTCGCATGTATTACTGGCCATGGGAGGATCCGGGATCCGCTTCCAAGGCCTGGCGGGACAAATCCTGGGAGTGAGGATACTGGATCTGGACGGTAAGGTCAAGACCAGGGCCTGGTTGACCACGAATGCCGCGGGGCTCACCGATCCATTGGATCTTTCCATGTTGCGATATGGAGTTTATATCGCAGCTTGGCAGGAGAATGGAAGTTCCCGCAGCGCAAGATTCCTTCTGAAGTGAAATAACCTTACGGACCTGAATATTCGCAAGCTGAAAATCCTCCCTCCGCGTTATCCATTGGGATTCGCGGAGGCCGCCTTTTCAAGGAGCTTCTCCCCCTTTTCAAAAGGTTTCTCCCCCTTTTCAAAAAATTCCCCCCAAAAGTTTTTAAACTTCTCAAATAATCGCTTACCGCGGTAAGCGGATAATTCCGTCACACTTCTCACAAAAACATTTTCCGTGTAATCGACTTTCTTTCCCGGTAAACTGGAACCTACTACGGACAGTTTGGCGCCTGGGAAAGGGAGTGGATGATGGGGAGAATTCCATGGCATGTGAGGAATGCAATGGGACTGATGCTGGCCGCCTTGGTGGCCGCTTTGGGAATTGCGTCCGTTCCCGCTTCGGCCGAGGATCTTACGGCTTGGGCCCATTCCGCCGACTTCCATTTGAACACCAAGGCGAACGGGGCGAATATAAGCGGCGATGTGGCGGATTTCCCCCTGCTCATCCGCCTCGACTCTACGGTATTCCCCTTTGACCAGGCCCAGGGGGACGGCCGCGATATCCGCTTCACCGGCAACGACGGCGCCTCTTTGGCCTTCCAGTTGGAGAGATGGGATTCCGTCAATCGACGCGCGGAAATCTGGGTCCGGGTTCCCTTGGTGAAAGGCGGCAGCGATACCGGCTTCGTCCGCATGCACTGGGGAAACGCCGCGGCCGGAACGCTCTCGGATGGCAAGGCGGTATTCACTCCGGCCTCGGGCTTCGCCGGGGTATGGCATATGCAAGGGGATATCCTGAAGGATGCGGCCGGCAATGCCGGCGATGGCGACGGAACCTCCTCCGCGATGGCGGCGGGTCTCATCGCTGGAGCTCGCGCCCTCACGGGAAACAACCAAGGCATGCTGGTGCCGAACGCAGCGGCCCTCGATATGGGCGCCGCCATCACGGTAACCGCCTGGATACGTCCGGAGACTTGGTCCGGCGACAGCCACTATATCTTTCAAAACGGCGCCGCCAATATCCAATATTCCCTTGCCCAGGATCCCAGCTCCGATTCCCTGGTATGGACCTTGGGCGGATTGACGCAAGGCCAAATCTTGAAGGGGCCATTGCCCGCCGCCGGTTCCTGGCTTTTTCTGGCGCTCACCTACGACGGGACAACCAGCCTGTTTTTCCTGGATGGATCCCTGGTGAAATCCCAAATCGCCGCGGGCCCGATCCTTTCCACGGGCGATGAACTTTGCCTCGGCTGCCGCTCCGCCATCGGCAAGCCGCACAACTCCTTCAAGGGCTTGCTGGACGAAGTGACGATTTCCGGCGCGGCCCGATCCGCGGATTTCATCGCGCTCGCCTATGCCAACCAGCGCGCCCAGCAGCAGCTCGTCCTCCACCCCGCCCTGGTCGACTGCCGATCCGATTTCGGCGTCTCCGCGGACACCACCATCCCGGAGGGGACGGAATTCACCTTGCAGGGCAGGGCAAATTGCGCGTCCGGCTATCTCTGGTCCTCCCTATCCGGGCCGGCCCCGCGCCTCCTCGATCCTGAAGTGTTGAATCTTTCCGTGACCGCCCCCCGTATCGCCAAGGATACCTTTCTCGTCTACAGGTTCACGGCCCGGTTCGGGGAATCCTATCGGAACATGGATGTTACCATCCACGTGAAGGAATCGATCCCGGATCCGGATTTCTCCCTGCCCGCGGTCGCCGCCTGGAACGGCCGGGACTCGCTGGTTCTGCTTCCCGTCTTCGCGAACCTGAAGGCGGTGAAGGCGAGTAGGGATTCCGTCATCCGCTATGCCTGGTCCCTTTCCGGGCAGGACGGCCAGCCCGCGGGACAGGAAGCCGATACGGCCTGGGGCAACGGCGCCTTGATCCTTAGGAGCGCCCCGGCCGGCGGGACCTTCACAGTCGGTTTATGCGCGGATAACGGAGGATCCCAGGTTTGCCACTCCACCTCCGTGGCCGTCGATCTGTCCGTGGGCCTGGTCCGACAGGACCGTTCTCAGGTGCCGACAGGGCGGCCCTATAAGGGGCGCGATGTGGCGGGCAGGTGGCGCCATCAGGAAATCACAGGAAAAATTATTTTCCCGTTTTCTGCCCAGCCATTTTAGTATCAATCGGAGTCGTCAAAAAATATTTTATAGGGACTTGCCGATTCCCGCTCCCACGAAGGGAAGAATCCATGCTCCGACTTGCACTGCTGTGCCTGGTACCCGCTTTGTCTATTGCTGAGATATCCCTCCCATCCGGATTCCAGCCCCAACTGATTTATGAAAGCCTGAACAGCCCCACTTCCATGGCCGTGGCGCCGGATGGCCGCGTCTTCATCTGCCAGCAGGGTGGCGAAGTCCGCGTGATCATGAACGACAGCATGCTGCCCTCCCCGTTCGTCACGGTCGCCACCCGGGTCAGCGACGAGCAAGGCCTGGTCGGCATCGCCCTGGATCCGGAGTTTTCCAACAATGGTTACCTCTATTTGGATTTCACGTCGCCTGCTCCCCCTTATCGGAACCAAGTCGTCCGCTTCACCGCCCAGGGTAACGTGTCTGCGACGGGTAGCGAAAGGACCCTTTTCGTCTTGGACAAGGCGCAAATAGAATATCATCTGGGAGGCGCGCTCTTTTTCGGCCTGGATGGGCGATTGTTCATCACGACCGGGGAGGGGGGAACCAAGCATAGGGTCCAGTCCCTGGATAACCTCCATGGGAAGATCCTGCGAATCAACAAGGATGGGTCCATCCCCGAGGACAATCCGTTTTTCCAGGTAGCCCAGAGCGCCAACCGCGCCATTTGGGCCTTGGGATTCCGAGCGCCCTTCACGGCTGCGATCCAAAGCGGGACCGGCCGTATCTACGTCATGGATGTCGGCGGCAATCATTTCGAGGAAGTCGATGAGGTCAACCGAGGTGGAAATTATGGTTGGCCCTATACGGAAGGACTGGGGCCGCCCTCCTTGCCCCAACTGCCGCCCACACTCACCTATTCCCATGGCCCCAATCCGGGACAGGGCAATTCCGTCTGCGGCGGCGCATTCTATCCGGTATCGGGTGGATCTTTTCCCTATCCTTATCCGGGGAAATTCTTTTTCGCGGATTATACCTTGGGTTGGATCCGGGTCTTGAATCCAGGCCATACTAACGGCCAAGGCGATACCGCCGCATATTTCGCCGAACACCTTACCGCGCCCGTCGATCTGGACCTGGCGCCGGATGGAAGCCTGTATTGCCTGCAGCGGGGCAAGGTCACCATGGACGGGGGATCCGGGCCGGGATGGAGCGTCGGCTCCTTGCTGCGTATCAGTTATGGCCGACCGGCGCTCACGGCGCAGCCGGCGAGTTACGAAGGTTCGGTGGGCGAGCAGGCCAGGTTCCATGTCGGGGCCAACGGGAAAAATCCTATCGAATACCAGTGGCAGAAAAAAAACCGCGGGACATCGCGCTTCCAGGATATTCCCGGATCGACCCAGCCTGATTTGCTTCTCGCCGACTTGGGAATGCGGGAGGATGGGAGCCATTATCGTTGCCGAGTGAGGAATGCGGTGGGCGAATCGTTCAGTCAGGCCGCTCTCTTGAGTGTATCCCGGAATCAGAGACCGCAAGCCATCATCGAAACACCCAGTCCGGTTTATCAATATACGGCGGGAACCGCCTTGCAGTTTCGGGGGCGAGGTGAGGACCCGGAAGAGGGCGCGTTGTCGCCGAAAGCCTATACCTGGTGGGTCGATTTCCACCATGACGATCATGTCCACCCTTTCCTCGCTCCCATCTCCGGAATGCGGGAAGGGTCTTTCCTCATCCCGGATACGGGCGAGACTTCCGACAACGTATTCTACCGGATCAATCTCAAGGTCACGGATGGATCGGGTCTGAGCCAAACCAGCTGGGTGGATGTCATGCCTCGGAAAACTCCGATCACCTTGACCAGCAATCCCCCCGGCCTGATCCTTTCCGTGGATGGGAAGAAAATCGTCACTCCCCAGACCGTGCTCAGCGTGGTGGGCATGAAAAGGAATATCCGGGCGATCTCTCCGCAGCGGTATAATGGCGGATGGATGGTCTTCAAAACCTGGTCCGATGACGGTCTCCAATCGCATGATCTCGTGACGCCTCCACAAGAAGAGAAAGTTCATACCCGCTTCACCTCCATGCCTATTTTCGAAAAGGCGATCAAAATCCTGGGGAAGGGGATGGCGAAAATGCGTCGGAAGCTGGGTACGGATCCGGAATCGGCCTAGCGCCTTTATTTCCGCTTATCCTCGGGAAGAGCCGGTTCCGCAATTTCAGGAAGGGCCCTTCAATCAATTTGGAAGCCAGGATCCCGACCGTCAGTGATCCCACCAGATAGGCCGCCACTTCCAAAGCATAGGGCATCGTTCCGCCCCAAGCCATCTCCAAAATCTTTTTACCGTAATCCCGGACCGGCAGATGCCACAGGTAGATTGTGTAGGAATAGAAACCGATCGAGGCGAGGGGTCGCAAAAGGAAATCAAACTTGCCTGCCTTCGCATTGGGCAGGCCGTCTCCGGCATGCAAAGACAATAACAGGATGCTTCCAAAGCCCAGGTAGAGCAGGACGAAGCCAAAGGTATTGATCACGATCCCCTCCTGGATCAGAAGGAAGGGCGGAAGCACGGCCACCAAGCTGAAAGCCGATAAGCCATACCGATTCTCCCTTACCCAATCCCGGGTGGCGGGTCCATGGAAGTGGTGGAAATAGGCGATCAAGGAACCGAATAGCAGGCTGTCGATCCTCAGATGGGTCGGGTAATGGTGGGTATGATAGGCATAGGGGCGATAAATGAAATTGAGGAATCGCAGCAGCAACAAGGCCGATGCGACCGCGATGAAAATCCGAATCATGGGACGAAAGGGATTCGCGCTTCCGGGTTTTTTCAGGAAAAGGAAAGCCAAGGTCGCGGCCAGCATCAGGTAAAAATGCTCTTCCACCGCCAAGGACCAGGTATGCCCCCAAACCGGGTTCCGATAGTTCTGCAGGAAAACCGTTTCCGTGAGATACGAGTCCCAATTGGGAAGCTTTCTAGTCATCATCCAGGAACCGATCAGGGTCACGGCCAGGAAGAAGTAGAAGGAGGGATAGATCTTGAATCCCCTGCGGATCAGGAACCGCATGACGTTCAGCCGCCCGGTTTTCCGGAACTCCTCGAAGAGCAGACCCGATACCAGGAACCCGCTCAGGACGAAAAACAAATCCACGCCGCACCAACCTCCCAGGGATAGGAAGCCGGCCATGCGCTTATGGTGGCCGAGGACCAGCAGGACAGCGATTCCCCGAAGGACATCCAGTTGTCTGATCCGAATGGAACCTGGGTTCGCTGAGGCCATGGCGGTTCTCGCTTTCCAATCAGCCGATGGACGCTGATGCAGATTTTTCTTTTGCAGATTTTTCTTTTCGGGAGTCGCAACTCAATAAATCCATTGCGGCCTCCTGGATCAAGCTTTTTCCGAATCAAGCCGCGTACCGGATCAAACACTTTTACTCTAGCTGAGGTGGTTTGACCCCATCCTCGCCTAGGCTTCCCAGCCTAGGCATTGACGAACCAAATTCATTCGTCACCGGATCGCACTCGATTCTGGGGTCAATAAACCCCATTTCCATCTGGAGGACCCCCTTCCAAAGGCGTTTTTAAACTCCACTTCGGGAGTGGCGGATTGGCATCGGGCTTGCTTACTGGTGTATGCTATAGGCGTAATAGCCTTTCCGCTAGGCGACCGGAAAAATGGCGGCTGTCGATGATGCAGCCATAGCCGGGTCTTAGCCTTAAAGCGAGGCGGTACATTCATTCCGGAAAAATGGTTCCGGTCCAAGGACCTTTCCCTCGGGGAGGCCCTTTATTGCATTCACGCCATTCTGCATGGCAGGGAGGTATCCTTGAACTGTCCCTCGTCCATCCATCGGAGCACTCCCCATGAAGCTTGAATTCCGTCCGAAGTCCGCATCCTTTTCATGGAGGCTCGGCGCCGCCTTGGCAATCTATGCGGCCCTGATGTTCGGCTGCTCCCGGAAAACCGAAAGCGGCCAGGACTTCGCATCCAACGGCGTCCAGGGCGTGCGGTTCGATCCTTCCTACTATTACAACCTGAAACAGCCCCTGCCGCAATTCGTGGACTCGGCCGTGAAGGCCTGGCAATCCCATGGCATCAATACCATTTTCTTCAAGGCCTACGATCCGGAATTCGGCGCCGTCTATAAGACCGGCTACCCCGGCAATGTCAAGACGGATTATGGCGACAAGGATCTCCTCCGCCTCTTCCTGAAAGCCGCCCATTCCCATGGGGTCCGCGTCATGGCCTGGATGCCGGTCTTCGAGCATAAAGGCGCCTGGGAGGCCCATCCGGAATGGCGCATCAAGGCCGCCGACGGGACGGATCTGGCTCCCTACCGGGATCGGCATTTCCTATGCGTGCGGCAGCCCGCCTTCGCGGAATGGTGGAAAGGCTTCATCAAGGACGTCTTGGATCGGTACCCGGATCTGGACGGCATGGACTTCGCCGAACCCGCCATCATATTCAAGGGCAACGTAACCTGCGCGTGTCCGGTATGCCGGAAGGAACTGCAGGCCGGGCATGGCGAGTTCTCCCCGGAGGCCATGGCCGAACGGGCCCGGGGGATGACGGACCTCCTGCTCGCCTCGACGCGGCTGGTGCGCGCCGCGAACAAGACGGCCTGCGTCACCTTCATCGCCACCGCCGCGCCCTCCTCCGATCTCCTGCCCTTCGACAAGCAGATCCCGCTAACGGGCCTGGATGTCGATCGGCTCCTGGCTTCCCCGGATCGTCCGCAATGGCTGTCCGTGGAACTCATGTGGCAGCAATGGGCCGATACCTATGACAATCCCGCCACCTTCCGGCCGGATTGGACGGGCAAGGCCGTGAAGCAGACTATGGCGAGGATCGGAACGCGCGCGCACGTGCTGGCTCATGTGGAGATCACGCCCCTGGGTCCGGTCGAAGTAAGCCCGGATGAACTGGTCGAGAGCATAGTCGCGGCGCGGCGCGGGGGCGTCCAGAGCGTCGAGTTCTACGACACCCATCTGGCCGATAGCCTGGGCGCATGGCCCGTCCTGGAAAAAGCCTGGCAGACCAAAAGCGAACGCAAGGCGCTGGTCCTTTACGATCCGAAAGGCCTGGGCGTGGCCAAGCAGGTTGCCGTCCTCTACGGGCACTTCGGTTTGGAAAGCCCCGTGGTTCCCGTGGATTCCTTTTCCGATACCTTGGTCAAGGCTAACGACCTGGTGACCTATGTCGGCAGCAAGGAGAATTATGCCTTGCCCGCGGCCTTCCTGGCCTTCGCCTCCAAGCCGGACGTCAAGATCTTCTGGGTCGATTTCAACCTATGGCAATTGGATCGGCCCCTGATCGATGGGCATGGCGATACCAATACCTACAAGGATTCCAAGACTGCGGCGACAGCGGCCCTGGCGCCCTCCAACGGTGTCCTGGCCCGCCTGGGTCTCAAATTCGAATACTACCATCGCTCCGCCGATTACAATACCGTCCTCTACCGGGGCCAGGAGCTGTTCAAGAACGATTCCATCCTCAACCGCGTGGCGGTGCTGGATTCCGGCAAGGTGAAGGTCCATGCCACTATCCGATCCCGCGAAGGGGAGATCATCCCCTATATCGTCCAGTCGGGGAATTTCTGGTTCGTCGCAGATTGCCCCACCGATTATATCGTGGAGGGCGGACGCGATATGGTTTTCGCGGATCTCTTGCATGAATTCGTGGGCGAGAACCATCCCGAGAAACGGACCGCCCTGGTCCGCATCGAGGATGTCTGCCCGCTTTCCGATCCCAAAGCCATCCGCGCCATCGCCGATCTCTTGCACGGCCAAGGCGTGCCTTTCTCCATCGCCCTGGTGCCCTATTACGTGGACCCGGACGAGAATACCGCGCTCAGCATGTCGGACCGGCCGGAATTCGTGAAGGCGATCCAATACGCCATCTCCAAGGGCGCCGTCATCGTCATGCATGGCACCACCCACCAGTACCGGGGCCGATCGACCCATGATTACGAATTCTGGGACGCCTTGCACAATACGCCCTTGTTCGAGGACTCGAAGGAATACGTGCGCATCCGCCTGCAAAGGGGCATCGATGAGATGCGCAAGAACGGCATCTACCCCATCATCTATGAAACGCCCCATTATGCCGGTTCGCAATTGGATTATACGGTCATCAACCAGTTCTTCTCGTCGGAATACGGCCGCCGGCAGGTGATCGACAAGACCGGGTTCGACCAGCTCGTCCCCTATTTCATCGCCCGGCATCCGTCCGGAAATTCCATCATCCCGGAAAACCTCGGCTATGTCCCCAATGACAGGCAGGAGGCCGCGCCCCTGCTGCGGTTCGCGAAGAACAACCTGGCGGTGCGGGACGGCTTCGCCAGCTTCTTCTTCCACCCCTGGATCGACCGCAAGGTCCTCAAGGAACTGGTGGTGGGCATCCGCGACCTGGGCTATACCTTCTCAGACATCCGGAACATCCCTATGCGCATGTCGGCGGCAGGTATCGTTCATGTTACCGGAAACCAGGAAGTGACCCTGAACCCGGGCGGCAAATACCTGCGCACCTTCTACCTGGACGAGGACGGGAAGAAGCACGGGGAATGGCTCTCCGACGCCCCCATCTCCCTGGCCTTCTCCGAGAACGTCCATTGCCCGCAGGACTGGAGCTTCGTGGCGGAGGCCGTGGACAAGCCCTCCGGCTGGCTCCCCAAACTCTCGCTGCCGCGCTTGGGCATCCTCGGCAAGGCCCGCGAGAAGCTGCTCACCTCGCCCCCGCTGAAGCTCGCCCAAGGCGAACCCGCCCGGCCCTGCCTGCTCTGGACGTCGCCCCGTCCCAAAGCGGACTCAGCCCGCGGTCCCGGGGCAATAGATTCCGGCTCCTCCCGCATCATCCCTCCCGCCCGCGGTTTCCAGCCCAGCCAGGAAGCCTGGGCCAAGGTCTTCCTCGCCTGCGGCATCGACGTCGATACCTTGCCGGTGGATCGGTTCTTCGAAATCCCGGAAGCGGACAACCTCGTGGTGGTGCCCGCGGAGGCCGCGCCCCTGCTCTCGACCCAGCAGTCGCTCATCCTTTCCCAATGGGTGGCCAAGGGCAAGGCCGTCATCCTCGAAGGCCCTTCCGGCCTGGCGGAGCGCATCGGCATCCGCGCGGCCGATTCCGGCAAGGCCACCAACCGGCTCAAGGACGATTACCTGCCGCAGGTGGAGGTGACCTGGCCCAAGCCCAGCCCTTATTACCATTTCGACGCCGACGTGGAATACGTCAATGAATACAGCACTCCGGACGATGTCCCCTTGGTCGCGGGCGGCGAATACGGGGAAGGCAAATACCTCTTCTTCGCCACCCCGTTCGCGGGAGACTCCGCCTCGGCCGGCCCCTACCGCTTCCCGTTCTTCCTCGACATGATGCAACGTGAATTCGGATTGTATCCCGCGGTGCGCTCCCCGAACCTGGAAGTCTATTTCGATCCCGGCAACCGCGATAACGTCCCGGTGGAGGAACTGGCGAAGAACTGGCGCAAGAACGGCGTCCGCGCCGTATACGTGGCCGGCTGGCACGATTATACCAAATACACCTTCGAGTACGGGTACCTCGCTGAACTCCTGCACCAGAACGGCATCCTGGCCTATGCCTGGCTGGATCTGCCCGGGATCTCGGATCGCTTCTGGCAGGATCATCCCCAGTGGCGCGAGAAGACCGCCGCCGGAACCGATGCCGAAATGACGGCCGATATCGGTTGGAAGCAATACATGAATCTCACCAACGACACCTGCCGGGCCGGCGCCTACAATTCGCTGAAAAGGCTCCTGCTCCTGGCCCCGTGGGACGGCGCGGTCCTGACCGGGCGCATGTTCGCCGGGGACAATCCCGATTCCCTGCGCAGCCTCACTCCCTTCCACCCCTCGTATCGCGCCCGTTACCAGTCCGACCGGGGTTACGATCCCATCCGCATCTTCGATCCGGCCTCGCCCTATTCGGTCAAGAAGTCCCGCAAGTACTGGGACGAATTCCTGGTCTACCGGGACTCGGTGGAACAGGCCCTCACCGCCGATGTCATCGTCTTCCTCAAGCAGCAGCGGGCCTTGCAGCGGCCGGGCGCGGAAATCATCCTTACCCGGTCCCTGGACGCCGTCTCCCCCCATGCGGATGCCTTGTATCGCCGCCTGATGGAAAGCGATCCGCAGGTGCGCGTGCAGGCGACCGTCACGGGCCCCACCTTGGGCTCGGCCGCCTTAGAGCGGAACCTGGATGCGTGGAGCGCGGCCTATCCCAAATGGAAGCCGATGGCGGAAATCCAATTCGACGGCAGGAAGCCTACCAGCGGGGCCACCGCCCAGCTTTGCGGGATGGAATTGATGGATCTGGTCGCAACCGCCGGGTTACGGGGCGTGAGGCTCAGCCTGCGCACCGAGGATCTCATCTATGATACCGACTTCCGCACCTTAGCCTTCGCCGCCGCGGCCGCGACCCACGAAAAGCTGTCTGGCCTGGCCTGGGAAATCAAGGCCAAGGGACAGGCCGTGATGGATCTCGATGGAAAGTTGAACCCGGAAGTGGAACTGGATGGCGCGACCTGGGCCGCTTACGATAAGGGCCGCCTGCTGATCCCGGAGGGCGAACATCGCCTGGAAGGTTGCCCGCGCCTGCTTTCCTGGAAAACCGTGCTCCAGGCTCCGGTGCGCGTCACCGGCTTCAACGGCAATATCCTCGAGGCCGGAGCGACCTTGCAAGGCATGTGGCTTCGCTATGCTTCCGCCTTGCCCGCCTCCCTGGCCCTGAACCAGGTCCCGCTGGAGACTTCCCTGGACGGGCTGCCTTTTGCCATGCAGGCCGCGACAGGCCGGCAAGGTGGGAATGCCGCCGGGGCCGGAGCTGAAGCCGGAGCCGCGGCGCCGGCGCTTACGGGCGCATCCCTGAACCGCCGGGGAACATATCGTGAAGATCTCCACCCGGGCCCTGTCCACCTCCCTGATGCGGCAAATCAGCATCGGGATGTCCGGCTTCATCGTAGTCCTGAGCACGCTTACCGTCCTGGCCTTCCTGCTCCTATACCTGGGCGGCGCGGCCAAGCGCCTGTACTCAGGAGATACGCGCGAAAAATGATCCTGCACTCTGTATCCGTCCCATTATCGAGGTGATGAATGCCATTTTCCCATCCTATCCTGGAATTCCTGTTTCTCTTCTCCGTGATCGTCATCTGGGGAATGATCGTCTTCAACCTGGTCCTGACCTGGGGCGGCTTTCTCTATCGCCGCAAATTTTTCGGGAAGGAACAGCCTTCCGCCACGGACGACGAACTCCCCGGGGTATCCGCCATGATACCGGCCCGCAACGAAGCCATGGTCATCGAAAAGACCGTGCGCTCCCTATTGGCCATGGACTATCCGAAGGACAAATTCGAGATCGTCGTGATCAGCGATCATTCCAATGACGGCACCACCGAGATCATGGACCGGCTGGCCCTGGAGGACGTGCG
>DAINDC010000011.1:16516-29204 GCA_036732085.1 Fibrobacterota bacterium | reverse complement strand
TCATAGTACTTCGTGTTCTTCCACCTGTCGCCGGCCGCTTCCAAATGCGTATCCGTGCAATCATTGTCGTCACGGACCGTATAGTCGAAGACATTGTGGACCGGGACCCAATCCTGGAACCACATGTTCATCCCGCAGTTATGGTTTTCGGCGCTGATATTCTTGGTGGGCTTGGGGATGGTGGAACGGCCGAAGTAGGCCGCATCCTTGCCGGTGAAATCGGTGAGGGTCTTCCGTACCATGTCCGGGGCGAGCCCATTGCTGTAATCGGCCATGTTGAATTCCGGATTGGACCCGTCGGAGAGGTAGTCGTAGAAGATTACGCGCATCCACAAGGCGGCGGGAGGCGGGACCATGGGCCCCTTGAGGGAAAGGGTCTGCTCCAGCGGGGAACGAAAGGCGGTATCCTGCTTGTTACCTGCCTTGGTATCGATGGCTTCGGTGAAGATCCGGTATTTGTCCAGGCCGGTTCCGAGCACCTGGTAGCGCACGGGCAAATCACCCACCATCACGGTGCCGGCCCAGGCGGGATCGGAGGAATAGGAGCTCAGGTACTTGCCGGTGATGGGCCGCTCGGAGAAGAACTCGGGGCCGTCCCAGCCCATCTGGCCGATGTCGAAACCGTTGCCTTCCTTGTGATAATACTCGAAGTAGTACCGATTGCCGCCCACGAGCGGGATCGGCTTGGAGACGGGCGTGCCGGACGTCGGCCATGCGAAGACCCAGTGATTGAGCCAGCAGATCGGGGAGGCGGAGAGGTTCCCGGGAGTGGCATCCGTGCTGAGGTAGAAAGCGGAGGCATCGTCGGAGCGGGTATAGAAGGTGTAGCTGCCGGAGAGCGGGGGAATCAGCCATCCCGTCCACTTGAGGCCATAATCATCCTCATCCAGATGCGATCCCAAATAATAGGAGGTGATGATCTTGGAGGGCGAAGGCGAGCTGGCCATGGCCGACATCAGATCGGATATCTGTTCCCCGGGAACGCCCGTCCATTCCTGCCCGTAGATCCTGCCAAACCGCAAGGTGTCCACGTATTTCGAACTATTCCCGTTGAGGAGCTCCTGGGCAAGCAAGGTCACGAGCCCGTCCGAGGCGGTGAAGGTCTGGATCTTATGCTTGTAGTTGAGGGCGGACATGCGGCCCATCTTGCCGTTGAACAGGGTGCCCACGGAAATGGCCGTTATCCCCAAGATGAGAAAAATGGTCAGGGCCAGCACGAATCCACGCGAACCGTTCTGGCTTTCGGGAGTTGGAATGCTCTCGGGAGTCGGAATTTTCAGGCGCATGAGAAACTCATTTGCGAATCCTCAGATCTTGTTCCTCAGGATGACGTTCATGGGCAAGGTGATCTTATGGTAGGCCGGCGGCGACAGGTGGGGATCCGGCTTCTCGGTCTGGGCCCGCACCGTGATGCTCGCCGATCGCATCAATTTCCAACTCGTGGTCGCCGCTCCCGTGTTGGTTTGGAAGGCGAATCCCACCGAGTCGATGTCTTCCGCCAGGACCATCTGGTTGGAGACGCTCCCGTTGGGACGGATGACCAGGTCGGTGCCGCTCAACAGGTATTGATCCTCCCGGTACCCGTAGATCCGATCGCCGACGCTCAAGGCCACGAGTGCGGTGACGCGGATGCTGTCCATGCCGTCCGGATTGTCCTTGATCCCGTTCACGAACCCGCAGGTGTTGTACCCAGCGTCGATCGCCAGCTCCACGGTCGGCTTGGTCGGATCATAGAAGTCGACCAGCACGTGGGTGGTGTTCAAAAGGACATTGGCGGAATTGGCGAACAGGGAGGCGTCCCCCACGGCGATGAAATTGCTGAAAGGGGAATCGATGCCGTTGAACTGTTCGGCGCCGCGCGGATTGATGCCCAAGGTCAGGGTCCCGCCGGATATCGTCAATACGGTCCAGCCGGTATCGGGCAGCGCCGATCCGGCCTGCTGCAGGATCTCGACGAATTTGTTCAGGGTGAAATGCGCGTTCTGGTTCCGGTCCGCGATCTGCTCCTGCATGCTGTAGGTATGGTAGGAATCCTTGTAGAAACGGATCACGGCCACTCCCAGGATGACGGCCACGACCATGGCCACCATGAGTTCCACCAGGGAGAAGCCCGTCTGGCCTTTCCCGGCGGCGCGTTCAGAAGCGTTTCGACACATAGGTCGTAACCCTCAGGGTATCGTTGTAAGGTTTGGTCCAATACGTCATGATGGACATCTGCACCACGTTATTGACCACGGCTCCATCCTTGGGGGATAGGGCGGGGCCGATGGTACTGACCAAGGTGATATTATCAGGCGCGGTCGCGGAGATGACCTTGTTCTTGGGCGGCCAATTCGCGACGGTGTCCTTGGCGATCAGGATGCGCGTATCCTCGATATGCTTCTCGATCATCTTGCCGGCCATGAGGATCCGGGAATTGGTGGAGCTCTCCCGGCTGGTCATCCGCTGCACCTTGGTGAAGAGCGTGATGCCGATGCCCACCACCACGATGGCGGCCAAGGCCTCCAGCAGGGACCACCCGCGCTCGGTCGCATCCTTGCGGGCCGATGTGAACCCTCCCATCATTTGACGACCACCTTTACCTTACCCGTGCTGGCCAGGACTTCGACCGTATCCTCATTGGCCTTGAGGGTGAGCACGACTTTCGCGCTGGCCGTGGCGGAACCGTCTCCCCGGAAAACGATCAAGGCCGGGAAACCGACCGCGATGCGGGAGGAAATCGCTTCGCTTTTCTTCACCACGAAAGGGCTGAGATAAAGCGAATCCTTGCCCTTGGTGTAAATGTTGTCCGGAGGGTTTTCCTCCAGGAATGCGAAGACGGTATCATCTTTCGGAGCGGCATGCACGCGGAAGACCACGCCGCAATGCCGTTCGGAATTGGAGACCGCGCGGATCCTCGCGTTCAGGATGTAGTGCTTCATATTGTCCGCCGCATTCTGCAATCTGATCCTCTGCAGAAATGCCGAAAGGGGATGGATGCATAAGCCGGCCAGGATGCCGATGACGGCCACCACCACCAGGACCTCCAGGGCGGAAAATCCACTTTCGTTTTTCGGGACCGTAAGCCCCATGGAATCTTTCATGGTCTGCTACCTGTAAAACAGGAGCTAAGTCCTCCCATTTCCTGATATTGTACACCTGGGCCATGCCAAGTCGGCACACTTCCCTGACTCTACTTGAAAGAATCCTGAAAATCCGGGTTTCGATGTGAAAAAAGGCCTTTTTGGGGCTGTTTTTGAGGTCTTGTTGAGGTGAAAGCGCCATCCGGGTGGGAAGGCCGGCCGTTGACCTTACATTTCCGCGGCCATGGCTTCGACCAAGGCCGCCAATTTGGGTTCGGCTTCCGCGGCCACTCTCATGATTTCCGGGATATTGATGGGCTGGAGATGGTCCGGGTCGCAGGCATCGGTAATCAGGCTCACGGCCGCCACCTTGAGGCCGGCATGGACCGCGGCGATGACCTCGGGGACGGTGGACATGCCCACCGCATCGGCTTGGAGGATGCGGAGCATGCGGTATTCGGCGGCGGTTTCCAGGCAGGGACCGGACATGCAGGCATAGACGCCCTGGCGCAAGACCAGGCCCCGCGCGGCGGCGAGTTCCGTCATCCTGGCCAGGTAACTTCGATGATACGGCTCGCTCATGTCCGGGAAGCGCGGGCCGATGGAATCGTGGTTCGATCCGATGAGGGGGTTGGTCCCGAGCAGATTGATATGATCGGTGATGGCCATGAGGTCGCCCATGGCGAAGGCGGGGTTGACCCCTCCGGCGATATTGGTGATGAAGACGGCGCGCGCGCCCAGGGCCTTGAGCACGCGCACGGGGAAGGCAATGTCCTCCATGGAATGGCCTTCGTAGAAATGGAGGCGGCCTTGCATCACGGCCACGTTGCGGCCCGAGAGCCGGCCGGAAATCCAATTTCCCTCATGGCCGTCCACGGTGGGCCGCGCGAAGTGCGGGATTTCCGCATAAGGGATTTCCGCGTTCACCTGCAGGTTTTTCGCGATGGAGCCGAGACCGGTCCCGAGGATGATGCCTATCTCGGGGGCGGATTCGCAGCGGGCCTTCAGGTGGGAACAGGCGGCGGCGATTTTATCGGGGAGGGTCGCGGAGTGGGATGGCATGGATTCAAAAGTAGCAAGAGCAACGAATACACGTCGGAACTAGATTTTAAGCCTATCCATTAGTATCGATCCTGGAACTCTTGAAAAAGGCGCCCTGCTTGCCGATGTGTGCGACTCTTTTCCCTGCCGGTGGCCGCTAGTGTCACCAAGGAAGGTTTGGCGGTGAGTGGTCCTTGTCAAACCGCGACGGATCAACGGAGGGCCGAAATCCAGCGCGCCATATCGGAACGGAACGGGAAGCGGCGGGCGCTGTTTGACGCCCAGGATGAGATTGATTGGAAACGGGAAGTGTTGATCGCTTCGATTCAGGGGAAGCTGGAGCAAAAAGTTAACTTTGAAAGGCTGTTTTTTCTGCGCTGGAGGCTGGCATAGCGCCGGCATTTTCCATTCAACGCCATTTGTCTATTCTAGCATTCGAGGTTTTCCGATGAAAATTGAAGCCATCCGATTAAAAAATTTCCGTGCTTTCAAGGACGTCGAAATAAGGAATTTGCCAACGCTTTGTGTCTTCGTGGGTGCGAATGGGACTGGAAAGTCCACGCTGTTCAGCGTATTCGGATTTCTGAAAGACGCATTGACTGAAAACGTTCATGTGGCCTTGACGCGTTTAGGTGGAAGCCGGGGTTTCCAAGAAGTAAGGAGTCGCAATACCTCCGGTCCCATCGAAGTCGAACTCAAGTTTCGGGACCAGGATTCCGGTCCTCTGATCACTTATTTTATTTCCATCGACGAAGAAAATGGCGAACCCTTTGTCGATCGGGAAATTCTAAAATATCGTCGCGGCAGCAAAGGCCAACCCTGGCACTTTCTGGATTTCAAGCGTGGGGAAGGTCAAGCCGTAACGAACGAACCGGACCAGGTTCAAGATGAAAATGACTTGCACAGGGAAGAGCAAGTATTGAAATCACCGGACATTTTGGCCGTGAAAGGACTCGCTCAATTCAAAAAATTTCCCGCGGCGATGGCCTTGGGAGAACTGATTTCCAATTGGCACCTTTCCGATTTTCATGTCCAACGCGCGCGCCCAGAACAAGAAGCTGGCTATGCGGAGCATCTTTCACGTGAAGGGGACAACTTATCTCTAGTAACCGAATATCTGTACAAGCGGCATCGGGAAACGTTTGATCTCATTCTTGAAAAACTGAAGAAAAGGATACCTGGAATTACAAATGTGGAGGCGAAGACTACCGAAGAGGGAAGAGTGTTGTTGCGATTCAAAGATGGCGCCTTTGAAGATCCTTTTCTGGCCCGTTATGTTTCCGATGGGACCATTAAAATGTTTGCATACCTCGTATTGCTTCATGACCCAAAGCCTCATCCCCTTCTTTGTATTGAAGAGCCCGAAAATCAGTTGTACCCGAAACTACTAATGGTTTTGGCGGAGGAATTTCGCGAATATTCCGAACGGGGGGGGCAAGTATTTGTATCGACACACTCCCCTGACTTTTTAAATGCAACCGAGTTGGACGAGGTTTTTTGGTTGGGAAAAAAGGACGGGTATACAGTTATCCATCGTGCTTCAGATGATGAACAAATCCGGACCTACAAAGAACAAGGTGATCAATTGGGTTATCTATGGAAGCAGGGGTTTTTCAAAGGTGCTGATCCGGAATGAATGAAATCGTTTTTCTATTGGAAGAGCCATCGGCACAAGCCATGCTCGAAGGGCTGCTTCCCAGGCTAATTCCTTCTGGGTTTTATTTTCGATTTATCGTCTTCGAAGGCAAGCAAGACTTGCAAGCGCAAATGGTAAGGCGGTTGCGGGGCTATCTAGTGCCTGGTGCTCGATTCGTGATTCTTCAGGACAAAGATTCGAATGACTGCATTAAGCTCAAGCGTGATTTAGTCGAAAAATGCGTTCAGGCCGGTCATCCCCATGCCCTTGTCCGTATCGCCTGTTTTGAGTTGGAGTGCTGGTATTTAGCCGACCTGCCCGCCGTGGAAGCGGGGTTGAAAATTAGTGGTTTATCTTCGCGTCAAAATCAAAGAATCTGTCGCACACCGGATAACTTTCCATCCCCTTCGGTAACGCTAAAACGACTTGCCCCGGCATATCAGAAAATCAGCGGCTCTCGTGCGATTGGGCCTCATTTGTCTTTGGAGAATGGGCGATCGAGTAGCTTTGCCAATTTTGTTAAGGGTATGCGGAGACTTCTGGAGCAATGAACAATAGGACCAAACTGGAACTCACTTGGATTGGCAAAGAAAATCGTCCCAAGCTGGAATCCCGGATTTTACTTGAAGATCCAACGAGATCGAATCACGCCAATCGTCGCATTACCGGAAATGATCTTTTTGACAATCGATTAATCTTTGGGGACAACCTGTTGGCGCTCAAGGCGCTTGAGGCTGAGTATACGGGGAAAGTGAAATGTATTTGTATAGACCCGCCTTATAATACTGGAAGCGCTTTCGAACATTATGATGATGGCGTTGAACATTCTTTGTGGCTTTCATTGATGCGCGATCGGCTTGAGGTATTGCAAAAGTTATTGTCGGCTGATGGAACTATTTGGATTTTCTTGGACGATAACGAGGTTCATTATTTAAAAGTTTTTTTGGATGAATTATTCGGTCGAGTCAATTTCGTGGCATCAATCATTTGGCGTTCAGCGGATTCTTCGAATAATGATACCAAGCAGTTCTCTGTTGATCATAATACGGTTTTAGTTTACTCCAAGAATCCAGGTTGGCTATCTAATTCACTTCCAAGAACGGAAGAAGCGAACGCCCATTATTCTAATCCTGATAATGATCCGAATGGGCCATGGTTTTCAGGGAACTTGTCCTCACCACATCCACGCCAAAATCTACGGTTTAACATTATATCGCCTTCAGGCCATGCTATTCAGCCGCCTGCAAATGGATGGCGATGGAGCCGTGAAAGTGTCGATGAAAAAATTACTTCGGGTGAAATTGTTTTTTCTCGGGATGGTTTGCGAATAATTCGAAAAACGTATTTGAAGAATCAGAAAGGGCTATCACCTTCGACTCTTTGGGATAATATTGAAGAAACCGGACATAATAGGCAGGCGAAATATGAATTAAAGAAAATCTTTCCCGATGTCCTTACTTCCAATCTTTTTCAAACCCCAAAGCCCGAAAGAGTTATTCATCGAGTACTCACCATCGCCACCAACCCCGGCGACCTCGTCCTCGACTCCTTCGCCGGCTCCGGCACCACCGGCGCCGTCGCCCACAAAATGGGCCGCCGCTGGATCATGATTGAACTCGGCGAACATTGCCACACCCATATCATTCCCCGCCTTAAAAAAGTCATCGATGGAGAAGATCCGGGCGGCATCACAGAAGCCGTCGGCTGGAAAGGCGGCGGCGGCTTCCGCTACTACCGCTTGGCCCCCTCCCTCTTAGAAAAAGACCAATGGGGCAACTGGGTCATCAGCAAAGAATTCAATCCCGTCATGCTCGCCGAAGCCGTTTGCAAACTGGAAGGCTTCACCTATGCTCCCAGTGATTCGATCTACTGGCAACATGGTAAATCCACCGAGCGGGACTTCATCTTCATCACCACGCAAAATCTCAGCTCTGATCAACTCCAACAACTCAGCGACGAGGTCGGCCAGGATCGCACCTTGCTTGTTCTTTGCTTCGCCTTCCGGGGAACCCCGGACCGTTATCCCAATCTCACAGTCAGAAAAATCCCCAAGCAAATCCTCACCCGTTGCGAGTGGGGCCATGATGATTACAGCCTGAAGGTTGAGAACCTGCCCCAGGCTCCCGCTTCCTCAATCGCGCCCTCCGAGGCCTCTATACAAGCCGCCAAAAAGGGACAGCAAAGCCTGTTCGAAGCCGGAGGCGAGTCCTCTTGAGCCTTCTGAGAAATTCAATTGGTCACTCACTGCGTGACCAATCGGCTTGTCCCAACCAGGCCCGTAAAATATTTGCCAGCCGTTATAAACTGCACCTCCCCACCGAAACCGAGCTCAGCATCGAAATCAGGCGCGAGCTCAAAAAGCTGAGACGCCCATGAACCGCCATGTGAACGCCATTGCCGGACGCCTTAGCCTCAGGGCCCCGCAGCGGCAGTCCTTGGAAATCCTGGATCGGATCACGGAAATCTCGCCTCCCCGGAAAAGCGCGGATATGGAAGCCGCCTTGGCCGCCATCCGATCCGAATTTCCCACCGTCACCGATTTCGAACGCGAGTTTCCGTCCCTTTGTTTCGCCTTGGCCACGGGCGTGGGCAAGACCCGCCTCATGGGCGCCTTTATCAGTTATCTGCATCTGGCCCATGGCATCAACAACTTCTTCGTCATGGCTCCCAACCTCACCATTTACAACAAGCTTATCACCGACTTCACGCCCAATACCTCCAAGTATGTCTTCAAGGGCATTTCCGAATTCGCCTCCGAAGCTCCGGATATCATCACCGGCGACAATTACGAATCGGCGGCGTCCTTACGCGACCTGTACAAGGTCAAGATCAACATCTTCAACATTTCCAAGATCAACTCGGAGGTACGAGGCGGCAAGTCTCCGCGCATGCGGCGGCTTTCCGAGTACATCGGGCAAAGCTATTTCGACTATCTTGCCGGCCTTACCGATCTGGTGCTCATCATGGACGAGTCCCATCGCTACCGGGCCTCCGCCGGGGTACGCGCCATCAATGAGTTGAAGCCCGTACTGGGTCTGGAACTCACCGCCACTCCCATGGTGGAGACGGCCAAGGGCGCCATCCCCTTTAAAAATGTGATCCTCGATTATCCCTTAGGCAAAGCCATGGCGGACGGTTTCGTGAAGGAGCCGGCCGTAGTTACCCGCAAGAACTTCAACCCCGCGGGCATGTCGCAAGAAGAAATCGAGCGACTCAAGCTGGAAGACGGGATACGCTTGCACGAGTCCGTGAAGGTGGAACTGGAAACCTATGCGCGCGAGACGGGAAACGTCATCGTCAAACCCTTCGTCCTCATTATCGCCCGCGATACCACCCATGCCGGGCAATTGGTGCAGCGGATCCAGAGCGACGAGTTTTTCGGAGGGGAATACAAGACCAAGGTGATCCAGGTCGACTCCAGCCGCACGGGCGCGGAGGAAGACGAGATGGTGCAGCGGCTCTTAGCCGTGGAACGCCCCGAGGAGCCTACCGAAATAGTCATCCATGTGAATATGCTCAAGGAGGGCTGGGACGTGACCAACCTCTATACCATCATCCCCTTGCGCGCGGCCAATGCCCGCATTCTGATCGAACAATCCATCGGACGAGGCCTGCGCCTGCCTTATGGAAAGCGCACGGGCGTGACCGCCGTCGACCGCCTGAACATCATCGCCCATGACAAGTTCCAGGAAATCGTCGATGAGGCCAACAAACCCGATTCCACCATTCGCCTCCAGCAAGTGGTCTTGAGCCCGGAACAACTTCAGGAAAAAACGGTCACGGTCCTTTCCCAGCCCCTGGTTTCCGCGGAGTTGGGATTCCGACCGGATGGAACCGCTCCCGCGCCACCTACGGACGGGTTTACGGCCGGAACTACGCCTGCCCCATCCTTTGCTACTCCAGCCGAACAAAATATCGCCAAAGCCGCCTATGCGGCCATTCGCAAGCTGGAGAACCAACCGGAAACCCTGCCTTCGCTCGCGCACCTGAAAAGTCCGGAAATCCAGGCGCTCATTGTGGCGGAAGTCGCCAAGTACCTGCAACCGGAACAGCTGGTAATGGACGGACTCGCGGAAAAACCGGACATTGCCGCCATCGTGGCCAAGACTTCGGAAATCATCGAACGGAAAACCATCGGCATTCCCAGAATCCAGATTGTGCCCAAAGAGCATGCCCGATCAGGCTTCAAACCCTTTCGCGCGAATCTAACGGCCCTGAAATATCCGCCCCCGGACGAGGATCTTTGGATCAAGCACCTTCGCACGGATACCCTCGAAATCCTGGGCCTGGGAAAAGCATCCAACGACGAAGCCCGATTGGAAGACTTTATCGTCAGCGGTCTCGTTGATTTCGACGACATCGCTTACGATGAGAATGCCGCGCTTCTGTACGACCTAGCCGATCAAGCCGTCTTGCATTTCCGGACCTACCTCTCCGAGGACGACGTCCGCAAGGTACTTCGCCTTCACCAAAGGGAAATCGCCCGATTCATCCACGTGCAAATGCAGGATCATCATTGGGAAGACGAAGTCGAGTACGATGTCGTCATCCGCAAAGGCTTTACGGAGTTGAAGGAAACCGCCAACTCGGCCCCAGCCGGGGAGTCGCCTCTGGATTACCGTATTTCTCCGGCGGATAAAAGCAATATGGCCAAATATCTGTTCGGCGGGTTTTCCAAGTGCCTCTATCCCACGCAGAAATTCCATTCCGATGCCGAAAGGAAGATGGCTGTGATATTGGAGCGGGAAACCCTTAAATGGTTCAAGCCTGCCAAAGGCCAGTTCCAGATCTTCTATAAATCGAAGGGGGAACATCCCGAGTACCAGCCGGATTTTGTGGCCGAAACGGCGGAAACCATTTTCATGTTGGAGCCCAAGGCACGGAATGAAATGGAAGACGAGGTGGTATTGGCAAAAAAGGATGCGGCTATGCGGTGGTGCAACCATGCCACGGGTTATGCGGCAACCTCCGGGGGCAAGCCATGGGAATATCTACTGATCCCGCATGATGCCCTTGCCGACAATATGACCTTAAAAGGTTTAGGGGCGTTATTTCATGAATAATCGACCCCTCCCCTAACAATCTCCGGCGATTTTTCAGCCCAAAAAAGTGCCGCTCCTCGGAGATTTCATTTTGATCAGACTCTGCTCAAGTCAGACTCTGCGGCGCAGGCGGCGCAGCTCTTTCTCCAGATCCCGCATCTGTCCCTTGATCATGATGAGCCGGTCCAGGATGGGATTGAATCCCTGCCCCTTCTTGCGCGCCGGATCGCCGCCGGTCAGCCAATTGCGCAAGGCGATATAGCTCACCTTGAACTGCCGCTGCGCCGCCGCGATCCCGCCGCGTCCATGCTTGGTATCGTACTCCTGCACGAACTGGGTGACTTTCTTTTTCTGGGCCTGGCTGTACCGGTTGCCCGTGAAGCCCTTGATCTGCCGCATGGTCGCTACTTCCACTACTTGGTTATGCATCTGCTCGCCCCTGGATGAATGGACAGGATTGGAATAACCCATGCAAATAAACTAATCGCAGAAGTGAGCGCAAGTTATTTGGATCAAGATTCCCGTTCCCCCTGGGGCCGTGGCGAAAAGCTGTTAGTTTGCTGAAAATGCCGCGCGATCAGGAATCCCAGGACCTCGGACTTTCCCTCTCCGGATCTTCCTCCGGAAAAGCGGAGTCCGGAGAAGGAAAGAGCTTGCGCAAGCTCTCCGGCCTGCTCCGGGACATCGCCGCCTGCCGTGCGGATCTGGCCCTAAGGGAATCCGTGCGCGCCGATCTCGAACGCCGCCTCCTATCCGATCTGCGCCCGCTGGAAGAGCAGATGCTCGGGATCCGCATCGACACTTTCCGCGTGCTCGGCAAGCACCTGCGCGCGGGCTGGCTAGGCAAGCGCGATCGGAAGCAGCTGGAACTGGCCCTCCTGGATCTGGCCAATGAACTCGAGGAAGGATTCGGCGTGGACCTCGGGGCGGACCGGCATCGCTACCTGGAAGAGGAAACCTTTTCTACACGTGATATCGGTGACGATTATACCGATAATCCGGAGGAGGAGGAGGAGGACGCGGAGGACCGTGCTTCTTCCCGGTACCGGGAGTCGGACTTCCAGGGGACGAGGGAAAGCGGGAACGGCTCCCAAGGCCCGGCCCAGGCCGCTCCGCGGTCCGCCCCGAAGGAAGAGGCGATCGCCGGGGACATCCGCGCGCTCTACCTGATGCTCGCCCGCGCCCTCCATCCGGACAAGGAATCGGACCCGTCCCGACGCGGCGAGAAAACGGCCTGGATGCAGAAGGTCACGGCCGCCTACGGTTCCCGCGATCTGGCCGGGCTGCTGGACATCCTCGGCCAGAATCCCCTGGATGCCGTGGGGCCATATCTGTCCCAGGCTCCGCTCAAGACCGTGCAGGGATTCGCCAAGCGCCTGCGGCGCGAATTGGAAATCCTGCGCGGGCGGCTGGAAGGCCTGGAGGCGAACCTGGATCCCTTTATCAAGCCCTTCCTCAAGAACGGCGCCGTGAATGAAACGGCGTACGGCATCCATCTGGCGCAGGCGCGGAAGGATCTCAAGTTCATGAAGCAACGGCGCGACGCCTACCGGACCACGGCCGGCGTGCAAGGCCTGGTGGTGGCGCTGAGAAGCCATGCGTGGCGCGAGTTGATGTAGTGCGAACTGATGTAGTCAATCCGCGAAGAAACCCTTCTTCGCCAGCCGCTTGACCAAGGCCCCCCGCTTCCCCGCTCCAAGATATTTGAGCACCGTGGGCGAAACCCGTGCGAACTCCTTCGGGAACTGCGAGAGGATTTCCGCCATATGGATCGGATCCGGACCTTCCAACAGGATCGCCTCGCTGAGCTTCACGCTCCGCTTGGATCCCGCCCAGTCCTCGATCTCATGCGCCACGTTGGCCGGGACGCCCTTCTTGGCGCAGGCCTTGAGCGTGCCGAGCATTTC
>DAINDC010000011.1:12632-16506 GCA_036732085.1 Fibrobacterota bacterium | reverse complement strand
GGATCGGCAGCAGTTTCGTGAGGTCGACTGAACGATGCACGCCCTCCTGGACCGAACGGCGGGTCAGCCGGAATACCGCCGTCACTCCCTCCCTTTCGGCGAAAGCGGAAAGCTCCAGGGATAATGTGGGCGAAGGCTCCAGGAGGACGATGGTGAAATCCGCGCCCACCATGGCTATGGGACGGATCGTTTCGACCGGCATCTGCCAGTTGTCGGAAAGCCCGATCAGATAACGTCCAACCGGGGTCAGGGAAACACCCAGGTTACCCTGCCGATCGGTGCTCAACGCCAAGGCGCCCAGGGAGCACAGCCTTCCCGCATAATGCAGCAGGACGTTGGCGTATACGTGTTGGGGCGAGGCCGACCACCGCCGCCACCGCCCGTCCAGCTCCACATCCCGCTCCGCATCGGCGAGGAAGGGATTGCCGATGGCGGCGGCCGAGGCCAGCCAGGTTCCGAATTCGGCGGTCGCTTCCAATCGGGCGACGGTGGCGTCCATCCATTCGAAAACCCGTTCCCGCAAAGCCAGATAGGGCAAAGGGAGCGAATCAAAATCGCCCAACCAGGAAAAGCGCTCATGGGCGGGGTATTTTCTGCGGCGTCCGCAGGGAAGCCGCGCCAACAGGCGATCCAGCTTGCGTTCGCGAGGCAAGGCCAGCCAGGCATCGCCTTCCGGATTCAGTTCCGCTTTCCAGGTTTTCCGCCCGTGCCCGGAGACCTCGAACAGTCCGAAGCGCGCGATGGCCCACCAGGCCGCCTTGGCGCGTTCCTCCCCATCGAAGCCCGCACGCGGCAACGGCTGCGGCAAGGTCAGGAAAAGCTTGGCCACCTTGCGATGGTGCGCGACCGGAACGCCATTGCCGTCGCTCAGTAAAGGCGCGGGTTCGGCCTTGAGCGAACGCAGGTAGGACTCCATATCGTCCAACAGGAACGGTCGCGAAAAAGAGTCGAGGCCCGTCATTTTTTGAATCGTCACATTGTCCGGATTCTGTACCACGGCCGTTACGGGGGCCAGGACCTTGATCTCGGGCAGCACGGTGTCCATATCCAATGCCACCAAGGCTAAGCCATACCGCAGCAGTAAGTGGACCATCTCTTCCGGCGGCAGGTTCGCATCCGGGATCTGGAAGCTATCGGGATGGAGGGAAAAAATATCGACGCCCGTTTTTACCGACCGATCGAGCCACGATCGCAAGGCCGCAAATTGGGAGTCCGCGAACCCCCGTCCCTCAGGACGCCCATCCGAGACCTTGCCCAGAAAGACGCTGGCTGAATCGCTTTCGAGCAAGGCGTTGGCGAACCAGCCTTCTTCCATCCTGCCTTCCAGGGCCGCCACCGTAACCTCTGAGGAACCCTGGTATCCCAGCCCCGTCAAGGCCTGCCTTTCGGAGATGGAGAAAAGCTGATGGATATAGGTCGTGAGATCGACGCCCCCCGGGGTGCTCCAGTCCGTGAGGCGACGCATGAAAGCGATCCACTTGCGGAACCCGGGTAGCGGTCGAAACCGGCCTTTGGCATCCTTCTCGAATAGAATATCCGCGGAACCGGCGGGCAGCGATTTCCATGCGGGATCCGGTTCCCCATACGCGGCCTCCAGATCCATGGCCGCCAACCGCTGATCCAAGGTAAGGCTTTTCCACATCCCCGGATAGGGGGAAATCGTTTTCCAGAAATCGAGGGAGTATCCGGCCATGGAGAACCTTGGATTGAAATCTAAATCTAATCCGCCGGAACGGATACTCCGAAGGACATGCCTGCTCCGAAAAAAATGCCTGGAGCTTCACTTCATTCTTGTCGGAAGGAAAGATTGGGATCAAGCCCCTGCGCTTCTCGCTCCGGCGAATTCCGCTTCCCGCTCCACGACTTTCCCGCTCATTACCGAAAGAATATTCCCCGCCGGATCCTTGAACCAGGCGATGGCCATCCCCTCGTCCCGGAAGACGCCCTTGGCATCGGTCTTGATGTCTTCGGTATCGTATTTTTCGAAGCGCACGCCGCTCCCTTTGAGGCGTTCGACGGCCTTGTCCACGTCCTCCACGGGGAAATTGAGCACGGTGAAAGTCGCGGGTTGATGGTCCGGCTTCGCATAAAGCATCACCTTATTGCCGGCCGATAAATGCAGGTCGAGCAGGTCCTCCATGCCGGGCACCTCGGCGACATCGATGCCAAGCACGTCGCCATAAAATGCCTTGGCTTTCGCCACATCGTCGATAGAATAGCTTGCAAATGCTTTTGAATCCTTGAACATGGCTAACCTCCGTTGTCCATCCCTTAAAAATCGCTATGGGAGCGGAGGAAAGCAAAGAAGGGTGGGGCGGCCATGGAGCATCTTGGTTCCTATCCTAAACTTCATCCGCCGAAACGGATACCTCGAAGGACACACCTAAAGCTTCAAAGTGCCTTTTCCCACATCGCACTTTATCCGCTTCCTGAGTTCTCAGCTTTAGAAAATCCTTCGTCCCCTTCGTTTCCCTCACAAGATAAATCGTCTCGTCCTCATGCTTTACTATGGCCCAATCCGGATTGTATTCCCCGACTGGGGTTTCAATTTTAAACCATCCTGGAAGTTTGACGAAAAGCTTTATATCCTCGCGCTTGTCCAAATTCTTTGCGAATTCCAATTCCACTTCCGAATCATAAGGCACGTATTCGTAGATGGAATGACTCACCTTCAACGCATCCAAATAATTGATGAGCTCCTCGTTCTTGAATCGCATCATCTCCCATTCCGCCTCGGGTCCATTGCCTTGGATTTTCTCGTACTTGATCCCATCCACCAGCAGGCGGTGCAGTTCATACTTCAGGATTTTCGCCACCACATCCATAAACCGTTGTGGATTATGGAAGAATTCGGATAACCTGTCCGACTCCTTCAGGATACGCACCAAAGTGGATCGGGTCAATTCCGTTTCGTTCTGCAAATATGCCAATACATCGGGTAAACTCCTTCCAACCGAGACCCGTTCTTCCGATACGCTGATGCCGGTGGCCGTAACCCCGCCCCGGGCCACCTCCAGCCGACCCGCAGTTACCCGGAGGGTGGGGGAGTCGATCTTATCCATGCGTGACAATGCGTTCACGCATTGGCGAACCAATTCATCCGTTTTGAACTCCACACGATAGGTCGTCCGGGATTTAATTCGATCCCACAGGGCCAGGAACTCCGGGCTCCGGATTTCCTTTTTCAGCCGGTTGACGCCTTGGTCCTTTTCCCTTCTGATATGGCGTTCGATTTGATAAGAGGACATCAAATCCACCACCGCCGAAGCCAGCCGCCCGTAAGGTTCCGGAAGATCCAATTTGAAATCCGCCCACTTCGGCTGGAAGGCCGGTTGGATGCGTCCTTCGATATCCAGCATTCCTTTCGTGACCAGGGCGGTGCGGATGATTTCGGCCGCATGGCGTCCGATAGGTATTTCCTCGCCATCAATCACGTCTACCAATTTAGCCAATGCGGTGATCGGGACCCTGCCGAAGGTGACACCGCACTCCTCCTCGTATTCGGTTTGGAGCGCCTTGGCGAACTCCTCATAGCTTTCATTCGCCATCACATACAGCTTGTTGACGGACTCATCAAAGACTCGCAATCCGTTTTGATCCACCGGAAGACGCAGGCCGCGGCCGATTTCCTGGCGCTTCTTCAATCCGCTTTTGGTCTCGTTCAAGGTGCAGATCTGGAATACATTCGGATTGTCCCAACCCTCTCGGAGAGCCGAATGGCTGAAAATGAAGCGGAGCGGTTCATCTATCGACAACAATTGTTCTTTGTTCCGCATGATCAAGTCATAAACTTCATCATCGGCTTGGGTATCCCCTCGGGTGTCCTTGAGAATGCCTTTTTTATCTTGAGCAAAATATCCGTCATGCAGTTTTT
>DAINDC010000011.1:0-12622 GCA_036732085.1 Fibrobacterota bacterium | reverse complement strand
TTGCTTGAGCCAGTTGATCGCCGCAAACCGGGGGTCGGCGGAATATTCTTTGAGAGTGGCCTCAAAAACCTCCGCAAACTTGCCCTTTACCACTCCACCACCCTCGTCATAATCCCTGTAGTTAGCCACGCGATCGATGAAGAACAAGCTCAAGACCTTGATTCCTCGGCCCTGGAGTTGCGTCTCCTTTTCCAAATGCTTCTTCACAGTATGCTTGATTTGCATACGCCAGACATCATCGCGCATGCCGCCCACCTGCTCACCCAGCCTGAGGATGCGGCCATTATCAAAACGAAGGAATTCACTGCCTGGCTCTGCATTGATTTCGGCAATCGAAAACCCGTCCCGATAACAGGCCCGTTCATTCGATAGCGCGAAAAGGTCGGTGCCATTTTTTACGGTTACGGACTTTTCCTTGGGACCATCCCCGGTCTGTACATGGATACGTAACCGGGCCTTGATGCCGGTTCTATATTCGATCCGCTCCGCCCGGACGAAGGCCTCGTTCTCGCCCCCTTCCGCCGTGGCGGAGGCTACCACGATTTGCTTCACCAGGCCCAAGGCAAAAGCCCGGACCGGATCCAGCCGGTAGACCAGGTTATAGGGGTTGCGATGGGTGGCGGAATAACGCAGGGTACATAGTGGATTCAGGGCCTTGATGGCCTCCTGTGCCTTATCGGTGGAATCCACGCTTTGCGGTTCGTCGATGATTACGATGGGCCGGGCCGCTTGCACGAACTCGATTGGCTGCCGTCCGGACAGCTTGTCGCTTTCCTTATAGATGACATTGCTCTTCCGTTCCGTATCCGTCCCGGTGAAATTCTTTCGGAAGGCGTCGATGTTTATAATCAGGATCTGCAAGGTATTGCTGACCGCGAATTGGCGCAGCCGGCTCACTTTTTTGGCATCGTATACGAAATGTTCGAAGGCAAGATTGTTGTACAAGGCTCGAAAATGCTCGGAGGTGATGGAGATGTTCTTGAGCACTCCCTCGCGAATAGCCACACTGGGCACGACAATGATGAATTTCTGAAAGCCATACTGCCTGGACAATTCGAAAATGGTTCGCAGGTACACGTAAGTCTTTCCGGTACCCGTTTCCATTTCCACGGAAAAGTGCGGACACGGGCGGGCAGCATTCGCGACCGGATCCAGCATTTCCCAAGCTTCCAAGGGCAAGCCATCATCCGATATCTCGATATCGTTCTCAGCCTGAACCCGGCGGGCGTTGAGACGCAGCTTGTTCTCATCCAATATCAAACGGTTTCCGAGCCCCAATTCCGTCTGGGCCTGTCCGGCGAACATTCCTCCGATTTCGCCGGTCTGGATAATCGAATATTCGGGCGCACCTTTAGGCTGGCCGTCGAAGAGTCCGGTCACGGCGGCCACGGCTTGGATCTGGAAGGGCTGGTGAGCGTCGAATTGGATTTTCATTTTTTATCCACCGTTGTATACGCCTGGTCCGGCCTATTCAATTGATTGGGGAAACGCAATCGGATCCGCCCCTGCATTATCAACGGCTTCAAATATCGGTGCCGGAGATTTTCCGGATCCCGATTGACTAGGCGACCCAATTGTTCCAAAGTCAAATAGCGCTCCATACAGATTTCGAGCAGCGCCGCTTCCATCACGGAAGTGGATACCCGGCTTTTTCCGGCAATGGGTTCGGCCCGTTTTTCCAAGGCGCTCCACTCCAGAGGGGTCATTTCCTTTGTTAGGGTCTTGGGTGCGTCCGAATGAAGGGAGTCCCCCGCCGAATGAAGGGAGTCCCCCGCCGAATGAAGGGAGTCCAGAAGGTCGTTCCGGCTGCTTTGGGGGTCGGGAATAAGGTAGGTCGTCCAGCGCCCTCGCCCATTTCTCGCTAAAAAACCCCGCTCGCAAAGCCCTTGCAACATGCAGGTGATGTCCGCTTTATGATCAGCCAGGATTTCCTGGAGACGGATATTGGAAACTGCGCTTTCCAAATGGGCAGTAGCCAGGGCATGTCGCTCCGGAACAGACAATGTGTCCAACCCGGCTCCAAAGCGCGCCTTCAAGAACGCCAAGGCGGAATCCGGAATCAAGCTGACCATGGGCAGTTCCAACCATACCCGATCGGGACTATCCGTAAGCGTTAATTTGGGGGCCCGCCAATGATTGCTACTCCATCCCAAATGGATCTTGTCCACCCCGGAACCGGCCTTTTCGCCGCCGCCGATCATGGAAAACATCCGTTGTAAAGCCCGGTTCCGGCATTCACTAACCCCGCCCTGACGATACTGCTCTTGAGAAATCAAAAGCACACCGGGATTATGAAATAGGAACCGATCCGGATAACGTTCAACCACCACGCCGCCCGCACCGGTATAGTCGCCATGGATCAATGAGTTTACGAAAGCTTCCCGCAAGGCTTCGTGAGCGGGCGTATAGTCCCGACGAAGCGAGCCCACCAATTGGAAAGGCGTAGGCAGACCGGCATAAAGCTTGGGAATCACGCGATGGAAAAACTGAAATAGATTCGCTTCCCAAGTGCCGTCCGGAACGATGCGATCCGTCCAGCGGATTTCAGGATTCAGCTTTTCCCGATAGTCCACGAAATAGGCGGGAGTGGCATCCGGATCCCGGATCGCCTGATCCTTTCCGAACATCAATAGCCCCGCCAAGGTCAGCCCTTCTTCACCGGAGTTCTTATCGCGACGCCAGCCACCCAACTTTTCCAGTAGCTCCTTGTCCGGTAAGGTGGCCCAAGGATGATCGACTTTGGAAGCCTTCAATAACTGCCGATACTGGGCAAGGGTCGGTTCGTCGAGATCGGAAAGATGGAAGCCCTTGAGAATACGATAGTCCCGGGACATTTCGTCGGCATCGGAAAACATGCGGCGGACTTCCGCATCCGAGCAATGGTAGTCGCCTTCATGTCGGCGGCGATAGGGATTGCCACCCAGGGGGTTTCCGCCCAGGTAAACCGGCCTCTGCATTCGCGTTGCACGAGGCACTTCGATAACCAAAAGCCTCACGTCCCCCATCGCTACGTCCTGCACATGATGAGACTGGAGGAGATTGATATTCACCTTGCCGCGATCGTTCAGGCCATCCCAAAGCGCCTTCTTATAACGCTCAACCTGTTCGGCGGAAAGCCCGTCCAACTCCGCTTTTTGGTCCTTTTCCCGAACACCCAGGATCACCCATCCACCTTCGGAATTGGCCATGGCGCTATAGGTTTCCCAAAAGCTTCCGGGGAAACCGCCCTTGGCCGATTTGAATTCCCAGTCGGTGCTTTCGCCGATATGAGTAGCATGCAGGATACGATCGAATAAATCCACTGGTTCGATTCCCGTATTCTACTTTTTCTTTTTGGACTTGAGATGCGCTGGTTGCTTTCCCAAATGTCCACGACGCGCGTGCTCGATTGCCATGTGCAACCTGTTCTCAAGCATCTTCCGGGGCGGCAATTGAGTAAGATATTCGGCTACACGGATACCACTGCGCCCCATCTCCAGAAGCGCGACCTGTTCTTCCGATTTTCCCGCGCATAAAATAAGGCCGATTGGAGCTTCCTCCCACGGTTTGCGCTCATTTTTTTCCAGCCAGCGTAAATACAATTCCATTTGTCCCTTATGTTCCGGGCGGAACCTGTCCAACTTTAGTTCGACCGCCACCAAGCGGCGTAGATCCCGATGGTAGAAAAGGAGATCCAAATAAAAATCGTCTCCACCGACTATTACCCGCTTCTGTCGCGCCACAAAAGTAAATCCCGTGCCCATTTCCAGGATAAAAGACTCGAGTTCCCGAAGAATCGCAGCCTCCAGGTCCTTTTCCTGGTAGGCATTCTTCAATCTCAGAAAATCGAGCACATAGGGATCCCGAAAAACCATATCCGGGGTAAGGCGGCCTTGGTTGCGAAGCCCGGCGATTTCCTTTCCAATCACCTTTTGTGGTTTTCTGGAAAGAGCGGTCCTTTCAAACAACATTGAAGCGATCTTGTCACGGAGCGTTCGCACGCTCCATCGCTCCACCCTGCACATTTCGGCATAGTATTCCCGTGCCAGGGATTCACGTACTGGAAATATTTCCACGAAATGGCTCCAGCCCAATTGTTGCGACAGTGTCGCAACAATTGGTTCTTCGGGGAAAGCCACCGCGAACTGGACCATGCGCGCCAAGTTGAAGCGTGAGAACCCATCCCCATAATCCCGGGTCAATTGTTGCGACAGCTTCGGCAAAATTGTCGCCCCATATTCGGCGCGCTTCCCTTTCAAAGTTTCCCGGTGGACGCGCTCCCCGATTCTCCAATAGAGCATGGTCAATTCCACATTCACGGCCGATGCCGTGCGGCTCCGCGCAGTTTCGATCAAGGTTCGGATCTCGAAAACGATCCCGCCTTTGGATGCCATTACTTTAATTGGCTGGACGCGTTTAGCCGGTTTTGTTTTACTTACCATTATTCCCTCGCGAAACGGCCCACATCCTTAGGGCAGGTAGCATGCAGGATACGATCGAATAAATCCACTGGTTCGATTCCCGTGTTCCTTATACGGTCTGGAACCGGGCCACGCCCTTGGTTTTGAAAATCTGATTGGCATTGGCCTTAAGCTGGTCATTGCCCGTGAAGCCGGCATCCAGGCACACCACCCGCTCGGGCTTTTTGTCCGCCATGGCGCGGATGAGCTCCAAGGTCAGGTTGGGTTCCAGGCAGATGAAGAGCGCACCGTCTTGGACGTTGAAGACATCCTTGCCGGCGAGGGAAAGTTTTTCAACGGGGGCAGTGAGCGGGTAACCACTTTTGAGAAGGAGTTCGTAGAAGAGGTCAAGCTGGGAGCGGTCGGGGCGCACGTGGTCGATGTGGAGTTCAAGTTGTTTGGTGAGGGCGTCTTTTTCGTGTGGAGAATCGGAGTTCCAAGTTTTGAAGTTGGAATCAGTGAGTTTGAAAACGCGGAAGCCACGGTCTTGTTTTGTGGTGTTGTGGAGGTCCAATTTGCCTTCATCCGTGTCATTCAATTTTTTGATGACCCGGCGGACACGCTCCTTGGTTATTTCGGCAATGGTGGGGAATTCTTTTTGACCGGTGGGTTCCGGAAGTTGGACTAAAATGAATTTTCGATTGCCGCCATCTTGTTTGTTGAGATCAAGGACGGCATGGGCGGTGGTGCCGGAGCCGGCGAAAAAATCGAGAACGAGATCTTCTTTGCTGATCGCGATGCTGAGTAGTCGAATTATTAATCGTGCTGGCTTTGGAGTATCAAAAGGAACAGAATCCCCAAAAATCGCCTTCAAATCATTTTTCCCAACTCTTGTGGAGCCAGCAAACTCGTAGTTCCACCAAGTTGTAGGAACAACGCCATCTTCGGCTTCTGAAAGAAATATTTTTTTAAAAGGAAGCTCACCTTGGCCATTTTTCCCCCACCAAATTTTTTTTTCGGCCTCCAAAATCGAATAGGTTTTAGGAGGTATTCGCCAACTACTACCTATTGGTGGATTAATGACGGTGCCATCTGGGCGAATTACCTGATAGGAATAATCGCCTTCCCTTCGAATTAAGGATCCTCTAGTCCATGGGCCTCTTGGATCATCGTCTGGATTTTTATAAACATCGATTTGCTCTTCGGTTCTCGGTACTAAATAGCGTTTAAAGAACTCATGAATTTTGGTGTATATCAGTACATAATCATGTGAGACCGAAAAACCTTGAGCATCATTGGCAGGCGTATCCTTTTTTTGCCATGCTATTGAAGCAAAAAAATTCTCTTCTCCGAAAATTTCATTACATACCTTCTTGCAGTTATCTGCTTCATTATCATCAATACTGATAAATATCACACCATCTTCACGCAGCAAATTCCTCGCTAAATACAGCCTTGGGTACATCATATTCATCCACTTCGAATGAAACCGCCCATCCGTATCCGCATTCGTGCCGAATTTCTTCCCCTCCCCATCCACCTGTGCCGTGTATTCCAAATAGGTCTGCAGCGATTCCGAATAATTATCCGGATACACAAAATCATTCCCCGTATTGTAAGGTGGATCGATGTAAATCATCTTCACCTTTCCCAAATACGATTTCTGCAATAGCTTCAAGACTTCGAGATTGTCTCCCTCGATGATCATGTTCTCGGTCGTATCGAAATTAACGCTCTCCTCCGGACAAGGCCGCAAGGTCCCCATGCTCGGCGCTTGCAGGGTCTTGAAGCAATCCGCCTTACCCGGCCAATTCATCCCGTAGCGTTCCTTACCCACGTCCACGGCTTCACCCAGAGCCAATTTCAGACGATCGAAATCGAGCTTGCCGCCCTCGGTGCGGATCTCCGGAAACAGGCGCAACAATTCCTGCGTCTTGTCCTGCGCGACGGTATGGGATTTGAGATCAAATTTTTCAATCGGGTCGGACATTCACTGGGCTCCGGATTCCATGGGGGTAGTCTTCATTCTTCTTTGGGAAGGGCGGACGGGAAGGGCGGAAATGTTGAGCCGGCTTTTGTTGAAGGGACTCCGTCTTTCCTTGGAGATGGCCCGGCCAGGTTCGATTTCCCCGGAAACCCTTAAAAAATAGGAAATAGTGCCCTGGATTAGTGACGGATGAACTTCTACCGCGCGTCTGCTTCTACTATTTTATTTATATGTCCTCTCATCAACCCCCCTCGCGCCCCAATGCCACCGCCCTCACTCTTTTCGGAGAAGAGGTTTCCGCCGAAGCCGGGCACGGCAAAACGCTTCGCAGCCTTTCCAAACTTATGCTGGACATCGCCGAGGCCCGCAAACGCATCCTGCAGCGAGAAGCATTGGTCCAGGAATTCCGCGACCGCCTCACCCGTGAGTTTTTCCCTGTCGAAGATCAGTTCTTGACCGTAAGGATCGAAACCCTACGCGTTCTAGGCGCGCATTTGCAAGCGGGGTGGCTCAAGAAGCGAGCCTCCAAACGGCTCCGGGAAGCCTTATGCGAATTGGCCGATGAGCTGGAAGACAATTATGGCGCGGATCTGGAGAAGGAAAGAACCACCTTGCTCGACCAGGAACTCCTGACCGAAGAAGAGCAAAAAGCGGAAGAAGAACTTTTCTCCCAGTTCGAGGCCCAGATGGAGGAGTTTTTTGGCGTTGGATCCGGCGGGGAAAAAACGGATCCCGAGGGCGCGGCATCCTTTCAGGATTTCGATCGGCCCGAACCTCGGCGGCAGCGGGGCCGCAAGCCTGGCGGGCGATCCAAGGCCCCAGCGAATGGGGAGGCCGAGGAACAGGCTCTGGCCGGGGATATCCGGGCTTTATACCTGCTTTTGGCTCGCGCCCTGCATCCGGACAAGGAAACGGACGAAGATCGCAAGCGGGAGAAAACGGCCTGGATGCAAAAAGTGACCGTCGCTTATGGTGCGCGCAAGCTCGCCGATCTATTGGATATCCTGGCGCATAATCCCATGGATGCGGTGGGGCCTTACCTTTCCCAAGCCCCTATGAAAACGGTGCAAGGATTCACAAAGCGCCTACGCCGTGAGTTGACTCTTTTGCGCAAGCAAGCGGAGTCCGTGCTTGCGGAAGTGCCCCCTTTTTTCCGCGACTTTCTTACGCCGACCGGCATAAACGAATCCGCAATGAAAGGCCACCTTTCCGAGGCGCGGAGAGACCTCCAGTTGATAATGAATCGATTGGAAATCTATCGGACCCGGGAGGGCGCGCAAAGGTTGGCGGACTCACTCTCGAAAAATGATTGGCATGGACTGATGTAGACGGCAAGGATGCGGCCGCGAACGCCCCGCCGTGCTGCCCAGCCGCCCAATCCTTGATCTTACTTCCTGACCAAAGGGGCCCTTGGCCACATCCCTGAAGTCACTTCCTGACCAAAGGGGCCCTTGGCCACATCCCTGAAGTCACTTCCTGACCAAGGGGGCCCTTGGTCACATCCTTGAAATTATTTCCTGACCAAGGGCTTGTACTTGATCCGCGTCGGCGTCTCCGCATCGATGCCCAGGCGCTTCTTGCGGCTCTCCTCGTAAGACGCGTAGTTCCCCTCGTGCCAAACCACCACGCTATCGCCCTCGAAGGCCAGGATATGCGTGGCGATCCGATCCAGGAACCAGCGATCATGGGAGATGACCACGGCGCAACCGGAGAAGTTGAGGATGGCCTGTTCCAAGGCCTGCAAGGTGTCCACGTCCAGATCGTTGGTCGGTTCGTCGAGGAGTAGCACGTTGCCGCCCGAGAGCAGGAGCTTGGCCAGGTGCACGCGGTTGCGCTGCCCGCCGGAGAGCTCCTTGACCTTCTGCTGCTGGTCGCCGCCGCCGGTGAACTTGCCCACATAGGCGCGCGAGTTGATTTCCAGGTTGCCCACCTTTAGGGTCTCGATCTCGCCCGTGATTTCCTTGAACACCGAGTTCTCGCCGTTCAAGGAGTCGCGGCTCTGATCCACATAGCTCAGCTTCACGGATTCGCCGATCTCGAGCTTGCCGCCGTCGGCTTTCTCTTGGCCCGCGATGATGCGGAAGAGCGTGGTCTTGCCCGCGCCGTTGGGGCCGATGATGCCCACGATGCCGGCCTTGGGCAGGTCGAATTCCACGTTCTCGAACAGGAGTTTGTCGCCGTAGGCCTTGGAAAGCCCGGAGGCGCGGATGACCACGTCGCCCAGGCGCGGGCCGTTGGGGATGGCGATGCTGGCGGAGTTCAGCTTCTCCGGGCCGCTCATCTCCTGAAGCTTGTCGTAGGCGGCGAGACGCGCCTTGCCCTTGGCCTGGCGGGCCTTGGCGGAAGTGCGCACCCATTCCAATTCCTGCTTGAGCTGCTTGGTGCGGCGGCTCTCTTCCTTTTCCTCCTCGGCCAGGCGCTTGGTCTTCTGGTCGAGCCAGGAGCTGTAGTTGCCTTCCCAGGGGATGCCGCGCCCGCGATCGAGTTCCAGGATCCAGCCGACCACGTTGTCGAGGAAGTAGCGATCATGCGTCACCAGGATCACGGAGCCGGCGTATTCCTTCAGGTGGCGTTCCAGCCACGCCACGGATTCGGCGTCGAGATGGTTGGTGGGTTCGTCGAGGAGGAGCAGGTCGGGCTTTTCCAGGAGCAGGCGGCACAGGGCCACGCGGCGCTTCTCGCCGCCGGAAAGGGTGGTAACCTTGGCGTCACCCGGGGGCAGGCGCAAGGCGTCCATGGCGATTTCGATCAGCCGATCCAGGTTCCAGCCGTCCACGGCGTCGATCTTATCCTGGAGCTTGGCCTGCTTCTCCATCAGCTTGTCCATTTCGGCATCGCTCATGGGCTCGCCGAACTTGAGGGACAGGGCGTTGAAATCGTCCATCAAGGTTTTCACTTCCTTGACGGCCAGTTCCACATTGCCGCGCACGTCCAGGGTCTCGTCCAATTTCGGTTCCTGCGGGAGGTAACCGACGGTGCGGCCGGATTCGATCCAGGCTTCGCCCTGAAAATCCTTGTCGATGCCGGCCATGATGCGCAGCAAGGTGCTCTTGCCGGAACCGTTATAACCGATGATGCCAATCTTGGCCCCATAATAGAAGGAGAGCGAAACCTGTTTCAGGACTTCCCGGGCCGGTGGGTAAACCTTGGTCATCCTGTGCATGTAGTAGACGAATTTTTCGGCCATGGGCATCCCCTTCTCGTGGAAAACCTGCAAAGGTAGTTATTGGGGAAACCGCCAGAAAAACCGCAAATTTGGGGGAGGTGCCGGTTTTTACCTGGAAATCTACGATTATCGGAACGAATATTTCAATCTATACACTACACTTTGAACTCAATCAATGAAATATTGCTTTGTTTAGGTGAGATTCTGAGCTATACTTGTGTCATGCTACACTACAATTTTGTAGCCGGTATGAGCCCCCGGGATCCGATCGCGCTCAGGGCAAGGATCCGGTTTCGCGGCGGTCGTCCGGGGCCGGCCGGCGGGGCCGGCCAGGCGATTTCCAGTTTCCGATGAGACCCGACCAGGAGTATCACCTATGTTACCTACGAAAAAATCCGCAATTGCCGGCCCGCTCGCCCGTCCGCTGGTGAGTCCGCTGATGAGAATGGGCGCCCACCTGTTCCTGGCCCTGACCGCGACTCTGATCCTTCCCGGGCTCGGCCAAGCCGCGGTGGATCCCGCGCAAGCCTATACGCTTTCCCCCGATACCACCATCGCCGGCAAAGCCTTCAACCTGACCGTGGTCAGCTATACCACCTGGGGCTGCGGCACCAGCTTCTCGCATCAGACCGCGCAGGTCAACGGCCAGCGCCTGGACCTCACCTTCGTGGCGAGCGCCCCGGACACCCTCCGCCTCTGCGCCGCCGTCCTGCCGGAAAGCCCCAGCCTGGCGCCTATCCACTACTCGCCCATATTCAACTTCGGGCCCGTATTCGCGGTGCCGGCCCTCGCCGCCGGCCAATATGAGGTCTGGGCCGCCCAGGTGCCCGCCTGCGCCTACGCCAATCCTTCGCCCTGCAAGATCGCAATCCAGCCGAAGTACGCGGGCACGCTCACCGTGCTCGCCGGCGGCAGGGTCGGCTGGTACCTCAAGAACGGATCGGTGGCGCCCGACAAGGCCTTCAGCATGCAGCTCCTCAATCAGGATCTGGGGAATTGCGGGACGCGGTTCTCGCACCAGACCGTGGACGTCTCGAACGGGCAGATCCACGCCGGCTTCCTGGTCGAGAAGGACACCGCCATCGAGTGCTTCGCCGATATCCATCCCAATGGACCCACCTTCGATATGCAGCCCCTGAAGCCGGGCCTCTATCCGGTCTACGTCACCCAGCTGTTACCCTGCCAGGTTGCCACGCCCCGCTGCCTATTGGAACAGATCGTGCTCCGGCCCTCGGACACCTTGCTGGTCACCGCCTCCGCGGCCATCCTTCTCCATGGCTCGCTCCGGGAGGCCTCCGCTACGGCTTTCGCCACCGTGACGGGCCGCAGGCTGGAATTGGCCTTACCCGCGGGCGCGGTTGCGAACCAGGGCGTCGCCGCGGTCACGGCCGGGGAATGGAAGGTGGAACTCCTGAGTCTATCGGGACGGGTCTTGGAATCGCACCGGATCGACATGGAGGCGGCCCTCCGGAACGGCGGCACCACGGGCTTCGACATCGGCGCCCAAACCGCGCGCGGCCTGCTCATGGTCAGGCTAATCGCTCCTTCCGGGGAAATCCGCAACTTGCCGGTGAATCGCAAGGATTGATTCCGGCCCGGCCGCCATCGCCATTCAGAAACCCACGCATCAGCCACAGGAGGAACGCGCATGTTACCCAGGAACCTTTCACCGGAAAAGCCGATGACCTCACTGAAAAAGCCAACGGCTGCATTCAAAAAGCCTCTGGCTTTACCAAATGCGCCAACGGCCTTGTCAAATGCGCCTTCGGCTCTGGCCGCCCTGGCCCTGTGCCTGTCGCTGGCGGCGCTGCCCGCCCTGGCCGTCACGCCTGTGGGCCCGGTCTATTCCATCGCGCCCACCTCGACCGCGGCCGACAAGGCCTTCACCTTGACCCTGCTGGGCGGCTCCTTCGGCTGCGGGGCCACGTTCTCGCGGGAAAGCGTGGTGGTCGCCGATAAGCGCATCGATCTTTCCTTCGTCGCCAACATAATGGTCATGATCGACCAATCTCTCGTCTTGATCGACCAACCTCTCGTCTTGAAAGGCGCGGCCACGGATTCGGCGACCCGGGCGGACGTCTACTGTCCGGTCTATGACACCGCGATCCAACTGAATGCCATGCCCATTTACGGCGGCAACCCCACCTTCGCCATGCCCGCGCTCAAAGCCGGCACCTACGAGGTCTGGGCCGACCAGATGTACGAATGCCAATTCTCCAAGCCGGCCTGCATGATCGCGACGCAACAGGTCTTGGCCGGCGAGTTGACGGTCACGCCGGAGGGCGCCATCACCTTTACCGTCAGCCCCACCCAGACCGTGGCGGACCAGGCCTTCTCCCTGTCCCTCCTCAGCTACCAGTTCAGCTGCGCCAATACCTTCGATATGCTGGGCTCATCCGTGAACGGCAATACCATCTCGCTCACCTTCCTCGATCATGTCAGGGTCGGCGTCCTGTGCCCGGCCATTTACCAGGCCTACGGCCCCACCTACAAGCTGGCCGCGCTCAAGGCCGGCACCTATGCCGTGAAGGCCTTCCGCCTGCCCGCCTGCGCCGCGCAGGGCTGCGCCATGGCCCCGGTGGGCGTGGACGCGGGGACCTTGGTCGTGAAGGGCGCCGCCGAAAGGGACGGATGGTTCCTCAAGCCCAGGGTAGAGCCGCCCAATTTGCCCTTCACCATGAACCTTCTCAATAACATTTACGGGAATTGCCAGACGACCTTTTCGCATCAAAGCGTGCGATTCCAGAACGGGGAAATCTGGGTGAGCTTTCTGGTGGAAAGCAATTTCAATAAACTCTGCGACATGAACATCGTTCCTTACGGACCGTCCTTCGACATGGACGCCATGAAGCCGGGAAACTATCCGGTGCGCGTCACCGAACTCCTGGGCTGCCAGGTGACGCCTCCCTTCTGCCCGATCGCCACCATCATCCCCCCGATTTCAGATACCCTGACCATTTCCAATACCTCGGCGATTCGCATACCCGGGGCGTCGCTGACCTCGCCTACCGCCTACTTCCAGGGACAACGCCTGAACCTGGCCCTGCCGGCCACCACGGCTCTGCCTTCCCGGTCGGCCGGGGTATGGAC
>DAINDC010000010.1:8251-30099 GCA_036732085.1 Fibrobacterota bacterium | reverse complement strand
TTCCGCAAGACCTCGCCCACGTATTGCAGGAGGCGTTCGGCGTTCCGCTCCGAGTAGCCCTTCGACTTGAGGGAATCGATGGCGTCGCCCCGGCGCTTCAAGGACTTGGGATCCTTCTTGTTGGGATCCGCGATGGTGAGGCTCACGACATTCTTGAGATCGGCCATCAGTTTCTTCTCGATGGCTTCATTGAGCGGCTGGTAGGATTTGAAATCGAAGGGCTTGCCCTGGTCGATGGCGTCGGACTTGAAGACGAAGATGCCCTGGCGGAATTCGCGCTTGGCATTCTCGGACACGCCGATCATCTCTTCGATGCTGCGCATGAGCTTCTCATCCGCTTCCAGAGGTTCGCCCGTGACCTGGTCGGTAAGTTTCTTCTTCAGGCAATAGGACGTGGTGTTCTTGATATAGTTGTCGAACAGGGACTGGGCCTGATCCTCATAGGCGAACAAGAAGGCGCGGTTGACTTCCTTCTTGGCCACTTCGCGGTACTCGGCATTGACGCTGCCCTTGTCCGCCATGAGCAGGCGCAGGTAACGTTCCGCCTCCTCCTCGGAGAAACCGATATGGTGCCCGAAGTTATTGCGCAGCGAGCGGAGCACGTCGAGCGGCATGATGCTGCCTTCCTTCTCCTTCTCGGACAAGGCGACGTTGATGGCATTGACGACGAAGCGCGGCGAGATGCCGAACATGCCTTCGCCTTTCTTCTTGCCTTCCAGGCGCAGGGCTTTCAGGTCGACGGGATCCTTCTCCTGTTCCATCACGGCTTCGCCATTGTAGTAGCGCATCTTCTTGATGAGATCGGGGCAGAGCGAGGACTCGGTGAGGCGCGTGAGCACGGCGAACATGGCCGCCACTTCCAGCGAATACGGGGCGATATCGATATGCGAGAATTGCGAGCTCGCGATCATCTTCTTGTAGATGCGGACTTCGTCGTCGAAGCGGAGATTGTAGGGCACGTAGATCGGGTACATGCGATCGTGGAGCGCCTCGTTCTCCTTGTTCGATTTGAACTTGTCGAACTCGGTCTGGTTGGTATGCGACAGGATGACCAGGTCGGTATAGATCTGCGGGAAGCCGGGCACCTTGATGAGCTGCTCCTGCGCCACCGTGATCAGCACGTAATGGAACTTGATATCGCATTTCAGGATTTCGATATACTCGATGAGGCCGCGGTTGCTGATCTCGAGCTCGCCGTCCAGGCTATAGGCGCGCGGATCGGTTTCGCCGTATTCCGTGATCTTGGAGAAGTCCACGTGGCCGATGAGTTCGGAGATGTCCTGGTTCTTGGGATCGCTGGGCTGGAAGGTGCCGATGCCGCGACGCGCGCGCTCGGACAACGTGACCTGCTTGACCCTGACCTTCTCCCAGAGAATTCCCCCCTTGTCGTCGCGGAAATCCTTGTTGTTCAGGAGGCGATGCCGGCAGATGGGACAGAGGTCGCCTTCGATCTTGACGCCGCCGAGGATGTCCTCCCATTTCGCGCGATCATGGCGCGGCACCAGATGCAGCGGATCCTCGGACATGGGGCAGCCGTCGATGGCATAGATGGGCATGGCTTCCGAGTACGCTTCGAGCCGCTTCTTGAGCAGGCTGGCAATCGAGGACTTTCCGGAAGATACGGGACCGACGAGCATCAGGATGCGCTTGCCGGTTTCGGTGCGGCGCGCTCCTGCATGCAGGAACTTCACGATGTCGTGGATCGATTCATCCACGCCGAAAATATTCTCGTCGAAGAAGTTGTACTGCACCAGGTCCTCGTAACCTGGAAGTAACACCTTCTCCAACGTGGGCTTGGTGCCCTGCGCGATGATCATGTTGTAGAGCCGGCTGGGAGCCGACATGGCGATGGTGGGACTGCCCTTCACCAGCTCGAGGTACTCGAGGCAGGTTCCCTGCCAGGAGGTCGCGCTTTTCTTCGCGCGGTTCTCATTGATAATGGATTGGAAGTCGCGGTTTTCGTCGGCCATGGGTAGGTTCCCCTCTCCCTGTATTCTTCTTATATATTACGTTTTACGATTCCGGAAAACATCAATTTTCTAAATCTTTCTCCATCGGTTTTGGCGATCGTTCCCAAGCTTCCGAGACCGGATTTCCGGCATGATCTATCTGGAGGATTGACAAAGGTTTGCCCGTGTTCGCAGCGGGGTTGTATGAGGACCATACGTCACCTCGGAGAGACGCTTACGCGTTCACGCCGACCGCCGCCAACCTTTCCGGAAAGCCGGCCTGGGTTGCGTTGTCGAACCCGACGGGGTCGGTAATTTTACTAAATTACACACCTTGACCTAATAAATTCTACCCATTGGGGACCAGGAAAGCCATGGCCAAGATCAACTCGAACTACCAAAAGCTCCAAGCCGGTTATTTGTTTCCGGAAATCGGCAAAAGGGTTAGGGCTTTCGCCTCCGAAAACCCAAGCGCCAAAATCATCCGCCTCGGAATCGGGGATGTGGTGCTTCCGCTGCCGGCTCCGATTCTCGATGCCATGCGCAAAGGCGTCGACGAAATGGGCAAAGCCGAAACCTTCAAGGGTTACGGCCCGGAGCAAGGTTACGATTTCCTTTTGAAGGCCATATCCGCGCATTTCAAATCCCAAGGCGCCGACGTGTCCCCGGACGAAGTCTTCGTGTCCGACGGTTCAAAATGCGACACCGCCAATATCCAGGAAATCTTCGACACGGACAATATCATCGCCGTGACCGATCCGGTTTACCCGGTTTACGTGGATACCAATGTCATGGCCGGCCGGACGGGTGAATCCGAAGGCGGCCGCTACGGCAAGCTCGTCTACATGCCCACCACCGCCGAGAATGGTTTCGATCCGGAGCTGCCGAAGGCCCAGCCCGCTGGGCCCGGGCTTGGCGGTCTCGGGCTTGGTAGTCTCGGTCATGTCGATTTGATTTACCTATGCTCGCCCAACAATCCCACCGGCGCCGTCATGCCGCGCGCCTCCCTGGAAAAGTGGGTCGCCTACGCCAAGGCCACGGAAGCCGTAATCCTATTCGACGCCGCCTATGAGGCCTTCATCCAAGAGCCCGGTCTTCTCCATTCCATCTACGAGATTCCCGGCGCCCGCGAAGTGGCCATCGAGTTCCGCAGCCTCTCGAAGACCGCGGGCTTCACCGGCACGCGCTGCGCCTATACCGTGGTACCGAAGGATTTGCGGGCCCGCAACCAGAAGGGCGAATGGGTGGGCGTGCATGGACTCTGGAACCGCCGGCAGACCACCAAGTTCAACGGCGTCAGCTATCCCATCCAGAAAGCGGCGGAAGCCATCTTCTCCCCGGAGGGCTCCAAGGCCGTCCAAGCGAACATCGCTTATTACATGGAGAATGCGCGCATCATCCGCGAAGGGCTCAAGGCCGCCGGCTTCACGGTTTATGGCGGTGTGAATGCGCCGTATATCTGGCTGAAGGTCCCCGGGAATTCCACATCGTGGAACTTCTTCGACAAGCTGTTGCAGGAGGCCCAGGTGGTGGGAACGCCCGGATCCGGCTTCGGAAGTTGCGGCGAGGGCTATTTCCGATTGAGCGCCTTTGGATTCCGGGAAAACGTTTTGGAGGCCGTGGAGCGTATCAAGAGCCGCATGCGGCCGTGAACTCCGGCATTGTTCCCTACTACTCAGGAAAGTATATCCGCTTAGTACGGTGTAACCATGCCTCCCGGATTCCAGGATCCCGGCCCTGCCGGAACCCGAGATGGCGAACTAAATTTCGACCCTCGATCAACCCCACTCCGTAAGGGAGACTCATTCATGATCTCACGCCTATTCAAAATATCCGCTTTGCTTCTGCCTCTGGCCCTGGTTCCCCTCGCCCGCGCCGGCGGCCACAATTTCGGTCTGGGGTTCGTGCTGGGGCAGCCGACGGCATTGAGCGCCAAGTATTGGACCAGCGCCAATACCGCCCTCGACTTCGGCCTGGGTTGGGGGCTCGGCTATGATCAGTACGACAATTGCTGGGATGGGAACTACTACAACAATAACCGGGGTTATTGCAATGATCGCGGATACTATTACGGCGATCGCAATGATCGTTATGGCTATCGGGGCCTACATTTGCATGCGGATTACCTTTTCCATAACTTCGATGTCATCCGGACTTCGGAAAAATTCCCGATCTATTATGGCCCGGGCGTGAACCTGAACTTCTGGAACCACGGCGGCACCCAAATCGGATTACGAGGCGTGATCGGCGTGGCCTGGATGCCCCGTACCGCACCGCTGGATGTCTTCCTGGAATTGGCCCCGGTCCTGGAATTGTTCCCGGGCACCTGGCTCGACGTCAATGCCGGCGTCGGCGGGCGCTTCTACTTCTAAGCGACTCCGGCGAGTCCAAGTCGTATCAATCGGCGGAGTGCCGATAATCCCGGCCGGCCAGATAGAAGGCCGGCTCGCTCTGGAGTTCCGCAATCATCAGGGCTTTCCATTTCCCGATGAAGGAAAACCGGCTTGCCTGGCGTTCCGCTTCCCTCAATCCTCGGGATGAGTCCTTTCCCGTTTCCGGAAGGATGACCTGGCTCTCGGGCTGATAAACCACCTTCAAACCCATTTCCCGGACTTTGAAACAAAGATCCAACTCCGAATAGAAAACCGGATCGTCCGTAGAGAAGCCACGCGCCCTTTCGAACCGGTCCCGCTTGATCATAAGGCAGTCGCCGGTAACCGCGGGCAACTCCTTGGGCCGATGGACCCGTTCATCATCCGAACGTGACGATTGGTACAAATGCACCGGATGGGCGTCGGGAGTGAATACGATTCCCGCATGGGAAACCGATCCGTCCGGACAGAGAACCTGCGGACCGACGATGCCGACCCGTGCGTCCTCCATGAGTTCCGACATCCTTTCCAGGCAGCCCGCGCCGAGAATCGAATTGGCGTCCAGGAAAACCAGGACATCGGCATCCGTCATCCCCGCGCCCAGATTGCGCGCCTTCGCCACGCCGACGGCGCTTTCGATCCTATGGTGATCCAGCCAAGGGAATCTCCTCGCGGCCTCCTGCAAGTATCCCGTGCCGCCTTGCTTGGACGCATCATCCACGATGAGGACATGGGGAGCGCAGTTTCCGGAGCGGACGCGCGCGATGGCGTTGAAGAAATCGCCGGTAAGTTTAATATCGCCGCTGACGCATACCACGATCGCCATGGTTTGCTTCGGCATCGCCTTTTCCCAGCCCGGGGACCGGAACGCCCAGGAACGCGCGGACACCTTTTCCACCTTCCGCTGGACCTTGACCACGTATTGCATGATGCTGGATCGGGAATTGAAATCATCCAGGTTCACTTGCAGGGCCTGCAACAGCGGGACCAGCGCGTCCTGGATTTCCAGGTTCGTCGTCCATGCGGCTTCCGATACGACTTCGAGGCCGCATCCGATCAGGAGTTTCCGGGCGGACTTCACCGTATAGAAACGGAGATGGGTCCGATCGAGCACGCCGCTATCGGTATACTCCCATTCGCCGCGGATCAAACCGGCGATGATGGACCAATGGGAAACGTTGGGGAGGCAGCAGATTACGTTCCCGTGCAGGGTCATCAAGGACAGCACCCCGCGCAAGACGGCTGAGGGGTCCAACAAGTGCTCCAGAACATCGGCGAAGATGATGCAATCGAACCGCTCGCCGGAAAGGAGGGACCAATCGAAGCCTTCCACATCCGCGATGAAGACCTTGTCCAATAGGCTGGCGGCCTGCTTACCCGCCTCCGCGAATTTTTCTATGCCCACATAATACGATCCGGGATTCCGCTCCTTGATAGCCGCACCCAGCTTGCCATTCGCGCAACCCACTTCCAAAATCCGGGAGCATTCTTTGGGAACCATATTGAGGACGAGCGGATTCAAACCTTGATAGTAATTCGCTTCGGACATGGATCATTCCCTTTCAATTCCGGCCGGAGCCAAATTCGATCAACCCCGCCTCGCGGCCATATCCAAATGTTCACGATAAAGCGCTTCCGTTTCCTTGACGGTACGGGCCCAGGTGAATTGCGCCGCATGCGCCCGCAACGCAGAGCTGGGAGGACTTTCCCAGGCCTTCAGGATTTGGGAGCGGAGCCCCGGGAAGTCGTCCGGTTCCGCGTACAGGCAGGTCTGGCCGAGGTATTCACCGATGGTGCCCCAGGGGCTAGCCACCACGTTGCGGCTCCAGAGGGCGGCTTCCAGGGTGGCCAGGCCGGGTAACTCATACCAACTCGGCAGACAACTTACCCGCGCGGCCAGATAGGCGGACCGCAGCATCCTCGGGGGTAACCTGCCGGTGAACAGGGTGCGGCCGCGACGCGCGAATTTGCGGCAGGCTTCAGCATAGCCCCGGGCATACGCGAAGCCCCCGTCCGCGAAGACCACGGTGATTTCGTCCTCTTCGAGCGCCGCCAGCAGCATGAGTTGATTCTTCCTCGGCTCGAGCCGGCCGACGCAGAGAACGAAGTCTTCCACGCCGAAAGCCTCTCGGAATTCCGCCGCCGCGACGTCCATCGGACCGGAGGGATTCGTCCCGGTCCCCAAGCGGACGATCCGGGCGCGCGCAGCCGGATAATCCCTCAAGACCGATGCCACTTCCTGGGTTCCCGTGCAGAGGACGGCGGCGGCCTTGGCGGCATCGGTCGCGATCGGCATTTCCGCGGCAGGGCATTCCTTGAGCAAGGCCAAGGCCGGAGCGAGGCGTTCACGCCTTTGGCCGGAGCCCACGTATTTTTCCAAGACCACGGCGGCGGCAAGGGCCTGGTTCAGGAAGCGCGGCCAATCCTCTTGCAAGGCATGGATGAAAAAAGGGACGCTCTTGGCGACCGCGTCCCGCGCTAAAGGAGAGATCAGGTTCGGTAAGGTCAGATTGAAAAGATGCACCAGGTCGTATGCTCCGGCATCGAGGGCATTCTCGAGATCGAGATCAACCCGATGCCCCAGGCACCCGAGTTCATTCCTCAGGTTTTCCATCAGAACCGTATCCCCGCCGGGATGGGTCAGGGCATCGCGACGGTTCCGCATCAGGATTTTAAGGGGACGAAGCGGTTGCCCGGGGGGACTAGCCGGTGGGACGATTCGGCCTGGTATCCGCATGGTCATAGATCCCGGGGAACGCGGTCAGGACTGCTCAGCCAGAACGCGACGGTAGATTCCCTGCAGCCGCCGGGCGGATTTTTCCCAACTATAACTTTCCTTGACGAACTCGCGCAATTCCGGATCCGGATTCGCATCGTAGGCATTCAAGATCGCCTTGCGGATCGAAACAGGATCATCGGGCTCGCAGTAGCGGACCTTATCGTGGAAATAATCGCGGGCGGATCCCCAGGATGTCGAAACGATCCGGCACCCCGCAGCCGCCGCTTCGAGACTCACCAGGCCCGGCAACTCATACCAGCTCGCCAGCGCATGCACGCGGGCCGCGCCGAATGCCGAGACCAGTTCCGCGAAGGGCAACCGATCCAAGAACAGGACATTGGGAGGCGCATAGGCCTTGACCACGTTTTTGAAATCGGGATTATGGAAGATTCCGATCAGGACCAGCTTTATATGGGGAAGCGTCCGGAAAATCTCGATCAGATTCCACTGGTTCTTCCTGGGCTCCAATCGCCCCACGCAAAGGACGAAGTCTTTCAAGCCATACTTTTCGGAAAATGCCCTTCCATCCGCTTCCAGGAATTGCCGATTGAAACCGAACTGGAAACTTTCCATGTGCCGGATGGGACCGAAATGATCCGTGATGGAACGGCTCTCCACTTCCCCGCTTGTCAGGACGCAATCCACCGAGTCCAGGATTTCCTTTTGCTTGACCTTGTCGCCGATGCCGAAATGCTTGGCGGCCGAATTATCCAACGGGTGCCTGGGTAGATCGAAACTGGATAGGACGCCTTTAATCTCGTCGAGGGAAAGGATGGTCTGGTTGGCGGCCATTTGTTGATACAACAAATCCATCTTGGTCGCCGGCACCAGGTACCGATCCATATCCTCGTACAAGGGAGTAAGCACCGTGGGCCGGTTCCTGCGCTTGGCATTGCGGACATGCTCCAGAGTGTCGCGCGTGCGGCTGATATTGTTCAGATGGACCAACTGGTACGGGGCGAGATCGGGTGAATCTTCGTAGGAAACATCCACCTTGGAGCCGAGGGCCAACAGGTTCTTGACCGTCTCCAGAAGGACGGTGGTATCCCCGCCGGGCAATCGCTCGCTATCATTTCGGTTCTGCCAGAGCACCCGCATATCGGATAGGGCCGGACCTTGCGGCTTGGGAAACAATCCGGGTTCGGGAAACAGACCGATCAAGTAGGAAACCCATTGGTCGGGAGGCAGATGCGCAAGGCCCTCCATGTTTTCCCTGAAGATCTCATTGCGCCAGATCTTATTGCCGTCCAGGAAACTATGGATGAAGACGTCCCGGATTCCCTTTTTCATCTCCCGGTCGAAATCGTGCTCCATCAGGTATTCGAACAAACCCTGCGCCATGCCCGCATACGGGGTTTTGCTCTCCGCCTTGTCCGAGTTGGTGATGTCCTTCAGCTGCTGCTGGGAGGTCTTAGGGATGATACGGTAACGCATCAGTTTCTCTGGGAGGATGTAGATCCCGCCTTGCAGGAGGACTTCCAGGGTGAGATGGACGTCCCACCCGAAAACCGGACGCCCCATGCGGGTCTTGCGCAAAGCCTCGGACCGGAACATGCCGTAAATGGCATACCAGTTGGTTTCGGATATCAGGATCCGGATCCTCTCCAAGACCGGTTTCCCGAATGTCTCCAGACGATTGTACCCGACCCCGTAGAAATCCTCGTGCCGATGGCTTTGACCGTCGGCATCCATGAAATCGACATCGCTGAAGCATAGGACCGCCGAAGGATTGCGGTCCAGGGCGGCGACGCATTTCCGGAGATAGGACGGCGCCCATCCGTCGTCATGGGAGTACCAGATGAAATATTGCCCCCGCGCCTTCTCGAAAACGAAGTTGAAATTGGGGACGGCCCCGATGTTCTTCTCCTGCGAATAGAACGACACGTTCGGATTCCCGGCCGCGAAGCGCCGGCAGATATCGGCGGTGGAATCGGTGGAGCAATTGTCGGAGATGATGACTTCATAATCCAGGAAATCCTGGTTGCGTAGGCAGTCCAGGGCCTCCTGGAGGTATTTCTCCCCGTTATAAAGCGGCATTCCGATGCTGACCTTGGGCGTTGCTCCGGAGATCTTGGCTTTCGCCGGTTGGCCGAGAATTTCGTTGATGCGCATCAGGCCCGCTTATGCCCCGACGACTTCATTGATGGCATCGAGATTCCGCTTGAAGATATTCGAGATCGCCAATTGATGGAATTCCGGCGCGCCATACGCGAAGTAAACGTGGACGCCATGATGCATGCAGCTGCCGCAGATTTTCTCCTTGTACCTCCGGCCTTGCAGCTCCTCAAGGGACATCGCCAGGTAGTTCCCCATATTGAATTTCGAATAGTCAAAGGTGCTGCAGCATAGTTGGGCATCGCCTTTATAATCCAAAGTGACCTGATTCTCCAGGAGCCCGCAGGGATTCTGCTTGTGCTTTTTTGCGACCTCGGAAGCCTCGCGGAGGGGCAAGGCGAGTTGATCGATCATGTCCAAATCTTCCGAACTCAGGTTCGCGTATTGCGGCCCGTCCGTATCGAGATACGCGAGGACTTTTTCCACGGGCATCATGAAGGCCCAAACGGGTTTGAATCCGAAACCCAGGCTGACGGCGTATTTCTTCATCCGGGCGGCATCCACCAGGTTGCCGCGATAGACGTGGAAGAGCACGTGGATTTCCGTGGTCGCATTATTCCGGCGCCTGGCCTCGGCCAATTCGACCATGTTCTGTTTGACCCTTTCGATGTTCCCGCCGCGGTGCGTAACGGCATAGGTAACTTGGGTGAAACCCGAGGTGGAGACGCGGAAGCTGGCGGGATTGGCCAGCAAAATCCTGTCGATATTCTTCATGACGTTCAAGTTGGAACTCAAGGAGCAACCGACGCCGTAGGATTGCACGATCCGGATCAATTCATCCAAGTTCGGATGGATCAAGGGCTCGGTCCAATTGAAGAGACCCACGCCGATGACGTTCGCCTCCCGCGTGGCTTTATCCATGATTTCCTTAAGCAACTCGGGCTTCATCATGCCGGCTTCCAGGGTCTTTTCCCTCCAGTTGCCGGTGGGGCAGGTCGGGCACTTGAGATTGCAGCTCCCGACCACGTCGATATTGAAGAACAGGTTTTTAAGCATGGCCGCTCGCGTTCGATTCAGGTGAAGGTCATCCGGCGCTCGAACCAAGCGCCGCGCGGAAGCACCGCAACGTTTCCGCATAGAGCCCGGGATGCGAGAAATCCTCGTCCAATTTCCGGTAGAACGGGGGAATGGCAGGATCGATGGCAGCGGCCTTCCCCAGCAGCTCCCTGGCGACTTCCATGTCCCGGATCTGGACTCCGAGGATGCCCATCAGATGCAGGACTTCCAAATGATCCGGTTGCTTGCCGAGGATGTCCCCGTAAATGGCCAGCGCCGCATGAAAATCGCCGGAGCGCTGCTTGCCCAGCGCCAACTTGATTTCTGCCTGGAAATCCGCAGAACTGGCGGGTTCGAGTTCCCCTTTCTCCAAGTTGGTCAAGGTCTCCTTGGCGATGCCGGCTTCCGGATATTGTTGGACGATATTTTGAAGCACCATACGCGCTTCCTGGAGCCGCCCCTTCTCCACAAAGGTCGTCGCAATCCCCAAGAGATGCCGCCAGTTGTTTTCATTTTGGATCTCGATCTGCTTTTTCGCGAAAGCCATCGCCCTTCCCACGCCCCACTCCGCCAAGGGCTCCACGATCAGGGATTGCGTGATGGGATCCCAATGTTTCGGATCCGATAAGTAGGCGGGCACGACCAAGGGCCCGACGGCCTTGATGGCGCTGCTCTTGGCCAGGTAGGGCAACAAATCCCGGTAAGGCGCCGACTTCAACAATCGGAAAAGATGCTTGATGACCGGGATCTGCTTGGTCGGATCCTGCATGCCTTTGGCGGAATAGGATTGCGACAAAACGCGCAGATGCGCCAAGGACTCGGGGATATAACAGACGCCATGCCGGAACGCCAAAACCAGGTTCAGGAAAAAATCCATATGCCATCGGAGTTCGGGATGGAATCCGCCGGCCTTGAGGACCAACTCCTTCTTGAAGACGCCGGTATTGCCCGCGATGAAACGCCCGGAAAGGATCTCCGCGAATTCGTCCGGAGTGAAGTAACGGGGTTCGCTGCACCAATGCATGCGGTTCTCGCTGAGGATGCCGGTATTGCCGTCGAAGGTGCTCGGTTCCGAGCAGGTCAGAGCGGCCTGCGGATACTCTTCCGCCATGGCCATCGATTTTTCCATCAAGGTCGGCAAGGTGCGATCGTCCGCCGATCCGAAGTACACGTATTCTCCCGATGACATCTGCATGCCACGGTCCGAGGAAAAAAAAGGACCGCGGTTTTTCTCGTTACGGTAAAGTTTTATGGCGGGGCATTTGGCGGCGAAACTTTCGATCACCTCGACGCTATTGTCCGTGGACGCGTCATCGACGACGATGATCTCGTCCGGCACCCTCGTTTGGGAAATCAGCGCCGACAGGGATTCGGGAAGGAATTGCGCATGGTTGTAATTGGCCATTACAACGGAGAGAGTGGATTTGGGCATCTTATCGGTTCCGCTATTATCGGGTCATGTTCAGCATCACCCTCCCGGCCTTCCCCGACATCATCATATCCAGGGCGGAATTGATCGATGAAAAAGGAAACGCATGGGTGATCAGCTTTTCAAAGGGTAGCACCCCCGCGCGGTACTTTTCAACGAAATGGGGAATATCCTCATCCAGATGGGATTCGCCGCCCCAGGTTCCGGCCAGGCGCTTGCCCGAGATGAAATCGAATGGATTCAAGGTGAGCTTGTGGCCTTGGGGCGGATTCCCGGCGATCACGAATTTGCCCCCGCCATTCCGGGTGGCCGTAAAGCCCGCTTCGATGGCCTTGACGGAGCCGGAGGCATCCACGCCGTAGTCCACGCCCTTGCCGCCGGTAATCTCCAGGATACGCCGGACGGGCTCGGAGAGGCCGTTCACAAGGTGGGTGGCGCCCAAGCTGCGGGCCAACTCCAGCTTCTCTTCCACCAAATCGACGGCGATGATGGTGGAACAACCCAGGGACGCGGCCGCCAGGATGGCGCTCAACCCTACCCCGCCCATTCCCCATATCGCGATGCTGCTTCCGGCTTTCGGCTTCAAGTTGTTCCTGACCAGGCCATAGCCGGTAGGCAAGGCGCATCCCATGAGCGGCATCAAATTCAGATCGAACCCTTCCAGGGGAATCAAACGGTTTTCGGAAATGACGGCGCATTCCATGAAGGTGGAGATGGCCCCGGAGTTGACGGTTCTTCCCCCCGATGAATAGCGGCAGGAAGGCACGTCAAGGCCCGAACTTTTTATCCAGGACAAAACCACCGAATCGCCCGCTTTGACCTTGCTGACATTCGGACCGGTTTCCAGTACGATGCCGCTGCCTTCATGGCCCAAGGTATGGGGAAGGAATTTGTCTTCGCCCTTGCGGCCCTGGATTTCATTGACCTGGGATTGGCAAATGCTGGAATGCTTGATGGAGACCAGTACCTGTCCCGCATTCAGGAAGGGGATTTCCAATTCCAATAGCTCGAGGGGCTTGCCGATTTCCGTCAGTATCGCCGCGGTGGTTTTCATGCCGCGCTCAGGGGTTTGCCTCGAGGGAATTTTTCATGGGCGGGACAATCATATTGGCAATGAATTGCTTCCGATCGAGAAGCGGTTTGGGATCCTCAATGGGCCGGCCGAACTTCAGCATCGGATGGATCCTTTGTTCCTGGCTGATGTCCAGATTGATCAGAACGGGATCATTTCCTGCGAGCGCCTTGCGGATCTTCGCCTGCATGCCGGAATGGTTCTTGATCGGCACGACGCGTATCCCATAGGCCTTGGCGATTTTGGTATAGTCCGGATCGGCGAGACCGGTCTGCGGCCGCGAAGCATGGTACCGGCTCTCCAGCCAATCGTCCTGGGTCTGTTGGATGATGCCGAACCCATGATTGTTGAAGAGGAATATCTTGATGGGAAGCTTATGGTGGGCGACCGTACCCAGTTCCTGGATATTGAGTTGGAAGCCGCCGTCGCCGATGATGCAGAGTATCCGTTTGCCGTCATTGGCGAAACAAGCGCCGATGCTGGCGGCCAGGGAATAGCCCATGGGCGTATTGTTGAAGGCCGAAAACGCTTTCTGGTTCTCCTTCAGGCAGATGCCCTGGAAGGTCTGGACAAGGTTAGCGCCCGTATCGGGAATGAGGATATCGCCTTCGCGGGTTTCCTTGGACAGGGCTTCCAGGAATACATAGGGATTGACGGTCTTCTCCTTGCGGAACTCGGGAAGGCAAACGGGCAGATCCTTCCGCCACTTGAGGATCCGCTTTCGCCAGGGTTCGAGGTCCTTCAGCTTGAGCTTGCCCAACTTCGCGATGGCCCCGGCGAGAAAATCCTTCGCATCCGCATTGATGGGCAGATCGATCTTCATCCCTTGCTTCGGGAACTTGGCCAATTCGCTCGCATCGATATCGACGACGATCTTTTTCGCCTCCCGCGCGAAGGTATTGATGGGCGTGCCGGTCGCATGCGTATCCAGGCGGGAACCCACCGACAAGACCAAATCCGCATTCTGGATCGCGAAATTTCCGCGGCGGGTGGAGCTGACGCCGAAGCCTCCGGTATTCAAAGGGTGATCGCCCGGCAGCAAATCCATCACCGCCCAGGTCAGGGCCACGGGGATCCCCAGGCGATCGATGAAGGCGCGCGCCTGCTTTTCCATCTTGGCGATTTTGACTCCGGCGCCCATGACCAGGATGGGTCGCTCGGCCTGCTGCAGGAGTTTCAAGCTCTGATCGATTTTGCCCGCGAGGTTACCGGTCTTCCCGGCCTTTATATCGGGATGGAAAGACGCCAATTTCTTGGGGTTGATTTCGACGCGCTGGATGTCGTCCGGGATGTCCACCAAAACCGGGCCTGGCCTTCCGGAACGGGCCATGAACACGGCCTTTTCCATTTCATACCGGATCCGGGAAGCATCGTCCACCAATACCGCGTATTTGGTGATCGGTTTGACCATCTCGATATGCGGCGCTTCCTGGAAACCGAGCTGGCGTACTCCGGGAGTGTTCCTCCGCATCCTGAAGGTGGCCACTTGTCCGGAAATGAAGATCGAGGGGAGGCTGTCGAAATACAGGGAGGCGATTCCCGTTATCAGGTTGGTGAGTCCGGGACCGGTGGTGACCATGGCAGCGCCCATGTTACCCGTAACCCGCGCATAACCATCGGCGGCCATGGCGGCGCATTGCTCGTTCTGGGGGCAGATATATTCCATATGCGGATGATTCGCGACGGAATCGATCAGGTGGGCCACCGCCCCGCCGGTCACCACGAAGACATGCTTGATTCCGAGTTTGTACAGGAAATCCGCTACATAGTCAGATACCTTCATCGTTTCCGCCTTTATTCGGGAAAGCTTGGATGCGCCGGGTCAAATGTATGGTATTACAGCTTTCCCCCAGAAGTCCATAAGCTGATTGTCGGCCTAAACCGCATCGGACTTGAACCCGGGGGCCGGGGAAGGGCCTGACCGCCGGGAGGAAACCTAGATGGAGAGCACCCGGCCGCCATCGACGCGGTGATTGCTTCCGGTGATGAAGGAGGCCTGATCGGAGGCCAGGAAGGCGGCGAGGTCGGCGACTTCACGGACCTTGCCAAGACGCTTTAAAGGGACTTTTTCAGAGGCTCTTTTATTTTCGATTTCCGCGCAGCGATCGAGAGGAATGCCGTCCGTCTCCGCCTTGGTGCTGATGTATTGCTCCCAGCCTTCCGTATGGATGATTCCGGGCGAAATGCTGTTGACCAGGATTCCGTCCTGGGCATATGCGCCGGACAGGTGCTTGGTCAAATTGAGGATGGCGGCCTTGAAAGTCGAATAATGCGGGTTGTAAGCCCCAGGCTGGGACGCGACCATGGAGGAGATATTGATGATGCGGGGATGGGCGCTTTTCTTGAGGAGAGGAAGGGCCTCGCGGCAAAACCTCACCGTCGGCATCAGGTTCAACTGGAAGGACGACATCCAGGCCATGTCATCTAGTTCCTCAAATTGGCCGGACTGGATCAAGCCGCCGACATTGTTGACCAGGATGTCCAGGCCTCCCCATTCCTTGCGGATTTTACGGAGGACGGTTTTGGCCGAATCGGGTTTCTCGACATCGATCAAAATCGAAATACAGTTGATCTTTTCGCGGCGCAGATCCGCGGAGGCGAGGTTGAGCTCCTTGCGGTCGCGGGCGCAGATGGCGACCTTGGCGCCGGCTTGACCCAGGGCCTGGGCGATGGCCTTGCCTATGCCACGGCTGCTTCCCGTAACCAAGGCGGTACGGCCTTTGAGGCCCTTCCCCATTCCCATGCGCGCTTAAACCGATTCCATTTTCTTGATCAAATGGGATTGTTCCTGGATGGTGAGCCCGCCGTCCACGCGGATGACTTGTCCGGTGATGAAGGCCGAATTCTCCGAGGCCAGGAAGATCACGGTATTGAGCAGATCCTTCGACGTGCCGACTTTCTTCAAAGGATGGGCCTGTTCCGCCAGGGTGCGGTAGCGATGGTTTCCGTCCTCCATGAATTTAGGCAGGTCTCCATCCTTAATGATCCAACCCATCTGGATGGAATTGGCCCGGATGCCGCGCGGGCCCAAGTGGACAGCGAGGTAGCGGGTCAGGCTTTCCAATCCGCCCTTAGCCGAATGGTATCCAACGCTTTCATTGCCGACATATTCGGACAGGATGGAAGACAGAGTGATGATGAAGGGGTGGCGATCGGCTTTCCGGAAAAAAGGCAAGGCCGCCTGCGCGCTGAAGAAGGCGCCCTTCAGGGCCACGTCCAGATCGAGGTCCCAATCTTCCGGGCTTATCTCGGACATATCCTTGCGCACCCTCCCCCGCGGAAAATAGATGAGGCCGTCGATGCCGGAGACGCCTGCCATTTCACCCAGGGCCGCCTTCACCGATTCCGGCTTCAGGACGTCCGCGACGCGGAAATCGGCCTTCCCGCCGGCCTTACGGATGCCGTCGCGCACTTCCTCCGTATCGGAATTGCGATCGACGAGCAGCACCTCCGCCCCGTTTTCTGAAAGGCCTCTCGCTATCGAACTGCCATGCCCTTGCGCGCAGCCGACCACAACTATCCTTTTTCCATCGAGCGGCTTAGACAGAAAATCCTCCGTACACGTTCAGGCTGCTATGCTTGTTGTTTCCATTCGTATAATGATCGTTTTCCGTGGAGAAATCCCGGAACATCCGCTTGGCCGGAGCCCGCATCAAGATGCGCCCCAATCCGTCGATGGTATTGGATCCGTATTGCCCGACATAGGCGTTGATCATGTCGACCTGGATTTGATTATGCCGGAACTTGTATTCCACGCCGGCTACATGATGATAATTCCTGGGATCCGCATAGAAGCCGATTTTTTCCAGCGAGAAGAAGTCGAAATGGAAAATCCCGCTGAACTCCAGCTTGGCGTCGATGAAGTTCTCCTTCCGCATGATGCTGAATTCCTTGAGCTCGGACAGATAGGTTTTCAGAACCGGATCCAGGAGGCCTTTCTCGGCCAGCAGGGATTCCATTTCTGCGTAGAGGGCGTCGTGCAATTGCTTGAGGAAGTGGAAGAAGGCGATGGCTTTCGATTTCGCCATCTCATTGGTACCATCGGTGTTACCCAGATAGGCGTCGATATCCTGCGAGACCTGCCTTTCCAGTTCTTCCCGGCTGTCCCAAAGCCCCACTTGGCTGTCCTTGATGAAATTATCGTACAGGCCACCGATCCCGTTCCCGTACTCCCGGCGCTTGGCGAAATATCGGAGCAGGAAATCGAACCAGGAAAGATTCAGCCACCGGCAAAGCCCGAGCAACTCCACGAACATGCCGGAATTATGCATCATCTCGATGGTCAAATCCAACTCGCGGCAGTGGAGATAGTCCGCGAAGGACAAGGTGTCGTTGGATATCAGGATCTCCTCATGCTCGATGGAGACGATATCCTTGCCAAGCACGGTGTATTTCCCGAAAGACCTGGGATTGATGCGGAACCTGGTTTTCATCCCGAATTTTTCCCGGGTGGCGGGAGTGTTCAGTTCGGTTTGGGGAAGCAGGATCAACTGGTACATGCGGACCACGCCAAGTCCCGCATTGGTGACGTCCCGGAGGCTTTGCGTATGCGTCGCCACGGTATCTCCCGGCAATCCCAATATCAGCTCGGTATAGGTGGTCGCATCCACGTCATTGCTCTGCTTGACGATGGCGTTCAAGGCCTCGGTGGAGATATTGGCCCGATTGATATTCGCCAGCACCTTGGCATCCGTGGATTGCAGGGACGCGGCGATGCTCATCGCGCCTTTGAGGATGGCGGCCACCTCGATGATTTTTTCCTTCTGGTTCTTGCCCGTGGAAACGATGATCCGCCTCGGCCATTGGTATTTGTCCTGAACGGCCTTGATGGTCACGGCCTTGGCCTTGTCCTCGTTGAACATCCCGAAATTGGCGTCGGTGATGACGAGATCCTGGATGGTGCCTTTTCTTTCCGCGATGTAGGTGAGTTCGTCCTTGAGGTCGACGCGCTTGGCCACCTTCGCATAATATTTGCTGCCTTCCGAACAGAAGGTGCAGGTAAACGGGCATCCTCTCGTGGTATGGATCATGGGGATGAGCACGCCGTCGAAGAACTTGTCCATCATCCCGTCGAGGTAAGGCGATCCGATATCGGCCAGGTTCATGATGCGGGGAAGGGTTTCGCCCGTTTTGATCTCACCGTCCTTGGGATAATGGCAATTGGCCGGGACCACGTCGCCCGCCTTGATCTTTTCCGCCGAGAACCCGTTTTCGACCAGCAGGCTATAGAGTTTTTCGAAGGCGATCTCCCCTTCCTTGGCCACGTAGAAATCGATGAGCGGGAACCGCTTCCAGAAGTCCGCCATCTCCTCCGGCGTCAAGCCATAATTGGGCCCTCCGAAAACCAAAACGGTTTCCGGGGACACTTCCTTGATTCTCTCCGCGAACCGGTAGGATAAATCCAGGTTCCAGGAATAATTGGCGAAGCCGATCAGGTCGGGGATTTTTCTTTCCAGGGCCTTGTTCAAATCCGCGGGATATTTGAAAAGTTCGACATCCACCTCGCCCTTATGGAACTTAAGCAGGTAGGACGCCAGCAGGCCGATTCCCAGCGGAGCCACATTCGAAGCCACAATCTGTCCCGTATGGGTCAGGTCGGCTAGGTAGACAAGGGGTTTTGCGCTCATACGGAACCGTTCCTCTTAAAGAAAAATCACGCGGACATGAATCATGCGATGCCATCTAGGCGACGGCCCTAGCCCCAGGGCATCCCGACTTTACTGGAGATGTAAAGCGTGCCCTCTTTATAGCTGATGGGCATATCGGACAGTGTTTCCGCCTTTTCCCAATTGGTCTTTTGCGTGAACAGGTTCACCGATGTGCCTTGGAAATGTTCGAAAATGATCGCGGCGTTTTCCGGGGTGCCGACCTCCACCATGGCGTCCATGGACCGCCAATCCTCCGGGACCGTGGCCAGCAGGATTTCCTTCTCATGGCCTTCCGCATCCATCTTGATCAAATCGTTCCCGCCGATTAGGTCGCGGATGTTCTTGATTTCGACCTTGAATTTTTCCAGCTCGCCATAAGGGTTCGCCTTGGAACCGGCGATATGGCTGCTCATGGTATTGCCCAGCACGCGGATGAATTCCGTCTGGCCGCTGCGGTTGGAGACGGCCGATTTGTCCGGGACGACATGCCCGCATTTATTCGCTTCCAGGTTCTTTTGCAAGTGCCCGAAGTGGAACGGATCCGGTTCGAAACAACGCACGGAAATCCCGCATCGATCCAGGATCATGGAATGGAGGCCGATATTGGCGCCGATATCCAGCACCTTGCGGTAGCGGTTCCGATTCAGCCAGTAAAAGGAAAACATGATGAGCTCATCGAGATCGAAAAGGCTCATGGTATCGACGGCGCCCATCTTGAGATAGGGCAGCTTGAGATCCCCGAATGGCCCGAAGGGGACCACCACCTGGGAATCGGATCCAAAGGCGGACTCGATCTGCGCCCTCGCCACCTTCTTCAGAAAAAGGTGGATCCTCGAATTGGGCGCATGTTGGCGGTGGATATCCGGCAAGGCGAGGATCAATTCGTCGAAAAAATCTTTTGTCTTCAAGTGTGCACCGCTTTCGAATTAGCCGTCGTTCCTGTGGCGACGGAGCTTGTACATATTCGCGTCCGACTGAAGCCTTTCATTCAGATCCCCGGAACTCCACGCGTCATGGGCCACGCTGAAATTCCGGCCGCCCACCCGTTCCCGGGGAGACTCAAGCACCCATTCCACGCAATCCAAAACCTTGGCCATGGGGACCCATCCGCCTTCCGAGATCATGGCCTCGGTGCGCTCCAGGCTCTTGCCCGCGGCCTTGCCGGCCCTCAAGGTCTCCTGATGGATTTTGGTATCCACCCATCCGGGACCAAGGATGGTGAAACGGCAATCGGGGTTTTCCGCGTCCAACAACTCGCACATCTTGGTCAGGGCGATTTTCGCGATGGTATAAGCGGAGTAGTTCACGGGTGCGCCATTGCTGCCGCCGCCCGCGAAAAAAATAACGCTGGCGCCCTTGGGCGATCGCGGATTTTTATGCCGCAGCAAATTCCGCACGATCCGCAATTGGCCGAAGAAATTCACCGCGAAGGAATCTTCCCAAGCCTGGAATTCCACTTCCTCGAAAGGTCCGATCGGCTCCAAGGTCCCGGGGCACAGAATCAGGGCATCCCATTCGCCCAAGGCATCGACCAGTTCCCGGCAGGCTTGGTCTATCTGAATGGGAGAATCCAAATCGCAGGCCACCTTGAAACGATCGGTTTCTGCGGAAGCCACGGCATGCTTGCGGAGCGTGCCGCCCACCTTCCAATCGTGCGCGGCCAACCTCCCCGCCAGGGCATCGCCGATGCCGCTCGCAATGGATATCACTATGGCCGTGCGTCTCATTCACCACCACATCGCATCATGGCATGAACCAGTAATAATCGCCGGTATACCCTACTTCGCGGAAAAACGCCTTCCATTCGTCCGCGTGCATGATGGTCTTCGCGGTCAGGTTCCAGGCGTACATGGCTTCCTTTTCCTCTTCGGTGCGATAGGCGTCCACGGTGATGAAGCTTTTACCGCGGCTGACCCTTTCGATTTCCTGCAAAGCCTTGCAGCATTCCTCGCGTTCCAGGTTGTGGACGGTGTTGATGGAAATGACCACGTCGAAGGAATCGTCGGCGAAGGGGAGCTTTCTCGCGTCGGCAACCTGCACATGGGGCCTCATGGACTCGATGCAATTGGCGATCGCATAGGAGGAAATGTCCACGCCCTGCAGACGCATCCGGGGAAGGGCTTGGGAAAGATCATGGAGCATGAAGCCCTTGGCGCAGCCCACGTCGAGCAAGGAGCCCGATTCGGTCAGCCCGAAATGCTCGATGAAATCGGGAAGGACGGGCTTCCAGAAGCGCGGCGAATAATTGAAACCGCCATAGCCGGTATCACGCTCCCCGTCGAAGAACTCTTTTCCGAATTGCCTGGCCACGGCCCGGATGGCTTCGGTTTTGGTCGCTCCGCGTTCCTTGACGTTTCTCTTGGAGCGCGGGTAATTGCGGAGGAGATCAATTTCCATGGTCGGTTCCTAGGGCTCAGGCCCTGCCCAGGAATTGGTAAGGGCGCGTATCCCTGGCCAGCGCCATGACCTTCATATTGTAATACTGGTTGGAATCGATATCCTGGAACTCATCCGGCTTGTCCAACCGCTCGCGCAGCTCCTGGACCGATTTGGCGATGGAGGAAACCTGGACGTATTTCAAATCGCGCACGATTTTCTCGGAGGAGATATGATAGTCCCGTTGATCCAGGACATCGGTCACCTTGATTTCCACGGGGATATCCTTCAGCTCGCTCTTAATCAGCTTCGCGATATCAATGACCTTGTGGTTCTCGAATCCGAAATTGAACACGCGGCCGTTGATCAGCTTCGCCTCGGTGCCGATGAGGTTCCCATACAGGTTGATCATATCGGTCATGGAGATATTGGGGCGGCGCTGGTTGCCGCCGTGGACGGTGATGACGCCCTTGCGCACGGCATCCGCCGTCAACTTGTTCACGGTCAGATCGAAACGCTGCCGCGGGGAGTAACCGCAGACCGTGGCGGGACGGATGCTCACGGTGCAGAAACGATCGTCCGCGGCGCCTTTGACGATCCATTCCGACAGCATCTTGTACCGGGAATAGTGGGTCAACGGCTTGGGCTCCAAATCCTCGGTGATATTCGATTCGTCGCGGGCGCCGAAAACGCTGCTCGAGGAGGCGCTGATGAACCGCTTCACGCCGCTTTTTTTCGCGATGGCGACCAGCAGGCCCACGGCATCATAATTGACCTGGCGGGTCAGCACTTCGTCGACTTCGCCGGTGGGATCATTGGAGATGGCGGCCAGATGGATGACGGTGTCCACATCGGACATGGCGGCATGGACCGCATCGGGATTGCGGATGTCTTCTTTCAGCAAGGCGAACCGCGATTTCCATTCCGGGTAACGCGGATCCTTCAGCAAGGATTGCAGGCCATATTCGCCGTATAAGCAGAGGTCGATGACCTTCACGGAATGGCCTTGGGCCAGCAGATGCGGGGTCAGCCTGCTGCCCACGTATCCCATCCCGCCCGTAATCAAAATCGTCTTATTGCTCATTTCCCAGACCCTTGTTTCGGTGCTCGCT
>DAINDC010000010.1:4214-8241 GCA_036732085.1 Fibrobacterota bacterium | reverse complement strand
TAACCGTTTCGATCCCTTAAGCTTTGTGGATATATTCGCATTCCTGGCGCTTCAATTCATCAAGATTTTCATCGATCCACCGTACCGTCCCGGATACGCCGTCCTTGAAGCTGCGGGCGGGCGCCCAGCCCAGGTCCTTCCTGGCCTTGGCGCTATCGAGGGTATAGGCCGCATCCTTGCCGAGGCGATCCCCCACCACTTCGACATGTTTGTGGAAATCCACGTCCATCTGCCGGCAAACCTCTTCCACCACTTCCCGGATGGAAAAGTATTCGGGAGTGGAAAAGTGGAAGACATTCGGGGGCAAAGCCTTGCGGGCCAGGAGCATGGTGCCTTCCGCGACATCGCGGATATGGATGAAGGAACGGACCGAAGTGCCGCCGCCATGCAGTTGCAGTTTTTTACCCGTCCTTATGAAGAAGGCCGTGCGCGGCACAATCCGGTAGAGTTGCTGTCCGGGGCCGAAAACATTGGCCGACCGCGAGAACACCACGGGAAAGCCATAGGCCTTTTGATAGGCCAGGAGGCTCATATCCGCGGCGGCCTTGGAGACCGCATAGGGCGTGCTGGGATTGAACGGCGCGCGTTCATCAATGATGCCCGAGCAGTTCCCGTAGACTTCCGGCGTGGAGACATGCACGTATTTCTTGATGAAGTCCAGCTTCTTCAGCTTGTCATGCAGGGAAATATGCGCGAGGGCATTGGTCGTCATCCAATCCCGGGGGTTGTCCCAGCTTTGGGCCACCATTCCCTGCGCAGCGAAATTGACCACATAGTCGGGTCGGAATTCCAGGACCAGGCTTACGATCCGATCGAGATGCTGGTTGAGATCGGCCTGCACGAAGCGGAAGCGGCCGCCTTGTTTGTCTCGGCTTTGCTTATGGTCGCCTTGGGCGTTGCGATACGGCAGGAAGACGGGACTCGGTTCCGGCGAGCGGCTGATGCCGATCACCTCCGCGCCTTCCTCCAGCGCCAAGGCGACGAAATGGGAGCCGGAAAAGGAGTTGCTGCCGATGACCAGGAATTTTTCGCTCATGGGCCGGATCCACCTATGCGGGTAAGGTTTAAAAAGGCCCCTTGAAGCTCGTATCGGGCACGTCCAGCACCTTGTACTTTTCCTTGGCTTCCTCGACAAGCTTGGGATTCAAACCCAGCATGCGCACCGCGGCCTCTACCAGGGATGCGGTGCCGGGGTAATAGATATTGGCCAAGACGGGTGTGGTCGGCGTGGGGCAGTCCGGCAAGGTCACGCGCATCGGCGCGCTTTTCAAGGAAGCGAAGGCCTCCTCGCTCGCCAGGGCCACGATCTCGCCGGCAACGCCGCAGGTGTTCCAGCCGGTATCGGCGGCGATGAGGCGGCCGGTCTTGCGTACCGAAGCGAGGATGGCTCCCGTATCGAGCGGCTTGATGGTGCGGAGGTCGATCACCTCGACGTCGACTCCATGGTTGGCCAGGAATTGCGCGGCCCGATTGGCCTCCAGGACCATATAGGACGAGGCGACCATGCTCAGATCCTTGCCTTCGCGTAGGACCTTGGCCTTGCCGATCGGCACCCTGTAGTCGCCCTCGGGTACATTGTCGGTTACCCCATGCAGCCAGCGATGCTCCAGGAATACGACGGGATTGTTGTCCTCGATGCTGGAAATCAAAAGACCCTTCGCATCATACGGAGTCGCCGGCATCACCACTTTCAGGCCCGGCACATGGGCGAACCAGGACTGCAGGCTCTGTGAATGTTGCGGACCCTGGCCCCAGCCCCGACCCACCATGACGCGCACCACCATGGGAACCGATTTCTTCCCGCCGAACATATAATGCCAGTTGGCGGCCTGGTTGGCCATCTGCTCCATGGCCAGGACCGCAAAATCGACACGCTGGTGGACCAGGATGGGGCGCATGCCCGCGAGCGCGGATCCGACCGCGATGCCGGTCATCCCGTTTTCCGCCGTGGGGATGTCCATGACCCGGGATGCACCGTACTTTTCCTGCAGGCCCAAGGTGGTCCCGAAGACGCCTTTGGGATCGGGGACGCCCAGGCCCATGATATAGACGGCCTTGTCCTTGGCCATCGAGAGATCGATTGCTTCGTTGATGGATTGGGCGTAGGTCAATTGACGGGTCATTTTTCCGAACGCTCCCTGTTCTCCATGAAAATATCCGCCTTCAATTCAGAGGCCGGCGGGAATTCGCTCTGCTTGGCGAAGCGGACGGCGCCGTCGATTTCGACCATGATCTTCTCCTTCATCGCGCGCTCCTGCATCTCATCGAGCCATCCCTGGCCCCGCAGCTGCGCCTGCAATTTCATGATCGGGCACTTTTCCTTCCATTCCAGGAACTCGCGCTCCTCGCGATAGCCCAACTTATTGTCGTAATTGGGTCCGCAATGCTCGCGCCAACGGTAGGTCTGGAATTCCAGGAAGGTGGGTCCCCCGCCCTTCCGGGCCTTATCCACCGCGGCGGCGCCCAGCTTGAGCACGGCCTCCACGTCATTGCCATCGCCATGCAGGCTTTCGATGCCATGGCCTTTGGCCGTCTCATAGACTTTGCGGATCGGCGGTTGGCGGACGGATACGGGCGAATAGACCGAGTATAAATTGTTCTCACAGACGAAAATGACGGGCAGGTTCTTGAGCAGGGCGAAGTTGACGCTTTCATGGAAGACGCCTTCTTCGGTCGCGCCCTCGCCGAAATAAACGACGCTGACGCGCTTCTCGCCGCGCATCACCGATGCGAAAGCCGCTCCGACGCCGATGGGAATGGTGCTCGCCACGATGGGCGTGGCCCCGAGAAAACCCACGTCCAGATCGACGAGATGCATGGATCCGCCCTTACCCCGTGACGTGCCCGTTACCTTACCGTAAAGCTCGGCCATCATGCCCTTCAAGTCCCCGCCCTTGGCGAGATAATGGCCATGCGAACGATGTCCGCTCAGGGCATAATCCTGTTTTCCCAGGCTGGCGGAAATGCCCGTGGCCACGGCTTCCTGGCCGATGCAGAGATGCACCGGACAGCGCATTTCCTGTTCCAGGTACAGCTCGGCTATCTTCTCTTCGATCAGGCGGAGGCGGACCATCTCGCCGTAAAGGCGCAATGCCAACTGCTTTTCCATCAGCCCGCCTTCGCGGCTGGGGCGGATTTTACGGCCGCCATCCCCTCGAACCCATTGCTTATGGGCTTGGTCGCGGCTTGGTTCCCGGATTTTGCCGCGGAGGCGTCGATAGGCGTTCCGCTCCAATCGGCCTTTACCGCGGACCGGGTTTCCGATTGCTCGGTGACGCCCTCGGCCATGGCATCGGTGAAGAAATGCCCGAGGATGGAATGCGCGAGCTCCACGGCTCCGTAGGAATCCGAAGGCACGTAGAAATTGACGCTGCCCATCTGGCGCAAATCGTTGGCAGGCGAAAAGCCCGACAAGGTGATGAGCCCGCAGCCTTTTCTGAGGCAGCAGGAGCTGGCCCGAAGGATATTCTGCGACTTCCCCGAGCTGCTCACCGCGATCAGCAGATCCCCTTCCTTGGCCCACATCTCCGCCATCTTCTCGAAGGCGACTTGATAGCCATCGTCATTGGCGAAAGCCGTCAGCAAGGGGATGTCGTTGAAGACCATGGCGGGCATATTGGCCGCCTTGCAGAAATCGTTCTGGATATGGCTGACGATGGCCGCGCTGCCGCCATTGCCTACCAGCATGATTTTATTGCCCCGAGCCCGCACGCCTGCGATGAGCGCCAGCGCCTGCTTGCCCGCTTCGTCCAATCCCAATTGCGCGCCGCCCCGATTGGTGGCCTCCGTATGGCTCAGGACCCGGTTCAAGTTGCTGCAATACTGCGATGCGAGGTTGGATATCATGGGATCACCTGTTATTTGAGCATGTGAGTAATCGATTTGACCAATTCCACCCTGTCGATGGATTCCCGGTTGCAGACGGTACCCACGGCCTGGGCTCCGATCACGTTGCCGATCGTGTAACCGACAAATCCGCCCAGGGTCGGGAAGGTCCAGTGAATGTCCTGGAGAGGCCCCTCGCTGG
>DAINDC010000010.1:1748-4204 GCA_036732085.1 Fibrobacterota bacterium | reverse complement strand
CGCGATCCACCGTGGTGCTGCGGAAGGCGGGGATTTCGGAGAACCCGTCCCGGCTATTGTAGACCAGGCTCCCTCTTTCGCCTCGCGTGATGAGGATATTGTCGCAGGACATCAGTTTGGAAATCTTCTCGACGATGTCGTTCAGGCTTTCCAGGCGGTTCCTGACTTCCAGGCGGATTTCCTGTTCCGAGACGCAGATGAAATCCGCGCGCGAATATTTCGAGACGGTATTGAACCCGCGGTTGCCCGCGTTCACCTGGGTATTGATGGCCAGGAAGGGCGCCTCCCGGCACAGCAATTCCACGGCTTCCGGACCAATCATGCCATGCCCGTAATCCGTGACGATGACGACATCGACCAGGGGAAGCACTTCCTTCAGCTTGTCGCAGAGGGCCTTGGATTCTCCCGGCCGGTATTCATCCCCGTGCATCTCGTAGACTTCAAAAAGCTTCTGGAAGGGATAGGTTTCCACGAAGCGCCTTTTCACTATGGTGGGCCCTTCCTCAAGCCGGAGGAAATGACGTTCCACCACGGGGTTGAGCTTCTCTTCGATGAATTCCTCATGGCTGCTTCTTTGGCCGAGGAAGGAAACGAGCTTGATTTTTTCCGTGACGGTTCCGACGTGGTTGGCCACGGCGAGGACTCCGCCCGCGAACCGCTCGCATTTCTGGAGCTTGGCCGCGAGGATGGGCTCCTTGCCCGACTTGCCCATGGTCTGGCAATACTGGTATTCATCGACGATGGTCTCCCCCACGATCAGGACCCGCATCGATTGCGCCGCGCTCAGGTAGCGGAGCACATCTTGGACCTTATGCCGTTTGGAAAAGCCGTCCAGGTATTTCCGGACTTGCGGCGAATGCACGGGAAGATTGTGGTTGATCAATTCCGATGAGCTGAAGGTGATCTCATCGGTGAAGGCCAGTTCGCCTCCGGCTTCGCGAATGGCTTTTTTTTCGAGGAGGATCCCGCCGGTGATGTCCGCTTCGGGATTCCGGTATTCCGATCCCTTTACGTACAGGTTGGGCTTCAGTAGCCGGATCGTTTCCACGGCGGTGGGCCATTTGTTGATGGCCACATAATCCACGCAGGACAGGGACGCGATGCTCTCCGTGCGCAGATGCTCCGGGAACGCGGGGCGGCCCGGGCCTTTGTTCACGAATCGGTCTGGCGTTACGGTAACAACCAGGATATCCCCCATCTTTCTGGAGGCCTCGAAATACCGGATATGCCCGACATGCAACAGGTCGAAGACGCCGTGGCAGTGAACGACCTTGCGGCCCTTTGCCTTCAGGCCCGAAATGATAGCCGGCAAGGATTCCAAATCCTGCATTTTCCCAAAGCTTGTCATTTTGAAATTATCCAATTCCGCAACCTTTGAAGACAACCCGACGTTTTCAGACGGGCTTACTCGTTTGCGACGACCTTTACCATTCGCGACAACCATGATAAGGTTATCGGCCCTTTCATGAGCCGAGTATAATTTTTCTTTTGGGTTGTTTGGGGAAGGGGGAAATCCTCAGCGAATGCGCTTGAGGTAACCTTCAGGGGCGACGGAAACGAGCAGTTTATTGTCGATGGATTTGTTTACTTCGAATTCCGGGTGGGTTTTGATCCATTCGCGCACGGCCGTCTTGGGGTTATTACCCGGGCCCCAAGGCCGCTCTCCGGCCTGTTCCTTGGGCATGTCATCGACCATGGTGTCGAATACCACGCAGTAGCTTCCCACCGAGGTCAAATGGGCGTAGGCTTCCAGCTCGGCCAGCACATGGTCATGGGTATGGTTGGAATCCAGGCTGATGAGGACGCGTTTCTTGCCCTTGGCTTTCGCCGCGACCTTGGCAATGATATCCGGGGCGATGCTCGAGCCTTCAATCATGGTAATCCGCTTGCTCATCGGATGCTCCTGGATCGCCTTGCGGTTATGCGCGCGGATATCGATGTCGATCCCCAAAACCTCGCCATCGTTGCCGGTGCAGGCCTTGACCAGTTCCAGCATGGCCGAGAAGAAGATGAGCGATCCGCCGTGAGCGATGCCCGTCTCTATTACGAGATCCGGCTTCACCTCCCAGACCAACTCCTGCATGGCAACGATGTCCTCCGGATATTGGATGATCGGCCGGCCCAACCAGGAAAAGTTGTAGGAATACTTGGGGATGATGGAGGCTTTCAGGAATTCATGCGCCGCGGACTTCAGCTCCTGATTGCGTCCATTGGCCGCCAGCCGCTCTTTCACTTCATCGTTAAAGGCCATGCGTTCCACCTATCGAATGGGTTGATTGATTGCAAATATCATGACCGCTCATGGCTCTTATCCGGAATGGAATCGAGAAGATTTCGGACGCCCCAAAAGGCCATCGGCTCATGATCCGGATACGGATAATGACCCAGGTTGAGCTGGATTTTCCAATCCCGGTCCTTGATCCATCCTTCCACTAGGTTGCGGAGGGAAATAGGGT
>DAINDC010000010.1:0-1738 GCA_036732085.1 Fibrobacterota bacterium | reverse complement strand
AACAGACATTCACCGGACCGATATCGGCATCGGCCAAGGCAAGTTTCACAAGCTCACGCGCCGTTTCCTCGACCGGGAGGTAATCCCGCAACTGCTCCCCCGCGGACATATTGAAGGTCTTATCGCCACGCAGGACCGCTTCCTTGAGTTGGGGATATATGGACCCGCGGTGCTGGCCTTCCCCATACATATAGAAGAGCCTTGCCCACGTGAGGCGGAAAGGCGTCACGGCCTTGAGGTATTGCAATTGCTGCCGCAAAGTGTCCTTCGCGAATCCATAGGGATTGCTCGGTCGCGTGGCGGTAGTCTCGGGTAGAGGGCCGCTTTGCATCCCATATTCGAAACAGGTCCCCGTCACCAGCAGGGAAGGCAAACCCGCCTCCACCATGGTCCTGAGGAAATGATATTGCAACGAAAGCTCCTGATCGAGGTGATGCAGGGATTTATAATTCGGCAATCCACCCCAAGCGAGATGAATCAGGATGTCGGGCTTTCCTAGTCGATCATAGGCATCCGCCCCAACCTTGGCCAGATCCATTTCCACCAAGCGCCCGCCGGACAAAGGCATTTTCAGACGGGCCGCATCGCGGACCAAGGCAATGGGTTCCAGCCCCCGCTTCGCAAGTTCCGCCAGCACATAGCGCCCGACGAATCCACTCGCACCGGTAACGGCGATTTTCAAGGGCGGCTTAATTGTTGTCGATGGCATATCCGCTTAATCGATCTGGAGGCTGGGAACGGCCGTTATGAATTTGCCGCCCCATTCCCGGATATATTCCAACTGCACGGTCACTTCCTTGCGAAGATTCCAAGGCAGGATGAGCACATAGTCCGGCTGCTTGCGCTTCAGATGCTCTTCTCCCACGATGGGAATACGGCTGCCCGGGAGGAACTTCCCCTGTTTGGCCGGGTTCCGATCGACCGCGAAAGGCAAAAGGTCCGGCCGTACGCCGGCATAGTTCAGCAAGGTATTGCCCTTGGCCGCGGCCCCGTAAGCGCCCAACTTCTTTCCGTCGCGCTTCGCTTCTATCAGGAAGACGATGAGGTCGTTCTTGATCCGATTCGCTTGGGCCTGGATGCCCGCATAGTAGGCGTCGGTAAAAATTCCTGCGTCCTTCTCGCTGGCCAGCATCGCCGGAACCCTTGTAGATATGGGATGGGAACCCGTCCCGCTCCTTTGGGCGAAGACCCGCAGGCTTCCTCCATGCGTCGGCAATTCCTCCACGTCGAAAACCGTGAGGCCATTCTGCGAGAAGATCCTGTGGACGGCTGTGAGCGAGAGGTAAGAATAATGTTCATGGTAAATGGTGTCGAATTGGTTCTCCGCCACCAATCGCATCAAGTGCGGGAACTCGAAGGTGGCCACTCCCGCAGGCTTCAGCAGCACGCTGAATCCGGAAACAAAGTCGTTGATATCCGGCACATGGGCCAGGACATTGTTGGCCGCGGTGAGATCCGCCTGTCTGCCCTGCGCCACAAGTTCGCGGGCGAGCCGGACACCGAAAAAATCCTCTACGATGACAAGACCCTTCTCGCGCGCGGCCTTGGCCGTGCCGGCGGTGGGTTCCACGCCCAGGCAGGCGATGCCGCGGGCCAGAACATATTGGAGCAGATACCCGTCGTTGGCCGCCACTTCGACCACGTTCGAGCTGGGGACCAAAGCGAAACGTTCAATCATGCCGGCCACGTACTGCTCGGCGTGTTTAAGCCAGGAGGTCGAGAAGGAACTGAAGTAGGC
>DAINDC010000009.1:261-30287 GCA_036732085.1 Fibrobacterota bacterium | reverse complement strand
ATCACGATGAGGGCGTAATCGGAGAGCTTTTCCGGCCCCAGCGGAGGAGGGCGCACATGCTTGGGAGCCTCGGGAGTGACCGTCAGCGCCACTTCGAAAGCCTTGGCGGTCAGCGACCCCAGCGCGGCCAAGCCCAGGGGTTTTCCGGATCCATCCCGGTCCGTGGCTTCGACCACGATGGCCTCCCATTGCGTCGGATAGATGGGGATCGCGACCGGTTGGTTCTTGACGGCCAGGACGCGGAAGTCCATCGGACCCAAGGCCGCGGAGCCATGGTTGCGGGCCTCGAAGCGGAAACGGATCCGGTTCCCGGTAGAATCATACCGCACATCCAGGGAATCCAGCCGCAACTCGAGCGAGGTCGAGGAGTCCGCATGCGCGGCGCGCGCGAACAGGGAATCGTGCTCGCCCGATCGGAAGGCTGCATCCTTCTCCCGGATCCCATAAACCTGATTGGAACCGTCCATCACCGCCTGCGGCAGGCTTACGTAACCCAGGGCGTCGTTCAGGGCCTGTATCGTGGGTGTTACCCAGGGATCGGGCACGGTGCCGAACTTCACATGGTAGTTCACGATGAAGGTGCGGGGGTTGTAACCGGGATTCCCGAGTTCCCGATGGATATACGGGGACAGCCGGGTCTCGGCCTCCGGGCAGGAAACGCAGCCGAAGGAGCCGTAGGATTCCAAAAGATGGTACCGCGTCGCAGGATGGAGTTCCGCGGCCGACAGGGCCGTCAGGGAGGAATCGCGCAAGGCCGGATCCAGTTCCAGATCGGCATCGTTGAAAAGGCTGCAACCGCTTATTCCTATCATGGTCGCCAAGGCCGCCATCCCGGCGAGACCCGCCCGCAGCCGGTCGATCCGGGATTTCAAAAGTGGCTCGTCCATACCAATTCCGTTCCTTCGAAGGCGGGTTCGATGCGGCAGCTTCCGCCGGCGCAGACCACGCGTTCTTTGCGCTGTCCGGCCCAGAGGCTGATAGCATGGCCTTCCGGCAGGGAGAAGTTGAAATAGGCGGAACCCCAGCCGTTACGCAGATCCCCGATGGCGAAGGCGGGGGAGTCCCGATCCTCTTCGAGGCCCGAGGTGGTGGCTTCGTAGTCCAAGGTCAGCGACCAGCGAGAGGCGCGGCCCAAGGTGGCGGAAACCACGCCCTGCCAGGCGGACAGGGTCGAGGCGACCTCGCCGACCGCTCCCAGCTTGCCCGCGGCCGGATCCCCGGGCAATAGCGGACGGAAGTCCACGTTACGATATTGGAGTTCGCCCTCGCTGCCGATTACCCAGGCGCCCACCGGTTTCTCCGCGGTCATGCCCAGGCTGAGGGCCCGGATATCCTCGAAGGAACTCTCGCTGAATTTCCGCTGGGTATTCCAGTCCACGTCCAGCAAGGCCGATCCGCTCGAATGCCAGGGCAGCCGTAAATGGTTGTCCCAATCCAGATAAGGAAGCTCCACGTGGTGGATGAGCAAGGTGGGATTCCGTTCCGGATGGGAAAGGATCCGGGAGACATTGGCGGCATAGAAGCCCTGGTCGCGGAAATGCCAGGCCCCGTGGACTTGCACGCCTTGCTCGTCCTGGTTGTTCGGGAAGAGCATGTCCCGGGCCATCAGGCGGAAGGTATGGTACTGGACCAGGCTGGGCGGATCGGTAAAGGCCAGATCGTAATCGTAATAGTATTTGTACTCGGCGCCGGCTTCGAAGCGGCCCAGGTTCTCGGTCAGTGAGCCATAGAGGGCGCGGCCGTCGTAGGCATGCGGGAAGTTGAACTTGTCCTCCCCCGTAACACCCATGTAACCCAGGTACAGGTCGGTGGGGCCCGCCACATACTCCCCGTTGCCGCCCGCCATCCGCACGTTCCAGCCGTCCCGGAAGGCCTCCGCATACTGGGCTCCCGCCTTGAGCCAGGGCCGCGGATCCCAGGCGGCCTCCAGACCCTGCAGGTACAGATCGCGGAAGGCATCCTCCTCCGCATCCACCGTATGGATGTCCGGATACCGGGAGAAGGTCTTCCCGCCGAAGACGGAAACCCGTCCCCGACCCCACTCGGAGTTCGCGGAACCGTTCTGGCCGACTTGCAAGGCGGCGCGGAAGCCGTTCAGATCCTTGTCGATGCGGGCGGTGCGGTCCTCGAAGAAGCGGAAGAGCAGGCCGCGGCCGACATTGCCGTAGATATTGCCCGCCTGGATGACGGCGTTCTCTCCATTGAAGGACAGGTTCTGGCCGACGATGCGGTGGGTGGGATCGCGGATTAATTCATCCCCGGTCCCGGGCAGATCGCGCAGGAACTGGTAGGCACGGTAACGCAGCTGATACGCCAGGCGCCCGTCGGTGGCGCGGAGGTCGAACCAATCCTCGAACCAGCCGTTGGGATCCGGCTGACTGCGTTGTTCTCGGCCGTAATTGGCGCGCAGGAAATTGGAACCCGAGAGCGAGACGCCGGAGAAGGGGGCGGAAGCGGGGGCCGCGGTTGGTGGGTTCGCGGTGGGTTGAGCCGTGGTGGGAGTGAGTGCGGACGGCGTTTGGGTTGGTGACGTGGGCGCGGTAACGATCGCGCCTGCCACCGTGGTCTCGGAGTCATGGCCCAGGAGCTCCTGGATGCGTTCGTCGATCTTTTTCTCCTCGCCGGGTTGGAAACCCTCTTGCCGATAGGCGATGAATCCGTTCCGATCGATAAGCAGGCTGGTGGGCAAGGCGGATACCGCGTACAGTCGGTAGGCTTCCTGGCCCGGATCGACGAGCATGGGGAAGGGGAAGGCCCGCGCCCTGGTGAAGGCCCGCACGCGCGCCAAGGTTTGCGGCTGATCGACCGATATGGCCAGGACGCGGAATCCCTTTTCCCGATACCGGGACTCCAAGTCCTTGAAAGTGTTCAGTTCGGCGAGGCAGGGAAGGCAGAAGGTGGCCCAGAAGTCCAGCAGCACCACCTCATGGCCCAGGCTCGCCTGGAGGTCGAAAACCTTGCCATCCGTATCTTCCAATCGGAATGCCGGCGCCCGTTCCTTCGCGGCCGCTCCCAAGGCGAGAGCCAATAACGGGCCCAGAAAAAGCCCCCTGAAATGTTTGTTCAATAACACGTCAAAGATCTAGCAATTGCCCGACACGCGGTATCAGGACATGAAAGCCCCGCCACTTTAGTCGGAATTTATTTTAAGGCCATGGGGCTGGTAAATGAGGGCCGGATCGAAAACGACCAGTGGCTTGATCGAGTCATCGCCACTTTGAAAGCCACGGCGGCATGTTTGCCGGACGACTCTTCCGGCGAGACTTGGACCCGCAGCGATGCCCGCTGCTATGAATTAATCGAGGAGATGGGCCGTGAAGGCCTTTCCTGCCTGATCTATACGGGCGAGGGTCGCAAGCATACCGGGACCGTCACCTATTGCCAATTGCGGCGGAACGGGGTCGAGGGCGGCGCCAACCTGGGCGCCCAGGCTCAAGGAACCGGAGCGGCGGCGACCCGCATCGCCATCTGCCGCGCCTATATAGCCTTCAAGCTGAGAAGCAGCCGATGGGAAACAGGTCCTGAAGAAATCCAGGTTCCGCGAGAAACCTAGAAACCTAGGTCCGAGACCGACCCGCCTGGGTCGCGCTGTTCTCGGCGCCCATCAGTGCATCCCGGACCTTTTGGAGAAGCCGGGTGGGAGTGAAGGGCTTGCCCAGGAATTGCGCATTGGATTTTTCCAACTCCTTCCGGAACCCCGTATCATCCGTGTAACCTGACATGTAGACGACCCGGATGCCCGGCCGCAACTCCAGGAATTCCTTGGCGATTTCCCGACCGCTCTTACCCGACAGCACGATATCGGTGAGGAGCAGGTGGATGGGGCCTGGATGGTGCTCATGCATGTACATCGCCTCACGTGCGCCGGAAGCCTCCAGGACCGTATAACCCTGGGCGGCGAGCACGTGCCTGACCAGCTTGCGGACGTTCTCCTCGTCCTCGACCACCAGGATGGTTTCGGTGCGGGTTTTCCCTTGGCCGGACTCGGCTTCGGCGGGAGTAGGTTCCGCCGGCCGGACCGATTGGGTCCAATCCTCCGCATCCTTCCGGAAGTAGACGTAGCAGGCCGTGCCCTTATCGAGTTCGCTCACGATACGGATGCCTCCCCGGTTCTGCTGCATGATCCCGAAAACCGTGGAGAGGCCCAGCCCCGTGCCCTGGAACTTCTCCTTTGTGGTATAGAACGGCTCGAAGAGATGGGCCTTCACCTCGGGTCCCATGCCCACGCCGCTATCCCGGATGACGATGCCGACGTAACTTCCAGGTTGCGGCTTGAGGTAGAAGTCCGGCTCGCTGCCGTTCAATTCGGCGTTGAAGGTCGAGAGGCGCAGCTTGCCGCCGGTGGGCATGGCATCGCGGCCGTTCAGCACTAGGTTCATCACCACCTGGGCAGCCTGGCCGGGATCGGCCTTGATGCGGCCCAGCCCCTGGCCGAGCTCGACCTTGAAGCGGACGTTCTCGCCGAGCAGCCTGGCGAGCATGACTTGCAAATCGGCCATCACGAGATTGAGATCCAGAATGGCGGGCGCCACGGTTTGCTTGCGGCTGAAGGCCAAGAGCTGTTGGGTTACCAGCGCGGCCCGATCGCCGGCCTTGCGGATTTCCTCGACGTAGACGCGGTTCTTGTCGCCGGGATCCATCCGGCTCAGCAAGACCTCGCCATAACCGTTGATGGCGGTCAGAAGATTGTTGAAGTCATGGGCCACGCTGCCGGCGACCCGTCCCACCGCTTCCATCTTCTGCGACTGCCTCAATCCCTCTTCCGCGCCGCGCAGCTTCTCCTCCGAAGCCTTGGCTGCGGATACGTCCATCGCGAGCCCGGTGATGCTGCGCAGGGAGCCATGTTCGTCCCGGACCGGGAAGGCATGGTCCGAAATCCAGCGGATGCCGCCGTCGGGACGCACGATCCGGTATTCATCCCGGGTTTCCTCCCCGCGCGCGCGGCGCACCAGGGTCTCCTTGACTTGGGCGATGTCCTCGGGATGCACGGTATCCAGGAAGGCCCGGGGCCCGGCATAGAGCTGTTCGCGGGACATTCCCCAGATGCTTTCGAAGGCCGGGCTGAGATAGGCGATGGCCTTGGCGCGCGGATCGAAAACGTAGAAGACCTCGCGGATATTTTCCGCCAACTGGCGGAACCGGGCCTCGGACGCTTCCAGATCCCGATGCGCCTGGCGCCTGGATGCCACTACGGAGCCGAGGATCAGGGAAGTGAAGGAAATGGTCATGAGATAGGCTTGAAGCAGGAGCAAGGAGAGGTTCCGATCGCCGATGGCGAAGGCGCCGAAGCCGCGCAGGGTCCCGAATATCGATTCCACCGCGACTAAGATCACGCAGGCCATCGCGATTTTCTGACCGAACCGGAAGCAGGCCCAGATCAGCAAGGGGATCAGCAAGTAAGGCGTGGACAGATTCAGGAAAGGGTTGGGCATGAATCCGCCGAACACCAATCCGCCCATGGTAATGACCGCGGCGCCCAAGGCCAGGCCTTCCAACAGGGTAGCCCGATTTACATGGACCTCGAATTCCGGATTGAGCTTCAGGATATCCTTGCCGAACAGGATCAGGAAGGGCGCGAGCATGCAGGCGCTGATGAAATCGCCGGACCACCAGGTCAGCCAGACGGCGGGCAATTCGATGCGGGTGGTGAGCCCGGTCCAGGCCAGCGCGGACGCTCCGACCGAAGCGGAGAGGAGCGGGCCCACGGTGGCGGCCAAGGCGAAGCGGGCAATTCCTCCTACCGAGTCGAAGGCCTTGAGTCCGCCGGCCAACCGGTTCGCCATCCAAGCCGCGATCAAGGCCTCGCCGCAATTGCCGATGGCGATCAACAGGGATGCCGGGATGGAACCGCTCGTGGTGATATTGGTCAAGAACGCGCCCGCCAGGATGGCGGGCCAGATGCGGTAGCCGAAGAGCAGCATAGCCGCGAGAGCAATGCCGGTGGGCGGCCAGATGGGAGAGGCGCTCGCGTTCAGGAAGGCCATGGATAGCCCGAATTTCCCGGCCAGGAAATAGACCAAGGTCATCGAAGCGAGAAGGGCGATTAGATCGGATTTTTTCCGGAGGATTTTCATGTGGCAATCCCTTCGTAGGTTGGGACGGATCGCATCGTCTTATTGTCCTACATTCCCGCGGGGATTGTAATGGTAAAGTACAGCCCTAAGTACGGGGTGCGTACGGATTGTGCGTGTCGATTTCTCAAATTCCTTGGCCTGGAACCGATGCCCCACCTCAAACCGTAAGCAATTCAAACCTTATGCAATTCGGCCTCATAATAATGCGCCAGCTCTTTCTCGAAGGCGGCGGTGAGGGGCCGCTTGGGATCATAGGCCGGAGCCCGGCGGATTTCGTCCCGCAACACGTGCGTATCGACGCTGCGATCCTCCCAATGGATCTCGCTGATCCAGGCGGGCGGGATGAGTACCTTCTTGCCGGGCCACCAGTTCCGCGTATCGACTTCCAGATAGCGGATGGTCCAACTGCGGTCATCGAACAGGAAATCCTCCACATGCCCGATTTCGCCGTCACGCGCCCGGATATGGTACCCGGTAACCTCGCTGGTACTGCGGAGGTGGGGATCGGCTTTGGGCGCCGCGCCTTCCGCGGCCTGGTTAAGGCGCTCGGATTCCAGGGCGGCGGGCGGTAATACGGGAAACGGGGTCGGCCCCCAGAGATACGGGCCGGACCAATAGTAGGGCCAGCCGAAATACTTGTAGTAGTCCATCTCGAACTGCCGGGAGACGGGGCGATCGGTTTCCGGCGATGGGCTGTTGCGGATTTGCTCGCGCGTCAGATCGACGGGGATGGGCCGATTGTCTTCTGGCGGGGCTCCCACCACATGCGGGGATATCAGGACCATGCGTCCCGTCAGCCAGTTCCCGGCCAGGGCGACCAGGTAGCGGATGGTCCAATCGTGATCATCGAAATAGAATTCCTGCACGTGGCCGATGCGCCCGTCCTTGGCCCCCAAGGCGCGTCCATTGATTCGCTTGAATGATCGAAGCATGATCCCTCCTCATGGTCGGAGTCGACTTGATCCTAAAATACCTTTGTGGCGGAGCGGTGGTAAAACCGTTAAGCGGGCGTTACAGGGCCCGGCCGGAGGCGGCGTCGAAGAATTTCGCATGGGGAAGATAAATGGGCAAGGCCAGGCTCTGTCCGGGTTGCCATTTTCCATCCGATTCCAGGGGGGCGATGCGAGCGGCCCAGTCGGATTTCCCGGATTGGAAATACAGGCAGGCATTATCGCCCAGCCTCTCAACCACGCCCAGCGTTCCTGTCAGGGTGGGCGCGGAGGCCAGAGCGCGCGCCTTGGCGGATCCGATATCCTCCGGCCGCAGGCCCAACAGGGTTTCCTTGCCGGCCTGGGCTGTCAGTCGTGCCGCTTGGTCCGGGGCCAAGGGCAAGGTAAGCAAAGCATTGCGGAAGACGGGTTCTCCGGACACGGTTTCCAGGTGGCCGGAAAAAAGGTTCATTCCCGGGGACCCGATGAAGGAGGCCACGAAGGCATTGGCGGGATGATGGTAGACGGTATCCGGATCCGCGGCCTGCTGGATGATCCCGTCCTTGAGCACCACGATACGATCGCCCATGGTCATGGCCTCCACCTGATCGTGGGTCACGAAAATCATGGTGGACCGCAGGGACTGGTGCAACCTGGAAATCTCCACCCTCATCTGGGCCCGCATCTTCGCGTCCAGATTCGACAAGGGCTCGTCGAACAGGAATACCTTGGGCTTCCGGAGGATGGCCCGGCCCAGGGCGGCCCGCTGGCGCTGCCCTCCGCTCATCTCCGAGGGGTAACGTTGCAGTAACTCCCCGAGCCCCAAGGTGGCCGCCACCTCCGCCACGCGCGCCCGGATTTCCTCCCGCGGGGTCTTGCGCAGCTTCAGCCCGAATCCCATATTCTCGGCCACGGTCAGATGCGGGAACAGGGCGTAGTTCTGGAACATGACGGCCATGTCCCGTTCCTTCGGCGGCAAACCGTTCAGGACGTTCCCGTCCAGCCTCATGGTCCCGGCGCTCTCCGGCTCCAGGCCCGCTATCAGCCGCAACAAGGTGGACTTGCCGCATCCCGATGGCCCCACCACGGCCACGAACTCGCCTTCCGCGATATCCAAAGTGAATCCGTCCAGCGCCTTCACGCCGCCGGGGAAGACCTTGGAAAGTCCGTCAATCTTCAAGCGAGCCAACCGGTCCTCCCGTCATTGCAAGGTAAGTTCCGCCAGGGAGGATTTGAATTGTCCCTGCACCAGCAAATATAGGCATGCGGTGGGGATCACGGTCAGGGCCGAACCGGCCATCAAAAGGCCCATGGGGATATGCAGGCTGCTGCCGTAGAGGCTGCTCAAGGCCACGCCCGCGGTCATCTGCCTGCGGGAGCTCAGCATCACCAGGGGAACGAGATGCTCATGCCAGGCCATGATGAAATGGATGAGGCCATAGGCGATCAGGGCCGGCTTCACCAGGGGCAAGGCGGTCCTGAAAACGCGGTATTCGGAAGCGCCTTCGCTGCGGGCCAGATCGAGGAGCTCATCGGGCACGCGTTTGAAAACCTGGGTGAAATAGAGGATGCCGATGCCGGAAACGGCTCCGGGCCAAATCACCGACCAGGGCCCGTCGAGCAGGCCCAACTCGTTCATCCAGGTGAAGAGCGGCAGCACCATCACCTGCCTGGGCACCAGGACCACCAGCACGGCCAGTGCGAACAACGCGCGCTTGAACCGGAAATCATGCTTGGCGAAAACATAGCCCGCCGCCGCCGACAATCCCAAGGCCAGGAGGGTCTGACAGCTCGCGATCCAGAGCGAATTCAGGAACTGCCGGGGATAGGGGATCCACTCGCCCGAAAGCAGGGAGCGGAAATGGCGGAGATGGAATTCCTCCGGCAGCAAGGGAAAGGTATTGAAGATCTCGGGATTGGCCTTCGAGGTCGCGCAGATCATCCAGAGGAAGGGAAAGGCGAATAAGGCGCAGAGCAAAAGCAGAAAGGCCGTGGCCAGGAAGGCGGGGCCGTCCCAAGGCTTGCGGACCGGGGGCAAGGCATGGTAGGTCACTTTGCCGTTACCCTAGAGTTGCCCCGTCCGCGCTTGCGGCCCTGGAGCAGGATCCAGACGGCCATCATCAGCAACGGGACTACGGAGAAACCCATGGCGGCGGCGCTGCCGAACTTGCCCAAGGTGAAGGCGGTCAGATAAGTATAGGCCACCAGCAGCAGCCCCGCATCCATGGTTCCGCCGGATCCGCCCAGCAGGATATAGCCGCCCTCGAAGAGCACGAAGGCGTCCAGGAACAGGAATACGGCCGCGAAGGCGAGCACATGGGAGAGCATGGGCAAGGTGACGAACCGGAAGGCCTGCGCGGAGCCGGCTCCCTCGGCCCGGGCCAGATCGTAGTAGGCCTTGGGAATCCCTTCCATGCCCGAGAGCAGGATCAAGGTGATGAAGCCGGACCAGCGCCACAAGGTCAGCAGCATCAGCGAGAACTTGATGACCCGTGGATCGCGGATCCAATCCACCATGGGAAGCCCGAAGGGCGCGGCGATGAGTCCGTTCAGCATCCCGTGCGGACCGTTGAAGACGAGCAGGTAGAGGAAGGCGAGCACGGCGGGCGGGGTGAGGCCCGGCAGCATGAGGCAGAAAATAAAAGTGCCGCGGAAGCGGGCATAGGCCCGGCGCAGCAGATGGGCCAGCGCGAGGGAAAAGGCCGTGACCACGGAAATGGACATGGCTGCATAAAGGAGGGTATTGCCCAGGGCATGGAAGAAGCGCATATCGGAGAGCAGCTCTCGATAGTGATCCAGGCCGACGAACTCGGTTTCGCCGAACAGGGTGTCGCTTTGGAGGCTGAGATGGAAGCCTTTGGCAATGGGGATGAGCCAGAAGGCGACCAGGGCGGCGAAGAAGGGGAGCAGCAAGAAGAGCGGGAGCGGCTTCAACCGATGTGGAAGCCGCGCGTTTGGCTGCGGCGGCGGGCTCAGGGAGGCCTCCAGCCGCGCTTCGACGGGAAGGGTCAGGGTTTGGCCCCGACCTTGGAACCTGCTTTCGAAGCACTTTTTGGAGCTTCCTTTGAGACCGGAGCCACTTTGGAGACCGGAGCCACTTTGGAGACCGGTTTCGAACCGTCCACCAGCTCGGCTTTAAGATCATGATAGACTTGGGCGGGCGGGTTCGTGGAATGCATCATGGCGCTCCAGTATTTTTCGCGGAAGAGGTTCACGAACTGGGCCCGATAAGGCGATTGCACCACATACGGAACGCGGGGAGCAAGCTCCATGAGCAGGCCGGCCAGGCTCTGCCCGCCGAAGTACGGTTCCGGTTTGCTGAACCGGGCGTCGGTCCAGGCGCCGCGGTAGGGCGTGAAGCAATTGCCCTGCAGGTAACGCTGCACATTGGCTTCATTGTCGCTCATGACCCATTCGATGAACTTCCAGGCCCGGTCGGTCTGTTGGCTTTTCTTGAAAATGACAAGACCCTGTCCCGAGAAGCTGGACGTGGGGTTCTGGCCATGCGAGAGCGAATCGGTCCACAAAGGCAGGGCCATGGCCCTCCACTTGCCCGCATGTTTGGGATCCATGCCCTGGATCATGTCCAAGCCGTACCAGTCCGCGCCCATTATGGCCAGCACGCCATTGTTGGCGACATAGGAATTGAAGAACTCCGGTTCGAAGATGGATCCGCGATCCGGCACCATGCCAACCCCATCCTTGGTCCACGAAACCAGCTTCTGCATGGTGTTCACGGCTACGGCGGAATCCGGCAGCGGTGCTCCGGTGGAGTCGAAAAGCTCATATCCCCGTTGGCGCATCAGGATCTCGAAATAGGACCAGTCCATGGCGAGCATGCTCCGGGCATCGGTATGGATCTTCTTGGCCGCGGCTTCGAACTTGGGCCAGGTGTCGATGCTCTTGGGCGTGATGCCCAGATCCTTGAAGACATCCTCGCGGTAATAGAGCACCACATTGCTGACGCTCTGCGGCAGGCCATAAATCTTGTCCTTATAGGTGAACAGGCCCATGCGCTGGGGCAGGATGCCCTCGTCCAGCTTCGCATTCTTCACCCGGTCGGTGATGTCGGCGAACGGGATCTCCCCGCGGAGGTAGAGGCTGAAATAAATCTCATCGAGCTGCACGATATCCGGCGGGTTGACGCCGCTCTTGATCGCGATCGCGAGCTTATCGGGCATTTCCGTGAAGCCATAGGAATGGACCTCGGCTTCGAAACTCTTGTCGACCGTGGTCTTGTAGACCTGGATCATGTTCAGGTAATATTTCTCGTCGCTAGCCGAGTTCACCCAGAACTCCACGGGCTTTGCCGACAAGGTAGACGCCAACGAACCGGCGAGGATCAGGGAAAGGAAGTGCCGCATGCCTGAGATCTCCTATGCTTTAAGTCGAGTGTAATATACTAGCAATACCGAGGCTACCCCGGAATCCCGATCCCCTCGCCGAAATGTCATAGCCGGCAAGCGATTTCTCCCGTCGGGCGGGCTCCCAGCCAGATGCCCATGCCCATGCGGGCGTGTTCGGAACCCAAGACAGGTACCATGTCGGTTTCCGGTTCCAGGATGACCTTAACCTGATAGTCCAGGGGATCGCGCAGATAGGCGTCGATGAGTTCCCGCACCTGGTGGAGCAGGGGCTTGCCTTGGTCCTCGTCGCTTTCCCCATCCGCTTTTGAAGAACCATCCGCTTTGGAAGCCGCACCCGCGGGAGCCGCCCCTTTGCTTCTAGAAGTGCCGGCAGCATCCGCAGCCGCCCGCAGGGAGTCTTCCGGGGAAGGCAGGAACCGGTTGAACAGGGCCCGCGGCATCGGCCCGATTTCCACGGTGAAACGGGAAAGCCGGTCCTGCATGCGATCGCCCAGGCGCACCGAACGTCCCAAAGTGACCAGCGGTTCCCCGAGCTTGGCCTTGACGGGGATTTCCACCCAGGAAGGTTCGAACTGGCGGATCCGCACCCGCTCGAACCCGAAATAGCCGCGCAGCAATTGTTGCAGGCCCTTGGCGGACCGCACGCGATTGCCCAGGAAACGGGCGTAGGGGATGCGGCGCAGGTTGAAGTCCGCGGACTGGCCCTGGGTATGCGCCTTGCCGCGGCGTCGCGGCCATTGACCGGTCAGGGCCAGCAGGCGCAAGGTATAGTCGTCGGGACGATCCGGCTGGAACTGGGAGTAGTGGCGATATTTCTTCCAGGACCGGTAGAACATGGAATACAAGCGGTGGGTGAAGATGTCCAGGAATTTCTTCAGCTCGAAATATTCGATCTTCTTGAGGGTGATCGGATCCACGAAATAGGAGGGTAACGGGGACGATACCCCATACAGCCCCATGAAGGTGACGATCATGCGCAACGGGCCTTCGCCGAGTTCGGGCAGGTCCTTGAGCGGCGGCAGATCCTTGGTGTCCGCGAGCTGGCCATCCTTGTCGGTGCCCGCCTCCAGGTCCGCGGCCTGGCGCCGGAAGGACAGGGGCGGCAGGATGGACGCCAATTCGGAAGCGGGGAAGGCGAGGGTATTGAGCGTTTCGAACCGCACCGGTTCCGATCGCATGTCATCGCCCGTGCCCACGCGCCCGCGGCCCTCGAAGAGCTTTTCCAGGAGGTACACCGCCTGGAAGAAGTTGAGCTCGGTCCCCTCGCTGAGGAAGACCTTGTTCAGATCAAGTGGCATCGGCCTTCCCGCGGGGCCAAGGTGAAGCCCTTTCCGGAAGGTTGCAACTGAACCTTCAGGGAGATGAGATGGTTGATGGAGCTGTACTGGGTGAAGAACTCCAGCATCACCCGCCCGAAGATATGCAATTCTCCCTGTTCCGAGAAAGCGCCGTCGCGGATTTCCACCGTGATTTCCGCGCCCGCCACCACCTGCGAGTCCAAGAGGAAGTTGCGCTTCTGCGCCGAGGCTCCCGTCACGCCGTCGATGAGCTTGCGGTTCACGGCGCTATGGGTCCAATCGTAAAGCGAAAGCACCTCTTTGAGGTTCCCCTTCTGGCAGAGGGAACGGTAGTTCATGTTCATATGCGACAGGACATACCAGAGATAATGGTCGGATTTGGGAGGATAGACCGGCACCGTGGGCCGCGTGAAATTGCTGAACTCGCAGAAGGTGGGAAAGGCCGCATGCGGATTGACGATGCCCTTCTCCAGGATCTCCTCGCGCGGGATGGCGCCATTGGTGGCCAGGATATTGATGGAGAGGAATTCCTCGGCCAGCTGATCCACCTTCTTATGCGAGCCCACCGAGATATAGGTCTGGAAACGGTTCTTGCCCTGCATCTCCTGGCGCGTCTGCCAGAAGGAGTCCTCGGCCTCTCCGCCCTTGGCCAGCACCTGGTGGCGGAAATCGCTGAACTTATGGAAGGGCCGTTGCGCGCCCGTATTCTTGTCCACGCCGATGACAGATTGCACCTCGTAGATTTCCATCTTGCGCCGGGAATCCGCATAGCAGGGATATTCGAAATGCTTGTGGTTCAGGTTCACGGGTTCGCTCTGGGTGGCGAAAAGATTCACCACCGGTGTGGCATGCAGTCGGAAGTTCTCGGCCTTGACGCGCTTGCCCTCGGGGATGGCGTCGCGGAAATAGAAGGTCACGCTGAAACGGGTCGGGTCCGGCAGGTCGCGTACCTTGTCCAGGCCCTTGATTTTCACGAAGCGGAATTTCTCCTCGAAGGCGAAAAACTCCTGGAGGAACCGGCTGCCCTCGAAGGAATTGTCGAGCTGCGGCAACAGGCTTTCGTTTTCGCCGAAACCTCCGGGCTGTACCAGTTCCTGTCCGCCCAGGATTTCGGAATAGCCATCCGATTCCAGTACGATTTGGGAAATCCGATCCGTGAAGAAATGGTGCAGGAAATAACCCAGGGTCCGCTCGCCATGCAGGTAAACGGGGAGTTCCGGAATCTTCAATTGGGCCAGCTCCGCGCCCTTGTCCAGCTGGAAACCCAGGCGGATGCCTTCGCCATGCACGGCATGATGCTGGGTATCCGCGGAGGCCAAGGTGATGGGGTAGACGGTGACGTCCTGGGTGCTTTGGAAGCGGCAGATGGAAAGATCGGAGCCGACGGGATTGGAGAGGAATAAGGTCCCGCGCGGGATGAGATGCGGCTTGGGCAGCATGTTCTCGCGGAAGGCGATTTGCAGCATGGCCAGCGACGGGATGCAGCGCAGGAAGGCGGGGTCGACCATCTCCATCAGGTTCTGGGAGAACTCGGGAAAGTCGTCCTCCAGCTTCTGGCGGATGCGCCCGGTAAGGAAGGCGAATCCCTCGAAGAGCCTTTCCACATAAGGATCGCGGTCCTCGATGGTGGTGATATTGAGGTAACGCGCACGTTCCGGGAAGGCCTCGGCGAACTCCTGTCCGCCCTCGGCAAGGAAGCGGAGCTCTTCATCGTAGAATTTCTCGAAGTCGGACATGCGCCTCCTTTAAACCGGGTCAGCCCGATCGCGCCCGCAGGGGCTGTACGTGCGTCTCGCCGTTGCTTGTGAAACTGGTCTGGAAGGAAATCCGATCGCCGCCCTTCATCGCCGCGCTGAGTTCGAAGCTCAACCGGAATTCCAAGGGCGTGGTGGCCAAGGGGCGGATGCGGACCCGCTCCAGCCTGGGCTCATACTTGGTGCACAGGTTCAGGATGGTCAATTCCAATTCCTTGAGGCTGGCGGGAAGCTTCCGGTAGATTTCCGTGATATCCGGCAAGCCATAATCGGGAAGATGGGGAAGGGAGCCCTGACGGGTATTGAACATCCGCCAGAGGTGATCGGAAATGCTTTTGGCCCGGCGATATTCCGCTGGGACGGTGCTGATGGCCGTTCCGTCCGCATATTGATCCGCCAGCTTTTCGAAAAGGCTTTCGGACAGATGAGCCTTGGTATCCGCCATGGATGGAAAAAATAGCAATTGTCGGCGGGCGGCAATCGTCCGAGGCCCTTAAATAGCCAGAGCCGGGAGGGTTTCCTCCCGGCTCCATGGGGCGATGCCCCGGGCGTTGAATCTTGGACTACAGTCCGATTATACGGGCGCTTCCCAGTCGTCGTGGGCGGTGATGCCGCCGTCGACCCAGGTCCACTCGATTTTCTGGTAGGTGAAGGCCACTTCCTCGTACTCGGAGAACTTCATCAGGTCCGGGTGCTTGTTGTTGGCCATGCGGAAGTCGATGGACGCGATGTTCGCGTTCGTCAGCTTGACGGTATAGTGCTGCTTCTCGGCGCCGGTGGCGGAGGGCTGCCAGAACTGGAGTTCCCATTCCGGGATGTTCTCGTTGGTGGTGAGGATGTTGTACAAGAGCGGGGTGGACTTGTCCAATTCCTTGGTGATGACGAAGGGCTTGTGCATGCGCTTGCCGGTGGGCAGGCCCGAAGCGGCATCGCGGGGCGAGATGATGTCATGGGAAACCGCGATGACGGCAATCTTGCCTTCGCGTCCCTTCTGGGTCACGGAACCCTTGATCTCGCCCGACTTCTGTCCCTTCAGCTTGAGGTATGCATTCAACGCCATGATAGTACTCCTTTTAAAAGTGAGAGGGTTGTGTGAGTGATGAAATATAATAGCTCATCTGTTTCTCTCTTTCCTAAAGTTAATACTTCGGCGATTTGGAATCTGTGACCCGGGTCACATGAGGGGCCCAGGTGTGACGAATGATCCCCATCGGCCCTCGCCATCCCGACTCGAATCCTGAATCAATCATTGAGACGGAATATCGAAAAATCGGTGAATCGGAAATAAGGAAGGAAAAGGGAAGCAAAAAAAGGAAAGCAAAAAAAAGGCGGAGGAAAAATCCTCCGCCCGCGAATGTTGATAAACCGATGCAACCAACTCAAGGGCTGGTTGCAATGAGGCTTATGGCTTTATTTCCCCTTCGGCATCTGCGAGACGAGCTGCAGATTGACGTCGATGCCTTCGACCTGGAAATGAGGGCTGACCGCCATGGTCACCCGGAAGAAACCGGGATTGTCGGCGATTTCCGAAACCTTGACTTCGGCTGCGCTCAGCGGACGCTGGGCCGCGACCTGCGGGCTCGGGTTCTTCATTTCCGTAACCAGGTTCTTGATCCAGTTGTTCAACTCATCCTGCAGCACCGATGCGTTCTTGGTCGCACCGATGTTTTCGCGCTGGATCACCTTGAGGTAATGGGCCAGACGCGAGCTGAGGAAGATGTAGGGCAGGCGGGAATTGATGCGGCTGTTGGCGGTTACGTTCGGATCGTCGTACAGCTGGGCCTTCTGGGCGGAGTTGGCCGAGAAGAAGCAGGCATAGTTACGGTTCTTGTAGAAGCTCAGGGGGATGAAGCCCTGGTTCGCGAACTCGAACTCGCGCGTTTCCGGGATGAGGATTTCCGTAGGAATCTTCATCTGGTTGCCGCGGCCGACGTCGTACAAGTGGATGGGAAGGTCTTCGACCTTGCCGCCGGCCTCGGGGCCGCGGATACCTACGCACCAGCCGTTTTCGGCGAAGGCACGGGACAGGTTCGCCGCGAGGGAGAACGTGGCATTGCCCCAGAGATACTTGTCATGCTGGTCGCCCGTGACCTTCTCCTTGTAGATGAACTCCTTGACCGGGATGGTGTCCGGGCCATAGGGGAGACGGAGCAGAAAGCGGGGCAGCACGAGACCCACGTAGCGGGAGTCTTCCGATTCACGGAAAGCCTTCCACTTGAGGTATTCGGCGCGTTCCATATAGTTCGCGAGATCCTCGATGGCGGGTAGTTCGCTGGCGTTCTTGCGATTGAAGAACTGCGCGCCCACGGACCCGATGAAGGGGCAATGCGCGGCGGCGGAAATCTTCGAGATGTTCTGGAGCAGGCTGACGTCCTGAGGTTTGGACGTGAACTCGTAATTGGAAATGATGGCGCCCACGGGCTCGCCGCCGGGGGTGTCGTATTCCTGGGTGTAGATATGCTTGTACATACCGGTCTGGATGGTTTCGGGGGAATCCTCGAAGTCTTCCAGCAACGCGCCCTTGGCGATGTCGATCATCTCGATTTTGATATTCTTGCGGAAGTCGGTCCGGTCGACCAGGAACTTCAGGCCCTTCCAGGACGATTCCAGTTTCTGGAATTCCGGATGGTGCAGGATGGCGTCCAACTGGGAGGACAGCTTCTCGTCGATGGCGGCGATTTGCTGATCCAAGACGGTCTTGTCGATCTTCTCCACCGTGGTGGAGCTCTCGGCGATGGCGCCGATGAAGACTCGCAAGGCCGCAGTGACGCGCTTGTTGGCTTCTACTTCGGCGATATCGGATTCTTCCCGGAACAACATAAGGTCGACGGGCTTGTCCGGCGCGGCCTTGATGTCCATGAATTCCAGGATCTCATTGACTAGGGATTTCTTTTCCTCTGCCATTTTTTCTCCTCGTTCTCTTCTTTATTCCTGGATGTTTACGTGGCGGCTTTGTCGGCTTCGGGTGCGGCATCGTCGCCCATGGGGACGATCTTATCCAACTCGGCGACCAGGCTGTCCATGGCGCCTTGATCCTGCATGATGGCTTCCAGCTTCTTGCGGAATTCCTTATTGTCCATCAGGTTGGATTTGAGATCCTTGATCAGGTTGCGGGCGGCCAAGAGCTTGGAGAGCTGCGGAACCTGCTTGACGATTTCCAGCGGGTCGAAAGACTTGATGCTCTTGAACTTCAGATCCACCTTGAGGTCGCCGCCTCCGGGATTGATCTTGTTCTCGACGCTCATATTGAGGCCGAGATCCATCGAGTCCATCACCTGGTTGAAGTTGTCCTTATTGACATTGATCTTCTCTTTGTCGACGAGGCGGGTGGAATCGCCCTTCTGGGAAAAGTCTCCCAAAACCAGCATCTTGAAAGGAAGCTCGACCTTCTTCTGGGCGCCGCCCTTGTCGATGTCGAGTTTGATATTAACGCGCGCTGGAGGAATTTCGTTTTGGAAGCTGCCTGCCATGTGCCTTCTCCTGATTATTTGGGCTATAAGTACAAAAGCGTCAAGGTAGCAACATTATTTGATGTCGGATGCTACCGCTAAAACTGGGTCCAATTTAGATATTTGCGAATGCATCTCAAGGGCCTTTTCGCGCCAGACAGGTTTGAGGCCTTCCTCGGCCAGATCGGAAAGGCTGAGGAATACTTTTTGGGAGAGATGATAGACGGAAACGCATAATTCCGTATCCCATCGCAGTAATGAATACCGCTCTATGGCCGACCGCAAATCCTCCAGCAGGGCCTTGGAAATATTCGGTTTATTGCCCTTATAGCACAATTCGGCCATGATCAACTTGCGATCGAAGTTGTTCTTTTCATTGGAGTCATTGGCCACGCCGGTGCGTAACACATTGAGGGCCTGATCCAACTTGCCTTCGCCCAGAAGGGCCGTAGCCTGTTTCTGTTCCTCGCCGACATCGCCTTTTTTCTTGATGGGCGCGGAACCGCCCCCACCGCCACCACCCAAGGCGGACATCACCTCGGTCTGGATCCATTCCTTGGTCATGGCATCCGCGAAGGGGACGCCGTCATCATAGGCCAGGTCCGCCAGGTTGGGCAGGCGGCTCAAGAGCAGGGCCAGTTCCATGCGGATGGCCGCGGCGCAGGGAGCGTATTCGGGTCCGAGTCCCACCAGGGCGGCGCAAAGATAGCGTTGGAGATCCAGCCAGAAAATCATGCCGTCCGCAGAGAAGGCTTCTTCGCCGTTCTTGGCCAGGTCCGGCCAGGACTGGCTGTTGAACAGGTTCTGGAAGGCCTCTAAAGTGGTGGCATACGGTGCCGGGACCATGGTCTTGCCGGCGGTGCTGGGCGGCGCGGCACGGAGCGGCTCCCATTTCAGCATGCGGATGAGGCGATAGGGGAAGGGGTTGGTACGATTCTCCTCCATGAGGAAGAACGCGCCGTTCTGAATGGAGATGAAGGCGTCATCGGCCGAACCGACGACTCCGGGCCCGGTGGCTCCAGCGGTTTCCTGCGTAGGCGACGATTCCTTTTGCTCTTCGATCGGTTTGGGCTTGTTCTTCTCCGCCAGTTCCCGGACGACCTTGGTGAAGCCCATGAAGGAGGGCGGGCCTTCGGGGAATTTCTGATCGCAGAAGGCATTGAGCTTGCCCAGCTCCTCGGTCGCACCGAGCAGGAACTCGTAGGAGCCTTGCTGGGAGATGCCGCCGAGCAGGCCCACGACGCGTTCGCCGTTCAGCCATTTGAGGGCATTGGCGCGGGCCGTGGGACGCTTGGGATGGATATCGTCCCAATGTTCCATCACCAGCTTGCAGTAGGCCACCACGCATTCCGCGAAGGCATCGGCGCCGCTGTTAATGGCCGTGGACCAGGTCAGGTAGCCGAGGGCCCGCATGTCTTTGGACTTCTTCAGAAGGAAGCGCTTGGACGATTCCTCCATGAGGTTGAAATTGTTTTCGGAACTCTTGTCGGCTTCGGCGCGCGCGGCTTCGAAGTCCGGATCATAGCTTCCATCCTCGCCCGAGAACGAACTGTCGCTGATGGGCTTTAGGAGGTCTTCTAATAGGGAAGCCATGCGGGTCTCCTCTTTCCGGAAATCAAGATCTCAGGGGCTGGTCTGGCTGACGCGCTGATCACCTTCGGTGGAGACCAGGTTGGCGGGCAAATCGAACTTGTAATATTCCGCGAAGGTGAACGGGTTCTCGCGATCGGGAATGTTCCCTTCCACGGCCACGTCCACGTCGTATTTCTGGGCCACGTTGAAACGCCATTTGGCCGTGAGTCCGCCGGGTGGGAAGGCCAAGGCGCGCGAGCCGTCCAGCAGTTTCTGGAAACCCCAGGGCCCGTCCACGCGCCGGCCCTGCGAGCCGCCGTTGATATTGTCGACCATGATTTCCGCGCCCTTGTAGCTGTTCTCCGTGGGCCAACGGAAGGTCTGTCGGGCCTGGCCCTCGCCGGGCTTCACGGAGATCTTGTCCTCGCCCATGCGGAAGGTCACCTTGGCCGTATTGCGCGATTCCTTGAGGCTGATGTTCAGGTTGTAGACCCGCAGGCCCGCATCCGAATACATGCGCTTGCTGACGGCCAAGGCCTTGCCGATGCCTTCGAGGGTGGCGGGATTGAACTTGATGCGCGTGCCATTCCAATGTTTGGCCGTGATGACATCGTCCTCGATCTTGACGAAGGGCATGAGCTTGCCGTTCAGGAACATCGGAAAGGCGCCCTTGTCCGGTGCGAAGAAGGCCGTCAGATCCTCGAGGTTGACCTCCTGGGTGCCGGATTTCACCAGCGGATAGCGGCCCTTCAAATTTTGTGTATAGACCGATAGGACCTTGGACTTGTAGGCGGCCTCGAGTTGGTTGCCGGCGGCGGCGGACAGGTAACCGGCCACGTCGCGCACCGGATTTTCCAGGAGCGGAGGAAGCCAGGCCTGAGCCTCATAGCGGGTCCGGATCTTATTGGCTTCGTTCCAACAGGTATTGAGCGGGCTCTCGGATTTGCCGGCGAACAGGGCCTGGGCGGCGTCCATGACATCGGAACCGGTTTCCCCGCCTTGGGCCAATTTGGAGAGAACCTCGGAAAGACCGCGCACGGCGGTGAAATAATCCTGCATCAGGCCCGCGCCGGAGGCGCCGCCATTGAGCTCCTCCACGAACTTGAACCGATCGCGCAGTTGCTTCTTGTCCGCATCGCGGGACTCCAGGGCCATGGACGCGAGCTTGCCGCCTACCTTGCCGAGCTTGCCTTCGATGGCGCCTTGCGCCGCGCTGGGCGGGGCCAGGAGATTGACCTCGACAAGCAGGCGTCCCAGCACGGCGGGAAGTCCCTGGGTCGCGGAGGCGTAACCGCTGAGTTTCCCCGAGGCCTGGCCGGGATCCTGCGGCAGGCGCACCGACAGGCTCTGGAGGAAGCGCATCCATTCGTCCGCGTATTCCTGGTAATACTTGTCGACCAGGGCGCGATAAAGCTGCTTCTGATCCTGCATCTCGGGCGGCAAGGTGGTCACGGCGCCTTCGCCCAGGACCCAATCCCGCTGATGCGGTTCTTCGGCCCCTTGTTCCAGCTTGTCCATCACGTCATCGTCGAAGGCGGCCTTGGTGTAGAAGCCGCGGATCTTGGCATTGCTCTTAAGGGCCGCATCCGGGGGGACGCCCATATCGGTGATGGCGAGATCGTGCGCGGTGACTTCGGCGCCGACGATGGAGGCGTACAAGCCTTCGATGCTGGGCGTGCCCATGAGGCTCTGGCGGGCGGTTTGCACCAGGGCCGGGTCGCCACGATCGAGCGCCGGGATGGAACCGTCCAGGAAGCGTTCGGCATAATATCCGGCATGATCCTCGATGCTCGTCTCCAGGTTGGCGGTCAGGTTTTCCGCGCCGAACTTATGCACGGCTTCCTGGGCCCAAAGGGGCGAAAGCAAGCCGGCGAGCTCCTGCGGTTTGATCTCCTTGAAGTGCTTGCGGCCTTCGGTGGTGAGCAGGAGGTACAGCTTGAGGTTCTCCCGCAGCTTGGCATGCTCGGCCGGGCTGTAGAACTTCGAGGACACCTCCAGGGTAGCGGTCAGGTTACGTAGGGCATCCTGGGCGGCCAATTTGTTGAGCTCCAGCGCATGGGCCTGGCTGGCCAGTTCCAGCGCCTCGGCGGAGTGCCCGAAGCCCGGAGGCATATGCCCGCCCTGCCCGGATTGCAATCCGCGGATCGAGGCCAGGAGCTTGTCGAGGACCGCGTACTCCGTCCGGAAATCGCGCGGATCCTTCCACCGCAGGCGCGAGGCCTCGGCGACGGTCTTGGCGACCTCGCCCAGGTAGGATCGGCTCTTGATGAAGCCCGTGAGGCCGTAGACGAGGATGGCCAGGCCGAGAACGGACATGATGCCGGAGGTGATCAAGGCCTGGCGCGAAAGGCTGCCCAGCCGGTAGCCGGGGATTTGCGCCAGCGATTTGTCGTTCTTGAGGACGCCGCCGAAAAGGAGGAAGGTGAACAGGGAGCGGGGGCGGCTGACGGCCTCGGGTTTGGGGGCCGCACCGGGGCCGCGCATCTTGGCCTTGTGATCCAGGAAGTGGGCCGCTTCGCTGCCGACATCCCCGAAAGGGTCGCTGCCGCGCAGCTGGCCGTCCCGGCCGATGAGGTCGGAGGGGTCGGAAGGCATGACGCTGGTCAGGAAGAAGCCGCGGAACATCGCGCGCTCGCGGCGCATGGTGTCCTTGAAGAGGTGCTCGACGAAGGTGGCCATCCTGTCCTGTGCCGCGCCGAATTCATTGGGGAAGAGGAAGATCTGCTTGCGGCGGCTGCTTTCGGAAACTTGCGACAGCCTGGTGGCGATGCGGGCCTGGAGCGAATCCCAAATCTTCTTGTACTCCCTCTCGAACCGCTGCTTGGCCGGAGCCAGGTTGCCCCGTAACGCGAAGGTTGCCCCCAGGACCTGATGGCTTTCCGGTTCCTGCAGGTTCTCGAAGTATTCGCGGAAGCCGGGCAGGAGATCCGAATGCGTGAAGACCAGGTAGACGGGAAGTTCCAGGCGCAAGGTGGACATGGCCAAGGCCATCTTCTCGCGGAAACGCGAGGCCAATTCCGGAACCCCCGGACCGCCATCGAGCAGTTCGCGCAGGCTGACCACCATCAGGACGCCATCCACGGCGGTGCGTTTGCCTTCCTTCCCGAGTTGGGTCAGCCAGAATTGGAATTCATCATCGCCATCCTCGCCCGTCGCATAGCGGGTGGGCGTTTCCATGAAAATGCCCTGGTTCGAGAACCACCATTGCGTGAAATGCTGGGTCTGCTTGGCGAGGTCCGCCGAGGAAGGGAAGCGGCGGGGAAAGTGGATGCCGGAATGTTCCAGCAGGCTGGTCTTGCCGGAAGCGGCATTGCCGAAGACCAGGTAGAAGCGGAAAATATCGAGCGGGTCCTGGCCCATCTTCACCTTGCCCTTGCCGGACTGCTTCAGCACGTCGAGGGCGCTCTTGGTCTCCGCTTTCAAAGGCTCGATCCAGGTCTTCACGGAAAGATCGGCGTCGAAGGGATTGGCCTGGACCTGTTCCTGGCCCTTGAGCGCCTTCTTGAGGCGGAAGATGCTGAGGATCAAGGTGATCAATCCCGCGAGGACGAGCGGGGACGAGCTCCAGAGGATCCGCGCAAGGACATCATGCACGCCCAGCACGGGCAGGAGGAAGACTAGGAGGATGGCCAGGAGGAAGCCGGAGATCAGGATCCAGAATACGGGCGATTTGAAGATTTTCATAATTGTTGGCTCAGCGGACCGGTGCGCGGTTTTGCAGTTTCTCCACCGCGGTCCGGGCCGGGTCCAAAGCCCCGTCGCTGGCCAGCATCATCACGGAATAGAGCAGGATGGATACGGCGAGGAAGAGGGCGGATCCGATGATCAAACCTCGGCCGCTCTTCTCGCGGCCTTTGACGCCCGGATGGACATAGGCCGAAGGCGAGATGGACTTGGGCGGCGCGCCTTTCAGCCCCTCGATGCGCTTGAGGAGGTTCCGCACCACATTGGGCAGCACTTCCGGACCGGAGAGACGGTAACGTCCCTGGAACCCCAGGGCCAAGGCCAGATAGTAGACTTCGATGACTTCCAGGTTGCGCTTGAGATCCGGCAGCATGGCTTCCAGGCGCTTGAAGAAATTCTCGCCCGCGAGGTTGTCGTTGAAGAAGGCCGTCTGCAGCGGCTCGGTGATCCAGGTCTCGCGGACATTGCTTTCGGAATTGATGATGGTTTCGTCGATGAAGGCCGCCAGCGCGTACTTGCCCTGTTCCACGGCCTCCGCGGGCTTGCCATGGGAAAGGCAGGTCCGTTCGAAGTCCTTGAAATAGGCGGTGAGCAGGCGCTTGAGCTGATCCGCTTGGCCGAGGTTCGACGTCTCGCGGATCTTCACGCCGATAAGGAGGATGTCGGTGGCGAGGATGGCCAGGCTGGGGACTTCCTTATTGGCCGCCCCGCCGCTGGTGCCGAACAGGGTCTGCCCCGCGCTGGCGCCATTGCTGCCGAACAGGGTCTGCACCGCGCCGTCGGCCCAATCCATTCCCTTGCCCTGCCCGAAGGCCGTGCGCATGGCGGGCTGGATGGGTTGTTGAAGAACTTTTTTCTGTCCGGGTTGCATCATGGGATGACTCTTGTCTCCGAGTACCTGAGGCGATGCGGAAGATCCCGCGCGGGCCTGCTACTCCGTGGTCTCTGGCTGATTCCGTCTACTCCGTGGTCGCGATGAGCTCGAGCTTGGTCGACGGGAGATCCGAGGGCATATGGATGGCCAGGGATTTGTTCTGCGTCACCTGCTCCCAGAGGTCGCCGCCCTGCTGCAACCGGAAATACTTGTAGCCGGCCTTGGCGGGTATGGACTGCGGCGCGCTCGTCTCCGGCACCAGGGTAATGCCGGGCAAAGCCGCGTTCACCATCATTTCCAAACGATTGACGGGACCCAGCTTGGTCTTGCGCTGGACCGTGGTGATGATTTCCACTTCCGAAGCCTGCGCCGAGACGCCGAGGTAGAACTGCTTCAGGGAGTTGAAATCCGCATCCTTCATATTGGCCGAGTACTGGATGGGACTCGTCTTGGTCAGGGCGAAAATCTTGTAGCCGGTGGGGACGGTCACGCCGAGCAAGGTGTCGAGCAATTGGAACAAGGGGCGGAAGCAGCCCTGGAGATCGCCATGCACGTATTTGGGCATGTCCGTGGCCTTCGCGTCCTGTCCGAAGCTGATGAGAGCCCCGGCGAAACTGAGGAGACGGCGGAACAATACTTCCGGATGGGCGAAGGGATGATGGTGGAAATGGATGATTTCCGGAAGCGATCCGTTGATGGCGGAAAGCAGCAGGTAGTTGGTGAACGACTCCGCATTGTACTGGGCGACGCCGGTGCTTTTCTGGGCGCGTTGGCCCATCAGGTAGTTGCTCTTCTGCGTGCAACTGTCCATCAGCTTCTTGAGCTGCACCATGAGGCCATGCGCGGCGGTGACACGCACCGAAGTAGGATAGAAATTCTCGCTCGGCATCACCTTGCCCTGGCTGTCCCGGACCAGTTCCGCGATCTTCAAGGTTTGGAAGCCGGTGGGCGATTCGCCGTCGAACAGGATGCGCAGGTTCAACCTTCCGAAGACCAGCTCCTTGGGGTTTCCGCCCATATTGCCGTCGGTGATTTCCCGGGCCTGTCCCAGGTAACGCGCAGGTTTACTCTCCGCGCCCTGGAAGGCGAGATTGGCATTGCCGGCTCCCCAGGCGGGAAGAGCCAGATGCACGCCCAGAGTTTCCTTGGCGGCGGGGAAAAAAGACTCGAAGGGACGTTGGTCCGGCAGGGGATCCTGGCGGGGCGAAGAGAAGTGGATCCCGTCCGGGAAGATGCCGGAGCAATCCCTGAGGGCCAGGAAACCATTGTCCAGGGAGTCGCGATCGATTTCCAGCGACGCCAATCCATAGTAGAAGGGGGAGAGGAATTGCAGGCGGGCGTTCACGGACGCATCGGCCAGGAGATCGGATTGTTGCAAGTGCTGCGGCGAGAGGACCATGCCCTCCAACCAAATGACCTTATCGCTCATCGCTAGTTCCCGGAAGACGAGGTTGGGCTTGCATATCCAGGTCGAAAATCTAGCATATAAATGCCTTTTAGGAAATTCTATATTCGAGAGCTTTTAAGTATCGCTACGCGCATTCAAGTGGAAGGAAAGAGGATGGGACGCAAAAGAAAACCGGGTTCGCCATGGCTCGCTTTCGCCTTTCTGCTGCTTTCGGCCACGGTGGCCAAGGCCACGGGTTTCCTGACCTTGGAGTCGAGCCCTACCGGCGCCGAGGTCTGGTATACGGGACCGGATGATCCCGATAAGAAATACCTCGGGGATACGCCCTTGGAAAACCGAGAGATGCCCACGGGCAGATATAATATCTGGCTCATTCTTCCCAGCCACGATACCCTGGCCGTCCCCGACGTATCCATCGCCGAGGGACAGGTGACCCAGATGAACCGGGAGATCCCCACCCACTATGGTTATCTGGAGGTTGCGACCGATCCAGATAGCGCCGAGATCTGGTTGGACGGCGTCCGGATCGGGCCTTCGCCCTATGTGAACAATCTGGTATTGCCGGGCGTTTCCAAACTCCTGGTCGTCCCGCGCGAATCCTATTTGAAGAATTCCGCGCGTACGCTTTCATTGGGCAAGGGCGATTCGACCCGACTCTTCGTTCCGGCTCCGTATCGGGACAAGTCCTTCCTGCAGGAGAACCTGTCCTTGCCTCCGTGGCGCGCGCAAATCGAAACGGGTTTGCAGTACCGATCGTTCAGCGGGACCTATGACGACTCGTCCAAGCTGGTCAAGCTGCCGACCGATAATATCCAGAACCAATGGGATTATCCGATTGGGCTCCGCTTGGGATTGCCTCAAGGCTTCGAAGGCCATTTGCTACTGCCTTTCAAATCCCATGATTCGACCCAGGCCCCGTTTCCGAGCAATATGCGGCTGGGCGTGAAGTACGCCTACCGTCCCTATAACGTCGGGTTCGATATGACCTATGGGCTGGGGTTCAAGAAGAGCAAGGAAGCGCTTCGGCATGACTTCCTCGCGCTGACCGTGCTGGGCATGGCTTCCAAGGACAAAATCCTGGGTCAGGCTCAGGCCGGATTCGAATTCCATTTTCCGGATAAGGCGGATCATACAATCGATCCCGGGGACGTGGCTTTCGTGCATGTGCAAGTGGGATATCTATTGGATCCGGTCGTGCCGTATCTGGGACTTACGGGCCGGCTCCATTTGGATGGGGATAATAATGGCGTCTCGGATAAGACCGGAGGTTATGTCCTGATTCCGGAACCGGGTCTTATCGTCGATATCGCCGACTTGCTATCGATACAATTCGGCGTTCCCTTCACGATAGTCGGCAAGCACGATCAGTCCTACTGGGGCATCCACCTTTCGCTGAGCCTGGGGTTCGGTCTGAAGTAAGAGCAAATTCGCTCTGAAGCAAGAGCGGAGGTTTTGCCGAGGTCGGTGGTTGGGTTCTTGACGCGGTAATCGGCGGGCAAAAAGAAAGGGCGGGTTCATCACCCGCCCTATTTGATTTCCAATTTCCAGTTTCCTGGTTCGGCTATTAGGCCTTGGATTCTTCCGTGGTCGCGGTCTTGATATCCTCTTCGCTGACATCGAACTTGGGCTTCTTCTTCAGCTGATTGCGACGGCCATGTTGGATATCGGAGTCCTCGCGCATGAACATCGCATCGGCTGCAACGTCGGCAGAGACGGGTTCCGGAGGCGTGAATTCCTTGCCGGACGAATCCTGATCGACGGTCGAGGGCAGGGGACGACGCGGAGCGAGCGCCGGGCCGCTATGTGAATGATCCTGGGCAGGAATGGGAGCGGGACGGCTGGCCATTGGGGCGGCGCCTTCGAGGGCTGCGGCCTCGGAGCCGGCGCCGATTGGGCTGGACTCGGAGCGGTTGCGGTTGCGGTCTTGGCCGGAGTGGCGATCGCCGCCTTCGCGGGGTCCACCGGTTTCGCGATTGCCCATGCCATCGCGACCGCCGGAACCATGCCGTTCATTTCGGGGCCCGCGCTCACCACGGTCACGGAAGTTGCGGTCACGGGGTCCACGATCGCCGCTCGGGCTGCGTTCGGCATTGCCTTCGGGGCGGGGTCCGCGATCCTGACGGGGCTGGCTGTCGCGATTCTGGCGTTCGCCGCCCTCGGGACGTTCAAAGTTGGGGCGGGGGCCGCGGTTTCCGTTGGAGGCGTTGGCCGGACGGGCATCGGTACGGGTGCTATGCGTGTCGATTTCATCAACCTTGACGGGCTTGAGCTTGAGGGCCGGGGACATTTTCTTAACTACGGGTTGCTCCAACATATAAACGACGGAACGGAGCTTATAGAACAGGACGGCGCATAGGGCTATGGATACACCCGAGAGGCCGGCCAGGATATAAAACTGTGCAGTTTCCATTGATTGTGCTTTCTTTCTTCTTTCTAAGGAGGTTATGAAGGTTCGGCCAGAGTAATTTTGGCCACCGAATCAGGCTGTTTGCATGGCAAGGCCTGAGTCACCTTACTTTTATTATACCCATTCTTCATAGGAAAATGCATTTCCTAAAAGTGTGGAGTGGTACGGTTCACTGGGATTTGGAGCTTTTCTGCATGGGCGCGCCCATGGCTAAATTCTGCTCGGCTTCTTCGGCTTTTGTAAGGATCGTGAGCAATCTGCTAGCTTGTCTCGTCAAGCTATTGATGCGGCTGATCAATGACAAAACCAATGCAAGAAAAATCAAGAACCCCAAACTCAATAGCAAATTAAGAAGTACCACATATGTAAGGTAGCAAAAAGAAACTTTCGATTCAATTATAATTATACTGCACGTCTTGACACCTAATTATTTGTGCAGTATCTTATGAGTAAACCCGGAGGTCTTCCTTGGAAACTCAAGTTAAAAAAGACAAAAAGGCCCTAACCGACCGCCAGCGGGAGGTTTTTGAGTTCATCAAGGAGCGCATCGAACAGACCAATCGGCCCCCGACCCTCCGGGAAATCGGCCTGCGGTTTCAGATCTCCTCCACTAATGGGGTTCGCAGCATTTTGGCGGCCCTGGTCAAAAAGAATTTCATCGCCCGATCTCCCAAGCTTTCCCGGGGCATAGACCTTCCGCAAAACACCCGTGAACCCACCACCCGGTTCGAAGCCAATTCGGACGAAGCCAAGGTAGTGGAGATCCCCATCGTCGGCAGGGTCGCGGCCGGCCAACCTATTCTGGCCGTGGAAAACCTCGAGGGGACCGTGGTAGTCGATCGGGATTTCCTGATGCGGCAGCAGAATGTTTTCGCGCTCCGCGTCACCGGCGACAGCATGAAGGATGCGGGCATCTATCATGGCGATCTGATTTTCGCCCGGCAGCAAAGCCAGGCCGAGCGCGGTCAAATAGTAGTGGCGCTAATTGGGGAAGAAACCACGGTGAAATACTACTACCCCGAGTCTGGACGGGTTCGACTTGAACCCGCTAATGATGCTTATGGTCCTATCATAGTGGACACGGCGACACCGGATTTCTCCATCCTTGGCCGCATCATCGGAGTCATGCGCCGGTACTGAGGTTTCCCCTTTCCCGCTTTCCGACGAAACCCGCATTCATTTGCCGGCCAATTTGGCTATACTAGAATGCAATATGAAACCAACTTGGTTGCCGATTCCATCATGGATGCCTGCCCCGTCTTACCTGGGCGCATTTTGTTTGGGCCTATTTTTCGTTCTGTATTTTTTGGTGGGCTGCGCCTCGACCAGGATGGACAAAGGGTTCTACACTCCCGGTCATCCCAAGTATTCCATCGAGATGAACAAAGACGGACGCAAGAACGGCAAGGAAATCTGGTGGTATGCCAATGGCGCCATGAAATACCAGGCCACCAATAAAGGCGGGGCCCGCGAAGGCCTTTTTTCCGCATGGTATGCGGACGGAGGGAAATGGTATGAGGGCTACGAATATCATGGCAAGCCGGAAAGCACCTTGACCTATTGGTATCCGAACGGGCATGTCAAAAGCCAGGCGTTGTTCCGCGATGGCATTCAATTGGAACGCAAGGATTTCGATGAGGATGGCCATCCCATCCTTTCCAAACAAGAAGCCGAAAAAGAAACCTTACCTCCACCCGGGGGTGAAGAGGACGGAGTGGCTGAAAATGTGAGGCTCCGCAAGGCCGGTCTTCAGATTTGGGCCCTGCGTGTCCGCCAGGCGGTTGAAGCGTTCTGGGTGCTGCCGAAGGAATTCCAAAAGCAAAGGCCCTATCGGACTGTCGCGAAAATAAAGGTGGACCGGGGAGGCAGGATTGTCGGAGTGACCTGGATGGAAAAAAGCCCTTCCGCGGCCTTCAATACCTTGGCCCAGCAAACGTTCAAACGTATCAAGCGCCTGCCCGCTTTCCCGCCTCAGGTCACGGATCAGACTTTGGACATCCAATACGAATTCATTTCCCTGGGGAAGCAAGCGCCGCGTCGCAAACTTGAGGTCCGCGATCATGAGGATGCCAACGCTACGGAATAACCGCCAGCTACGAAAAATTCGATCGCAACCGCGCGAGGGCTTTTTCAATTTCCAATCGGACGGCCGGATCCTTTTCCTCCGGCAGAATTTCCTGTAACAGATCCAGCACGGAGCCATCTCCCAG